>JANLSK010000048.1:0-1633 GCA_031362415.1 Actinomycetes bacterium | reverse complement strand
CGCCCGTATCGCGCGCGAGAACGCGGCCCGAGGGCCGCGTTCTCCGACCGCAATGCTCCCTCGACGCGGCCGCCGGGCGACCTCAGCGGCTGCTGATGATCCACGTCCCGTCGGCGAGGGCCTTGTCGGGGTGCTGGATGTTCACGAACAAGACGTTGGGATCGCGGCCGAAGTAGATGCCGGATCCCTCGGCTCCGACGTCCTTGAGCGAAGCGAACAGCTCGACCGTTGCGGCCGTTCCGTCGTTGGCTGAGTCGTCGGAATCGTCGTCGTCGGACTCGTCGTCGGACTCGTCGTCGGACTCGTCGTCGGACTCGCTGCCGTCGTTGTCGCTGTCGTCGCTGGCCACCCAGATGTCGCTGTAGCTGTTGTCCTCGACGATCCACAGTCGGCCGTCGGCCCCTTCGGCGAGGTTGTCGGGGCTGCGGAACCCGGTCACGCCAGCGGCGGCGTTCTCGATGGGTACGTTGAGCCCAGCCTTCACGTAGTCGGTGACGACCAGCTCCTCGAGGTCGATCTTCAGCACACGGTTGTCGGTGGTGGTGGCCACATACAGCGCATCGTCGATCACCTCCACGTCCTCGGGCCTGAGGTACCCGGTGGCGCCCACGTTGTCGGCCGCGAGCCGGGCGTCGACCTGAACCGCAGCCCGGTCGAGCGCGACCCACTCGAAGGCGCCGGTCCCATCAGCGTTGGCAGCCTTGATGGCAAAGAGCTGGCCGGCCGAGAGATCACCGCTTCGGTCGGGAACGAACAGGTAGATCGAGCCGCCGTTCAACTCGTCGATCACGAACACGCGGCCGTCTTCGAGTGCCTCGATACCCTCGTGGGCCATGATCCCGAGCGCCCGCCGTTCCTCGACCTTCACGACCCTGGTGGGATCGTTCTTCGCGAAGAACGCCTCGAAGAGCCTTCCGCCGGTGGTCTCTTCGGCGAAGAGGAGCGTTCCCCACGGTGTCCAGCGGATGCCGTCGAGCCGCCGATAGCCCGGGTTCTGGATGAGGACCCGGGTGACCCCGGTCCGGAGGTCGATGATCGACACGGCCCCGTTCGAGCCCACCTCGTGGGTCCGGTACAGGTAGCGCCCCTTGCGGGCACCGTTCTCGTTCGTGGTGTTCATGTCGGTGAGGTCGTCGACGCCACCGGGGTAGATGTCGAGGACCGTCTCGTCCGAGAGCATCCGTTGCGTGAACCCGGCGGGGATCACGAACGGCTCGGTCCACGTCGAGCTTCCTTGACCGTAGGCTGACCCGGCGATGGGCTCGAAATCCATCTCGTCGTCGCTGGCTCCGGCGGCGATGGTTCCGGTGATCAGGGTTCCGAGAGCAGCAATGGTCGCTGTCGCGGTCAGGAATCGCTTGTGGCTCATGCACTTCCTCCTTGTGATCGTTTCTCGTGACGGCAAGAAGGTACGCGCCCTCAGTGAATGATCGGCGAGGCCCGGTGATCGTTCAGATGGCGCTCGGGTGAAGGTTCGCGTTGGCGACGCCAGACCTTGTTGAACGTCGCCGGCCTGGCGCCCGTATCGTCAAGGCACGGGACCGGTCGGTGATGGATCGGGAACGAGGAGGACGGGACATGGGGCGATCGCGGCGACTCGTGTTCGGATGGGCGCTCGGGATCATCGGCCTGG
>JANLSK010000010.1:0-20965 GCA_031362415.1 Actinomycetes bacterium | reverse complement strand
CCGCCCCCGGGGTCGGGTTGCTCCGCCAACGCTCCGCCAACGCTCCGGTAACGCTCCGGTAACGGGTCGCCGAGCGGCACGGGTGCGAGCGCGGTCCTTAGAGTGCGCCGTGCTGTGACGTCGGATCGTGGCGATCCGGCCCCCGACCCGGAAGGATCCTCCCATGACCGCCCCCCGCCTCCCGCTCGCCGGAGTTCGCGTCGTCGAGAGCTCGCTGCTCGGCCCCGGCGGGCTCACCACGCACCTGGCCGACATGGGCGCCGAGGTCATCAAGGTCGAAAGCCCGGCCGGCGACTACATCCGCGAGATGACCTGGCCCATCATCGAGGGCAACTCCCTGTTGCATCTGCACATCAACCGGGGCAAGAAGTCGATCGTGCTCGACCTCACCAAGCCCGAGGGCGTCGAGACCTACAAGGAGCTCGTCCGCGGCGCCGACGCGGTCGTCGAGGCCATGCGACCCGGCGTGCTGGCCCGGCGGGGGCTGGGCTACGACGACCTGAAGAAGATCAACCCCCGCATCGTGTTCTGCACCATCTCGGGCTACGGCGCCACCGGCCCCTACAAGGACATGCCGTCGCACGGGATCGTCTACGACACCTGGGCCGGCCTCGTGCCCCCCGCCTACGACGAGGACGGTTTCTGCTACCTGCCCGAGCACCCGTCGGTGGGCATCTGGGCCGGCCCGGCCTTCGGCGCCATGGGTGTGCTCGCCGGGATCATCCAGGCCCGGGCCACCGGCGAGGGCGCGTTCATGGAGATCGCCCAGTCCGACGCCGCGGCGTACTTCGACTGGTACCGGTCCGAGACCTGGAAGGCCTACGAGCGACCGCAGTCGGAGGTCACCGGCAACAAGACCGACGACTACGAGCGCCGGGCCCCGGGTACCGCAGGCATGAAGGAAGGCGTGAGATACCAGATGTACGACTCGTCCGACGGTCACGTGCTGTTCATGGCGTCCGAGCAGGCGTTCTGGAAGAACTTCTGCGAGGGCATCGAGCGGATGGACCTCTTCGAGAAGTGGCCGGGCAAGAAGTACGCCGACCACGCCCGCGGCAACCGTGAGCTCCACGTGATCCTGCGTGACATCTTCACGTCGCGCACCAGCGCCGAGTGGCTGGAGTTCGGCAACCGGGTCAACACCCCCATCGGCCCGGTCAACACGCCCAAGACCATCGCCGACGATCCCCAGTTCCAGCACCGGCTCCCGTGGTTCTCGCGTGAGCGCCTGGGCGCCGAGGAGCTGCCGATGCCGCTGAAGATCGTCGGCCAGGACTGGCCCGAGCCCACACGTGCGCCGACCGTCGGCGAGCACACCGACACCGTGTTGCGCACGGTGTTGGGCTTCGACGATGCCCGCATCGCCGAGCTCCGAGCGACGGGGGCCCTGGGCTGAGCGGCGTCGGGCTGAGCGGCTTCGGCATTCGACGGTCGACGGGGCACGGGTCTTCGCCGTGAAGCTCACCTGGGAGCCCAGCACGGTCGCGTTCCGCGCCGAGCTGCAGGCCTGGCTCGACGAGCACGCGCCGGCCGAGGCGGTGATGCGGGCCGATCCCGCGCTGTCGTCGGCGCACTACCCGGCCTGGGCCCGCACATGGCAGAACCGGCTCTTCGACGCCGGGCTGCTCATCCCGGGCCTGGACCCCGAGCACGGCGGCCGTCGCCTCGGCGCCGTCGAGCAGCTCGTGTACCACGAGGAGCTGATCTCCCGGGGCCTGCCCCGCTCGACGAACTGGCAGGGCATCTCGATCATCGTCCCGTCGATGCTCGACCACGGCACGCCCGAGCAGATCGCCACGTTCGCCATGCCGGCACTGCACGCCGAGCAGTCGTGGTGCCTGGGGATGAGCGAGCCCAACGCCGGCAGCGACCTCGCCGGGCTGCGCACCCGGGCCGATCTGCGCGGCGACGTGTTCGTGGTGAACGGACAGAAGATCTGGACCTCGGGGGCCCACCACGCCGACTGGTGCCTCCTGTTCTGTCGCACCGACCCCACCGTGGCCAAACACAAGGGCATCAGCGTGCTGCTCGTCGACATGCGCTCGCCTGGCATCGAGGTGCGCCCCATCAAGGAGCTGCTCGGCCCCGGCCCGGGCGAGTACCAGGACCTCAACGAGGTGTTCTTCACCGAGGTCGAGGTTCCCGCGGCGAATCTGCTCGGCCCGCTCAACGGCGGATGGGCGCTCACCCAGAGCTCGCTGGCCCACGAACGGGCCATGCTGTGGATCCAGAGCTCGTTCTTCGTCAACGACGCGGCCAAGGCGCTCGCGGCCCTCGGCGCCACCCACGTCGGGGTCGACGGTCTGCCGCTGGCCACCGATGCCCGGTTCCGAGACGTCGCCGCGGCTCGGGCCATCGATGCCCACGCCATACGCTGCATGGGATATCGGGGATTCGCCAAGTTCGTCGCCGGCAAGGCGTCGCCCGAGCATTCGGTCCTCAAGCTGTTCTCGAGCGAGGCCATGCAGCACACGTTGCTCGCCGGCCTCGAAGCCGTGGGCGCGCAGGCCGTCAGCATCGACCCCGTCGGCGGGCCCACCATGCGCTGGCTGACCCGCAGCTGGGGCGGCGCCTATCTCAGCTCGTTCGGCGGCACCATCCCCGGCGGCACCAGCGAGATCCAACGCAACATCATCGCCGAACGCGTCCTCGGACTCCCCCGCTGATGACGGCGATGACGGCGGTGACCGCGGTGCCGGCGGTGACCGCGGCACAATCCCGAGCAACTGCCAGTAGTCGCGCGCATACAGGTGTGTTCTGGCAGTTGCTCGCCGGGGGTGCCCCCTCCCCGAGACTGCCCGGTGACCGGGAGGACCCATGAAGACCACGACCGCTGAGCTCGTCCACCTTGACGTCGACGACGGGGTCGATGCCATCGCTGCGATGCTCGACGAGCACGGGGCGGTGATCGTCGAGCGGATGATCGACGATCGCGCCATCGAGCGGATCCTCGCCGAGGTCGACTCCCACCTCGCGACGGCCGATCCGGCCATGGCCCACTTGAACCCAGCGATACAGGCGTTCTTCGGTGACAAGACCCGCCATGTGTCGTCGCTCGCCGCCAAGTCGCCCACGTTCGCCGATGGGCTGCTCGTGCATCCCGTCCTGCTCGGCCTGTGCAACCGGGTGCTCCTGCCGGCGTGTGCCAACTACCACCTGAACCTGGCGCACCTCATCGACCTGGGCCCCGGGGCGCAAGCCCAGGTGCTGCACCGCGACGAGGACGTGTGGATCCATGTCCCCCGGCCCCACCCCGAGCTGCAGATCGCATCGATCACCGCGCTCGTCGACTTCACGACCGAGCTGGGCGCCACCCGGCTCGTCCCCGGCAGCCACCGCTGGGACCGGGCCCGCCAGCCCGAGCCCCACGAGATCGCCAACGCCACCATGCCTGCGGGCTCCTCGGTGATCTACCTCGGAACCACGATCCACGGCGCCGGCACCAACTCCACGGCCGGCGCCACCGCCCGGGACCGTCCCGGCGTGCACGTGAGCTACACGCTGGGCTGGCTGCGCACCGAGGAGAACAACTACCTCGGCACGCCCCCGGCCGTCGCCCGCACCCTGTCCCGCAGGGCCCAGGAGATCCTCGGCTACGGCGTGCACGACGCCATCGCCGACCAAGGCGGCTACCTCGGCATGGTCGAGCTCCGCGACCCCCTCGACCTGTTGTCGGAAGGCCATCTCGGCTGACACCGAAGGCCGGTGTTCGGCCGGCGTTCTCTCGCCCCCGGCGACGTGCTCTTCCGGGAACGCGCTCGCCGCCATTCGCGCGAACGCCGGCGGGGTGGGACGCTTCCGGGAGCCGGGCGACGCCCCACCCCTCCCGATCTAGAAGAACGTGACCTCGGTGATCATGAGGGTAGCTCTGACAAACGAAAAGACGTCCTGGGCACGGCACCACAAGGTGACCTGGCCACCTCCGGCACCCATGAACGCACCCGCGACGATCGTGTTCATCAGCCGTTCATCTTGAAGGTTGTCCGAATGCTCCAAGCGGACCGTGTTCCCTCCGACGTAGACCCCGTTGCTCCGAACTTCGCAGTACTTGTCCGAAATCCCCTCGTTGCGGAAGTTCATCTCTGCCGTTGCGGTGATCGCCCAGCTCCCACTCGGAAGATCCTTGGCCAGGACTTGCTGCAGGGGCACACCGACAACGGCCTCGCCGGAAATGAACGTGGCTCGGGGCAGCTGGCCCTGGCCTGCGGGTCCGGGCACCCCCTGGGGGCCGGGAGCACCCGCCGCTCCAGGCGTGCCGGGGCCGCCTTGCGGTCCAGGGATGCCCTGGGCCCCGGTCGCCCCGGGGACGCCCTGGGCTCCGGGGACACCCTGAACTCCCTGGATGCCTTGGGGACCCTGGGGGCCGGTCTGGTTCCACACGAGCAGCGTCTCGCCCCGCTTGCAGGCCTTGCCTTCGTCGATGACCCGGAGCTCGCGGTCGTCCCTCTTCTCGTAGCAGGCCCTGATCGTCCCGTCGGCGCCGGGGATCGCCGCCGTCGCCACCGCGGCCCCGACGCTCACCATCACGACGGCCGCTCCCCCCGCCAGGAACTTCATCGCCTTGCTCCGCATGGTGCCTCCAAGTTTCGTGGAGCCCCACGCGTGGTGGTGGCTCAGTCACCCTGGGCTTCCAGGTGAGAGCGAGAGTACGAACGCGCTACGTGGCGACGCATCAGCAATTTCCACATTCGCGAGCGAGTTGACCAGCAGGCGAGCACGGGGTCGGGTCCCGGCCAGCGGCACCCGACGAGACCGCCAGGGCCGAGCGCTCGGAGCCCGAAAGGCGTGCGAAGGTCCCGGCGGCCCGCCAGCCCGCCGGCCCGGCGATGCTGGCGGTCTCCTCGCCGTCTGCTGCCCCCAACACGATCCGAGCACGGACGACCATGCGCTGCTCGGCCGCGCGCCTTCGGACCAACGACTCGAGCCGCTGCCGATCCTCGACGCTCAAGGTGATCACGAAGGGGCTGTGCCTCGACATCGCACCTCCAGCCTGCGATGCGACCGCCCAACACCCATGCTCCCAACCCACCCACAGGTGAAAGTCGAACCCACGGAGTCCCGAACAAGACCACCAAGTCGACATCAGGCGATGCGCCGCGATCGTCGGTTGAGAAAGGTGCGGCTCAGCCGGGCGAGACCATATTCGTACACGGCGGCGCCCACGTTTGTACCGGCGAGGAAGACGAGCGCGTCAGTCGAACTCACCGTGTTGCTGAGCAGCGCAGTCCCGAACGCGGTTGCGTAGTAGGGAACCTCCTTGGCGATCTCGGTCGCGACATAGCCCGCCGCTGACGCCACCCGCGGGGCGCGCTGGCTGCTCGATCGGCACCGAGCGAGCTCGAACATCGACTTCGACAGCAGGCTCGCGCTGATACCGGTTTGCTCGAGAAGACGCCAGTTGGCCGTGACGTTGACCCGCAGACCGGCGAACCAGAGCACGTAGGTGGCGGCGAGGAAGCCGAACACGGCGGCCTGGGACGCTCCCTTGAGCATGTGCGACGCGGCCAGCAGGACGCCGGCGGCGGTCGCCATGATGTCGAGCACACACGTCGACACGGCCGTGGCGGCGATGGTGACCGCCCAGCGGCTCGTCGGTCGGATCGGCTCGGTCGTCGACTGCGCTTCAGGTTCGCCTATGTCAGCTACGCTGAGGCTGCGGCGACGATGGGCGTCCGGCGTGTCGGCACTTGCCACAGGCCCCTTGACGTGCGAGGCCGTTGTCGTGGACTCGACGCAGCGCGGTCGATGTTTGCTGTGGCCATCGATCACCGTCGCAAGCCCCATGTCACATCGACTCCCGCGCTCGACAGTCGTCATTGGTGGCCGTGCGCCATGGCTCGGTGCCGCAGCCGCAGACGACGAGCGCGCAGGTCGGGCTACCGCTGTACATCGCACCGATGACGCAGGTGTGGATCGGGCCGAGGTCAGGTCCGCGGATCGCCTGGAGATCCCTGAGGCTGGCAGCGATCTGCTTCGTCACGTCCTGCTCGCGAACGCCTTCGTGCTCTACGAACAGACCGCAGACTGTCTCGCGGTCCTGTGACCAGCCGACGCATGCCCAGATCTGCTCACCGGGGACGCTGGTTCGCTGCTCGGCGTACAACCGATCTCCCCACCCTTCTTCCTGCGCGAACGAGCAACGCTCGACCTCGACGATCTCGCTGTTCGGGGGGATCACCGAGTTCAAACGGATCAGGTTGGAGTTCGCCACGCCGGCGCCAATGAGTGCGGCTTCGAAGGCGGCCAGTTTGGTGCTGCCACGACCGACAGCCTTCGCCAGGTACAACTTCATGCGTTTGTCGCCCTCATGGTGCCTCCCCGACTCGTGGAGCCCCACAATTGGTGGTGACTCAGTTGCCCTGGGTGTCCAAGTGGAGCGAGGCTACGAACGCACACAACGGTGGCGCATCAGCAATTTCCACATATTCCAGCACGTCAACCGGCATGCGCCACCCTCACCGGGTGCCGGCCAGCGGCGTGCGACGAGCACGCCTGGGCCGAGCGATCGGAGCCGATCGGACGCCCCGAGCCGCCGGTGGTCAGGACCGCGTGCGGGCTCCGAGCGCGGCCGAAAGCTGGGCTCGGGAACGGATCCCGAGCTTGGCGTAGGCCCGCGCCAGGTTCGACTCGACCGTGCGGCGGTTGAGGAAGAGCTTGGCGGCGACCTCGTTGTTCGTGAAGCCCGTTGCGGCGAGGGCGGCCACCCGTTCCTCGGTCTCGGTCAGCGTTCCCGGAACCGGCCGCGCCCCGAGCCGGCCCAGCTCCGCGCCGGCCCGAGCTGCCCACAACGGTGCGCCGATCTCCTCGAAGATCGCCACCGACCGCTCCAACGACGTCCGCGCTGCCGCACGCCTCTTCAACCGGCGCTCGATCATGCCTTGCACGAGCAACGACCGGCCCATCTCTAAAGGCAGCTCACCATCGGGTTGGAAGCGCACCGCGCGCTCGGCGACGGCGAGGGCACCCACCAGGTCACCTTGGGCCGCCAGCACGATGCTTCGGCACCGCAGGACCGACGCCGCCCACAGCACTCGGGCCTCGACGAGCTGGCCCTCGTAGCACGCGAGCATCCGGTCAGCCCGATCGATCTCACCGATGCCGACGAGCGTCTCGACGGCGTCCGACAGGGAAAATGCCACAGGGACCCAGGGAAGGCCACCGATCTCGGCGGGGCCGATCACCGGGGCGAAGGTGCGAGCAGCGCGCGGCAACTCGCCAAGTGACACGTCCAGGAAGCCCCGCACACCGATGAGCAACGACATGCCGGTCGCCCAGCCGGTCGGACCCAGGAGCACCTCGGCCCGATCGAGCGCGGCGTAGGCCTCCGTCGACAGGCCGCTCACGGCGAGCGCTCGGGCGCGGTGGGCGAGGCTCATGCCTTGCAGGACGTCGCTGCCCTCCTGCTCGGCGAGCATGAAGGCCGCGTCGGCCGCCTTCATCGCCTCGTCCATGTTGCCTTCCATCCACTCGAGCATGGAGACCCCGAAGAGCAGGAACGGCAACTCACTCTCGCCGCCGCGCTCGACGAACCAGGTGCGCAGCTCGTCGAACATCGCCCGCGCTTGGGTGAGGCGGCCAAGGTAAAGCAGCTGCTCGGCCAAGATGGCGGTCGGCCGGAGATGGATGGGCCGGTGTCGCCGCCGGTCCTCGAGCTCAACGGCCCGCTCGAGCCTGTCCAAGCCCGCGCCGGGTACCGCGAAGCCCTGGCCGGCGCCCACGATCGCCAGCGCCTCGGCCAGCAGGCCGTGGTCGTCGAGATGCTCGGCGAGCGAGAGCGCGTCCCGGGCCAGCTCGAGGGCACTCGCGAGATCACCCATGCTGAAGATCGTGAAGGCCCGATCGAGCATGACCGACACGACGAACCCGGGGTCGTCGTCCTCCCGGCCGGCCTCCTCCAACAGCGACGACGCCAAGGAGAAGTCGTTGTCGCTGAAGCTGAGCTGGGCGAGTGCCTGCAGCGCCCGTCCTCGTTCCAAGCCTCGAGGAGCGTCGACGAGCACCCTGTCGAGCAGGGCCCGGGCAGGCTGCCAATCGCCGGCGCGGAAGAAGTGTCGTGCGGCGACGGTTATCCGTCGGAAAGCCCCGGTCGTGTCGCTCGGAAGGGTGAGCCCGGCAGCCCGCTCGCTCAGCTCACCGGCGGTCTCCGGAGCCCCACGCCCATCGGCTCGTGTGGCCGCGTCGTCGAGCGCCTGCGCGACCTGCTCGTCCGGACCGGTCGTGCAGAGCGCGAGATGACGGGCGCGTTCCTCGGGGTCGTCGAGGATCGACGGGCTTCGAGCCAGCTCTGCGTGGAGGGCCCGCCTGGCCTTGGCGGACGCGCCTGCGTAGATCACCGACGCGTAGAGCGGATGGGTGAACGACAGGTTCTCGCCGTCACGATCGATCAGCCCCGCGTCGATCGCCGGCTCCAGGGTGCTCACCGCGACGAGTGCGGTGGTCGGGCGCGAGAGCGCGGCCGCCACGAGCAACGCGTCGCGCGTCTCCCGGGGGAGGCGCCGGATTCGAAGTGTGACGAGCCTGCGGAGATCGTCCGATGGAACCGGCTGGCGGCCGCGCCCTCCAGCGGGGTCGGCCTCGATCGCCAGGGCGATCTCGATGGCGTGGAGCGGGTTCCCCCGCGCGAGCTCGTGGATCCGCGCCAGCAATGGTCGGGCAACGGTCGGCCGAACCGCTCCTTGAGCACCGCGTGGACCTCGGCCATCGTGAGCGGCCCCACCAGGCACCGTCGAAACCGGGCCTCCGACGCGCCCGCGAAACCCCTTCCCAGTCGTGGCGACGACCCGGCACGGGAAGCAGTACGGCGCGTCGTCACCACAGCCACCCAGTGACGCTCGAGCCGGCGCAACGAGAACTCCAACACCCGGGCCGTGGCCACGTCGAGCCACTGAGCGTCATCGATGGCAACGAGCACCGGCCCATCCACCGCCAAGGCGGCCACCAGCGACGTGAACGCCGTGGCGACGACCCGCCGTTCGGTCGGCGTGCCATCGCTGTCGGCCCGCAGGAGCGCCACGTCGATCGCCTGGCGTTGCGGCACCGGCAACCCGTCGAAAGCACTCTCGGGCACAGGACCGAGCAGGTCAGCCAGTGCCGCGTACGACAACGAGACCTCGACGGCGCTGGCCCGACACTGCAAGACCCGAAACCCGAGACCGTTCGCCCGACTGATCGCTTCCCGCCACAACGTGGTCTTGCCGATACCGGCTTCACCATCGATCACGAGCTCGACTGGACCGCCCAGCGCATCACGAGGCTCCGCCAACGCGGCGTCGATCACACCGACCTCGGCCTCGCGCCCTACGAGCCTGCCGTCCATTCGACCAGGGTACCAACCCTCAGGCGGGCAAGGTGTCCCCCACCGAGGCCGACTTGGCGCATATCACCCACCTCGGCCCGGGGCCTGAGCGGAGCGGATCTCGATCCCAGAACCCCACCGGCCGACGAGCCGGTCGGTCGGCGGCTACGCCGCCAGGTGCGGCCCCGGCGCAGCACGTGACCCAGCTGACCCTCGATTCCGGCGGAGCCATACGCCTGGCTCACCAGAACCAGGCGGCCGCAGCCCTCATCATCACGCTGAGGCTCCATGGGCTGTGGCCTCCGGTGGTGCCGTCAGTGGTGCTCGTCGAGTGTCTCAGCGGGAGACCAACCACCGACGTCGTCGTGAACCGCTTCCTCAAGACCTGCGAGATCGTCGAGAGCATCACCGTGCCGATCGCTCGGCGGGCCGGCGTGCTGCGGGGGCTCGTGCAACGAGGTTCAGCGGTCGCCGCCATCGTGGTGGCCATGGCCGAGCCCGGCGGCGCGGTCGTGACCGGAGATCTCGACGACCTCCGCGCGCTGGCCAGCCACGCCGACGACGTGATCGTCCATCGCGCATAGTGATCACCTGCGGAGCCCAGTGCGCCAGAGCGCCAGAGCGCCAGAGCACTCTCACGGTCACGGGCTGACCTACCCCGGATCAACACCCGGTCGCGTCACGTATGGCTCGGCACGCTTCGAGCATCCGAGCTGAGCTCAGCATCGCGATCCGTCGACGGAACCGCTCACGGTCGAGCGTGTGGATGTTGTCGAAGTTCACGAAGCACTCAGTGGGAAGACCGTCGTCGGGTCCGAGCGCCACCTCCGAGACCAACCCGCGTTCGGTGCGAGTCAGGGCGGCGACGACCACCGAGCCGATGCGATCGGCGACCGGGTCACGCGTGATCACCAGCACCGGCCGATCACCGCCAGGTGCCTCGGCGAACCACACCTCACCTCGCCGCATCGGCCCAGTCCGACCAATCTTCAGCTGGGCCCCAGTCGGCTATCGTCCCCATCGACCTCTCGCCCTCATCGAGCGGTAGCCGATTCCAGGCCTCGATCTCCGCCTCGGCCGCGAGCTGCACGAGCATGGTGTGCAACGCTCGTCGCAACAGCTCCGACCGATCGATCCCGAGACGAGAAGCCCACTTTTGGGCAGCCTGAGCCTCGGTGGCATCGACCCTGAAGCTGATCATCGTCATACACCGATACTACCGCGTATGACACACGCTCGACGCGCGCCCGCCAGGGAACGCGAGACTGACTAGGAGTGAGTAGCACCCCGCGGGGCCCGGACTACTCACTCTTGGTCAGCGGCCCTGCGGGCGACCAGCGACAGCGTTCAGGGGGCGGACCATCCGTGCTGACCTGCGCGACGGTCGCCGCCGAAAGCGCCTCGTCGATGTCGGCGATGACCAGGTGCGCCCCGTGCAGCGCGAACAGCGCGGCCGTCGCAGCGCCGATCCCCCCTCCCCCAACGGTGATCACCGCCATGCGGCCCTCGATCAACGGGCCGGGACGTTCGAGGACGGACGGATCGAAGGGGCTGGCCATATGGGGACTCCTCGACTCCGAGGAGGGCTGGTGGTGCCGGCCAGCCTACGGACGGCCGGCTGACGGGTGGCGGGTGAGCGTGCCGGACGGGTCCGCGCAGCCTACGGAAGGTCGCCGGTCCGAGTCCCGACCGGTGGGATCACGGGCGTCGATACCGGGACGGCGACGGTCGTACCGGCGGCCGCTCCGGCCCGTGAGCCACGACGGGTGCCGACGACGGCCACGACGCCCGTCACCAGCGCAGCCAGGCCGCCGAGGCCCATGCCGATGCGGGGGTTGGTGAGGCCTGAGAGGCCTCCGATGACGAGGCTGCCGATGGGCGTGGAACCCAGGAACAGCACGGCGTACAGCGACATCACCCGTCCTCGGTAGGCATCGGCGGCCACTCGTTGCAGACGGGCGTTGGTCGACGACACGTAGACGGCGGCCGCGAAGGCGCTCGACGCCAAGACGGGCAGGGCCAGCCAGGCCCACGGCGAGCATGCCGTGGCCAACGTGAGCACCCCGAAGGCGAGGGCGGAGCGGCCGATGACGGCCCGGGTGGCCTCGCTCCGACCGGCCGAGTAGAGCGACCCGCACATGGCCCCGAGCGCGCCGACGGCTCCGAAGGCGGCGAACAGTCCCGGGCCGGCGTCGAAGGTGACGCGAGCGAGCAGGGGCGTGGTGACCGCGGTGTTGAGCGCCAGGGTTCCCACCACAGCCAATGCCGCCAAGGGGAAGCGCACCTCGGGCTCCGACCGGGCGTAGCGGATGCCCTCACGGATCAGGCCCCGTCGACGGGCGACGGGCGCCCGGCGGCGGAGGTCGGCGGTGCGCATCATCAGCAACGCCCCGATGACGGCCAGGAACGACACGGCGTTCAGATACAGGCAGACCGTGGCGCTGAAGGCCACGATCAGGGCGCCGGCCAGTCCCGATCCGACCATGCGTGAGCCCGTCATGATCGCCGCGTTGAGCCCCACGGCCGACGTGATGTCGTCGGGCTCGACGAGCTCAGCGGCAAAGCTCTGGCGCGACGCCGTCTCGAAAGCCGACGCCACCCCCAGCAGCATCGACATCACCAACAGCACCGTCAGCGACTGGTGCCCGGCGCTCACGATCAGTGCTGTCGCCAGGGCGATGAGCGCCGCAGCGCCGTTCGCCACCCCGAGCAGCATCCGCTTGTCGAGCCGGTCGGCCAAGGCGCCGGCCCAGGTACCGAGCACCAGGAGCGGAAGGTACTGGGCAGCCACCAGCACGCCCAGGTCGGTCGACGAGCTCGTGTCGCGTACCACGATCCAGGCCACCGCCGTGGTGTGGGTCCACGTGCCGATGACCGAGAGCACCTGACCCACGAAGAAGAGCCGGTAGTTGCGCTGGCGCAGGGCCCGGAACGGCGTGGCCCGGTTCACGGGCTGCATCGTCACCGGATCGGGAAGCGCCGTCACAGGCCGAACCTACCGGACACTCCCAGCAGGCCGACCGGACGCCCACCCCAGGCCTCACCCCAGGCCTCACCCCCAGCCGAGCATTGTTCAGTACGACGTCACCGGGGATGTCCAACTGAACACTGGTCGGCGTCGGGCAAGCTGTAGGCCGATCACCGGAGCGCACGACACCCATGCCCGACCCCACCACCTCCCCATCCGCGCCGTCCGCGGGACCCACCGAGGTGACCCCATCGACGGCCGACGAGCTCCGCGCCCGCCTGGCGACCGTGATGGTGCGCGACCGGACGCGCCTCATCGGCCAACTCCGCGGGCTCCGACGGGTCAGCGATGGGGCCGAACGCAAGCGGGCGCTGGTCATGCTCGCCGGCGCTGTGGCCGAGGCCGAGCAGCGCGTGGCCCTGAGGGCGGCGACCGTCCCCTCCTTGAGCTTCCCGGCCGAGCTGCCCATCAGCGCCCGCAGCACGGAGATCGTCGACACCCTGCGCGAGCACCGAGTGGTGATCGTCGCCGGCGAGACGGGCTCAGGCAAGAGCACCCAGCTCCCCAAGCTCTGCCTGGCGGCTGGCCGGGGCGTGCGGGGCCTCATCGGCCACACCCAGCCTCGCCGTCTGGCCGCTCGGACGGTGGCCGAGCGGGTGGCCGAGGAGATGGGCTCGGAGGTTGGCGGGATCGTGGGCTACACGGTGCGCTTCACCGATCGGGTGGGCGAGCGGACGCTCGTGAAGGTGATGACCGACGGGATTCTGCTGGCCGAGATCCAGCGCGACCGGATGCTCGAGCGCTACGACACGATCATCGTCGACGAGGCCCACGAACGCAGCCTGAACGTCGACTTCCTCCTCGGCTATCTCAAGCAGCTCTTGCCCCGGCGCCCCGATCTCTCGATCGTGATCACCTCGGCCACGATCGACACGGCCCGCTTTTCGGAGCACTTCGACGACGCACCCGTGATCGAGGTTTCGGGCCGCGGGTATCCCGTCGAGATGCGCTACCGACCGCTGACCGACGACGACGGCGACGACAACGGCACCCAGCGCGACCAGGGTGATCAGGGCGACCAGATACAGGGCATCTGCGACGCCGTGGCCGAGCTCGACCGGGAGGGCCCCGGCGACGTGCTGGTGTTTCTGAGCGGCGAACGGGAGATCCACGACACCGCCGACGCCCTGCGGGCCTTGAACATGCGCCACACCGAGATCCTGCCGTTGTACGCCCGACTGTCGTCGCACGAGCAGCATCGCATCTTCCAACCCCATCCGGGGCGGCGCATCGTGTTGGCCACCAACGTGGCCGAGACCTCGCTCACCGTCCCCGGCGTGCGCTATGTCGTCGACGCCGGTATGGCTCGGATCTCCAGATACAGCAAGCGTTTGAAGGTGCAACGCCTGCCCATCGAGGCCATCTCGCAGGCCTCGGCCAACCAGCGGGCTGGTCGCTGCGGACGGGTTGCGCCGGGCATCTGCATCCGCCTGTACGCCGAGGACGACTACCGCTCACGACCCGATTTCACCGAGCCCGAGATCCTCCGTACCAACCTGGCCTCGGTGATCCTCCAGATGACCGCGATCGGGCTGGGAGACCTGGCTCGCTTCCCGTTCGTCGACCCGCCCGACAGCCGGTCGGTGCGTGATGGCGTGGCCCTGCTCGACGAGTTGGGCGCGCTGGCACCGCCGCGTCCCACCGTGAAGGCCGGGACCGGAAGCTCAACCACGGTCGTCCCCACCGGCCAGCGGACGCTCACCCCCTTGGGCCGCAGGCTCGCCCAGCTCCCGCTCGACCCCCGTCTGGGTCGGATGGCGCTCGAGGCCGACCGCCAGGGCTGCGTGCGCGAGCTGTTGGTGCTGACGGCCGTCCTGTCGATCCAGGACCCGCGGGAACGCCCGGTCGAGCACCGCCAGGCTGCCGACGAGCAGCACCGCCGCTTCGCCGACCCGCATTCCGACTTCCTGAGCCTGCTCCGCCTGTGGGAGTACCTCCGCGAGCTGCAGCAGACGCTGTCGTCGAACCAGTTCCGCAAGCGCTGCAAGGCCGAGTACCTCAGCCATCTCCGCATCCGGGAGTGGCACGATCTCTACAGCCAGCTCCGTCAGGTGTGCTCGGGGATGGGCATCCACTTGCGGACCGAGCGCACCGACCCCGACCACGTCGACGAGGCCAAGGCCGACGCCATCCATCGGGCGCTGCTCGCGGGTCTGCTCTCGCAGATCGGGATGCGTGACCCGGCAGCGGCTGAGTACCTCGGTGCTCGCGGCGCGCGCTTCGCCATCGCCCCCGGTTCGGTGCTGGCCCGGAAGTCTCCGCCCTGGGTGATGGTCGCCGAGCTCGTGGAGACGAATCGCCTGTGGGGACGGGTCGCCGCCCGCATCGAGCCCGAGTGGGCCGAGGCTCTCGGAGCCCACCTCGTGTCTCGTACCTACAGCGAGCCTGTGTGGGATACCAAGCGAGCCACGGCCATGGCGTCGGAGCGGGTCACGCTGTTCGGCCTCCCGATCGTGCCCAACCGCCGGGTGAGCTACGCCCCGATCGACTCGGAGGCATCGCGAGAGATCTTCGTGTGCCAGGCCCTGGTGGATGGCGAATGGCTGTCGCCCCATGGGTTCCGTGACCACAACCGCGATGCCATCGCAGCCGTGCAGGCGTTGCAGAGCAAGGCCCGCCGGCGTGACCTGCTGGTCGACGACGAGGCCATCTTCGACTTCTACGACCAGCGCGTGCCGGCCTCGGTCGTGACCGGACGCGACTTCGACCAGTGGTGGAAACGAGAACGCCGCACACGGCCGAAGCTGCTCGATCTCACCCAGTCGGTGCTGCTGCGACCCGACGCCCGCTGGGTCGACGGCCATGCCCTCCCCGACACCTGGACTCTCCCACCCGAGGCCGTCGAGGCCGGGAAGGCCGGGCAGGAGAGCGCCAGCACTCGCAAGGGCGACGCTGGCATCCCGGGCGAGTCGCTTCTCGTCACCTACGCGTGGGACCCCGGCGCACCCGACGACGGGGCGACCGTCCACGTCCCCCTGCTGGCGCTCCCCAAGGTCGGTACGGCGGGCTTCGACTGGCAGGTGCCCGGGTGGCGCTTCGAGCTCGTGAGCGCGCTCATCAAGACGTTGCCCAAGGACATCCGCCGCCACCTGGCTCCCGTCGCCCCACACACCGACGCCTTCTGCGCCCGGGCGACCCCGGCCGACGGACCACTGCTGGGCGTGCTGGCTCGGGCCCTCGCGCAGACGATCGGCATCCCGATTGCCGCGTCCGACTTCGACCCCGAGCGCCTGCCCGAGCACCTGCGCATGAAGATCGCCGTGTTCGACGTGAATGGCCGGTGCCTCGCCGTCGGCACCGAACTCCACGCGCTGCAGGAGCGCTTCGGTGCCACCGTGCGAGCCGCGGCGTTGGCCGAGGTGCGGGCGGCGGCCGGCACGATCGAGCGCGAAGCAGTGACCACATGGGATCTGGAAGCACTCCCCCGTGAGATCGCCGTTGTGCGACAGGGACAGCGTGTCGAGGCCTACCCCGCGCTGGTGATCGAGGGCGACCGGATCGCCGTGCGGGTGTTGGCGAGTCGATTCGAGCAGGAGCTCGAGATGCGAGCCGGAACGCGGGCGCTGCTGCTGCGTTCGGTCGTGTCGTTGAAGGCGATCCTCGGCCGGCTGCTCTCGAACGACGGCCGTCTGGCGCTGGCCCGCACCGGCTACGGGACGATCGACGCGCTCGTCGACGACGGTGTGGCCGCGGCCGTCGACGCCATCGTCGCCGCGCACGGTGGGCCGGCGTGGCACGAGGCCGGGTTCGCCGCGCTTCGCAGCGCGGTCAGGGACGAGGTCGCCGACCGCGCCATCGACCTCGTGGTTGTCGCAGCCCGAGCGATCGAGGCCGCAGCTGCGGTGCAAGCCCGCCTCAGCCGGATCACCAGTCCCCCCTTGGCCCTGGCGATCAGTGACATGACGTCACAGCTCGCCCGGCTCGTCGCCCCGGGCTTCGTGACCGCCACTGGCGCCGCCCACCTGGCCGACGTCGAGCGCTACGTGCAGGCGATCGACCGGCGCCTCGACAAGCTGGCCGACGATCCCCGCCGCGACCGGTTGCGCATGGACACCGTCGCCGAGCTGTCAACCCGTCACCGGTCCCTGCTGCAGGCGTTCGCGCCCGGGCCGGTGCCCGACGAGATCGTGGCCATCGGATGGATGATCGAAGACCTCAGGGTGAGCCTGTTCGCCCAGTCGCTCAAGGTCCCCCACCCCGTCAGCGAGCAGCGCATCCTCAAGGCACTCGACCGCTGGACGTGAACGCTCGGATTGCGCCCGTCCGCGCGCCGGCGGTGCGGGCCGCGCCCGACGCGGTCGAGACGTGGTAGCCCGCAACGCGCTCGAACATCGAGGGTAGGAGCGCCTGCGCCGCATGCAGGTGCACCATCACGTGCACCCGCCAGAGCTCGTCCCACACCGCGGGACTCGACCGGCCGAGGTTGTCGCTCGCGGTGCAGTCGTCGGCGACGACGCCGATACCGTCGACCTCGCGCGCGACTGCCGTCGACGTCACCGGCGATGTCGACCACGGTGTCCTCGCTGCGGCACTGGGACGCGAGACGCTCTCGGTGCGTTCTCCACTGTGGCGACCGCCGGTGCCACCACTGGCGTCGGCGACGACGGGCCAAGGATCGCGCGCGGCCGATAGCGTCGCCGGTGGTGGACGAGACCGAGATGCGCAGGCGGGTGGCCGAGGCCCGGGTGGGGCGGCTGGGCACGGTCACACCCGACGGCCGTCCGCACGTGGTGGCGTGCTGCTTCGCACTCGACGACTCCACCCTGTACTCGGCCATCGACGGGAAACCCAAGTCGACACTGGCGTTGCGGCGTCTCGACAACATCCGCGCGCAGCCCGATGTGACGCTGCTCGTCGACCACTACGACGATGCCAACTGGGGCACGCTGTGGTGGGTGCGCGTCGACGGACGAGCCAGGATCGTCGACGCGGTCGAGGCCGAGCACGACCGAGCGCTGGCACATCTGGCTGCCAAGTACGAGCAGTATCGGATCGTGCCCCCTCCCGGAGCCGTCATCGGCATCGACATCACCAGCTGGCGGGCCTGGGAAGGGACGGGACTCACGTAGGCTCCGGCCCATGTACCTCAACGAGTTCGCCGACACCCTCGCGCCTCTCGACATGACCGGATCGCTCGAGTTCGCCAGCCTCCTCGAGAGCGCAGCCGACCTGGGTATCCCCCACTCGCCCGACGTGCGTTACGTGTCGAGGCACACCGTGGCCCGCAGTCAGCGCTTCCACTTCTCCGAGTGGGGCCAGCCCGGGCGGCCGCAGATCCTGCTCCTGCACGGAGGCAATCAGTCGGCGCACTCGTGGGATCTCGTGAGCCTGCACCTGTCCCATCGCTACCACGTGTTCGCGCTCGACCAACGGGGACATGGCGATTCGGAGTGGAACCGCGAGCTCGACTACTCGGTCGAGGCCATGGCCGCCGATGCCGTGGCCTTCATCGCCGATCAGCGTCTCGAGCGCCCCATCATCTTCGGTCACTCGATGGGCGGACGGGTCACGCTCACCCTGGCGTCGCAGCATCCCGAGCTCGCCCGGGGCCTGGTGATCGTCGACGTCGGCCCCGAACTCTCACCCGAAGGCATCGAGAAGATCTCCAACTTCGTCACCCACAACGTGGAGTTCGACGACCTCGACGTGTTCCTCGACAACGTCGCCAAGTACGACCCGTTCCGATCCCGGGCCCACATCGCCCGCACCGTCAAGTACAACATGCTCCGCCGGATCGACGGGAAGTACGTGAGCAAGGTCGACCATCGCCGCATCCCCGGTCGCCACGTCGACCTCACGCTCGACAGCGTCTCAGGGCTGCCGTGCCCGGTGCTCGTGATCCGCGGCGCCGAGTCGAACATCCTCACCCCCGAGGCCGCCGAGCGGTTCGCCAGCTCGCTGCCGCAGGGTCGCCTGGTGACCGTCGCCGACTGCGGGCACAACGTCCACTCGGGCAACACCCCCGGCTTCCTTGACGCCATCGCCCCCTTCCTCGCCGACCTGGCCTGAGCCCTCGTACCGGCGACGGCAGAACGTGTCCCGGGCTCGGCGCCACCAGCCCTATCGCCCTTCGTCGCCGAGCTCGCCCGGGCATGTCGGCTTCGAGGGAGCGCGCCGTCCGATCAGTCGGCGATGTCGGCCTTGGCCACGATCCGAGTGGGATGCACGCGTACGACCATCTCGGGCGCAACGGCGTTCCTCCGGCCGTACGCGTCGGCCTGATCGGCGCCCATGTACCGGCCCCCGATGCGCGTCGCCCAGGCGAGGAGCTCGGCGGGGTCGGTCGAGGTGGTGACGGTCCCGCTGATCGTCACGAACGAAAAGGGCGGGCGCTCGTCGTCCCAACAGAGGCTGACCCGGGGGTCGCGCAGGATCGCCCGTCCTTTGATGGTCTCGGCCGAGGTCATGAACACGATCTCGTCGCCGTCGAGGTCGACCCACACGGGGGCCACGTGCGGGCTGCCGTCCTTTTTCACCACGGCGAGCTTGGCCGTTCTCGGGGGATCCGCGGCCACGAACTCGCGCCACCAGCCGTCAGGAGCGTCGGAATAGGCCATCTCCCGTCAACCGCCCGTCTGCGCTTCGCATTCCTGCCATTCGCCTATGCATGACGGAGGCCGGTTCCCGTTCGCGCGATGTCACCGGTTACCTCATCGGGGTGTCACGGGATCGGGCAGCGGCACGATCAAGCTGGTTGGGTGCCATCGCCGTCATGGTGGCGGCAATCGTCGGCGGGTGCAGCGCTGATCCCGATGTCGTCGCTGCCGACGACGCGAGCTCGGCTCGCCAGCGCTGGATCGACGCCGAGATCGTGGCGTATCGCCTCTGGGTGGAAGGCGTCGTCAACAGCGTGGAGGTGAGCGTCGGCATGACCGTCGACCGGGGCCGGGTGGTCTCGACGACCTCGCCGGTAGCCATCCATGGCGTCGATCTCACGGTCGACGGGAGGACGCAGCGTGGCCCTGATCGAGCGACCCGTCACGGACCTCTGAGGTCGCTCGGCCGATCATCGAGGTGCACGTAGTCGATCTCCGCGACCCGCTTCCAGCGGTCGTCGTTACCGACGACGCGGGCCGCTTCGACCGAGAGCGCCGAGGCGATGATGAGCGCGTCCGGCGTCCGCAGACCGTAGCGAGCTCGGAGTACCGCGGCACGCTCGCCGACCATCGAATCGAAGGGCACGACATCGCACATCGACAAGAACAGCCGTGCCGCAGCCTCGGCCGTGCGATCGTTGTCACGCAACGGTTGGGAGAGCACCTCCGTCACCGTCACCGCTGACACGTACACAACCTCGTCTCCCGCCTCCGCCCGGGACAGCACCGGTTCGAGGACATCTGCCCGCATGTCGCCGTTCAGGTAGTAGATCACCGCCACGCTGTCGAGGAACGTGGCCCTGGATGCAGGATCGCTCGCGCTCAGCGCCATTCGGAACGATCGGCGTCGATCAACCGCTCCGGGTCGTCCCACCCGTCGGGAGCCGACCCGCGGAGCCGGCGGGCGAGTGATTCGGGCTTGCGGAGCAACAGGAAGCCGTCGTGGAGCCGCACCACGATGAGCTTCTCGCCCGACGGGATGCCGAGCTCGCGCAACTCCTCGGCCGGGAGGGTCACCTGCCCCTTGGAGGACACGGTCGTCGTTCGCATCGAGACAGCCACCAAGGTTTTCTCGGCCTGACACCAAGCCTGACAACGGGTCACACTTGGCGAGGAGTGCATCGGTCCCCCATCCGCGGCGGCGAACCGTCGAGGGCGCAACGCCGGTTACTCCGAGGCTCGTGCTCGACGATCCCGTGACGGCGTCCATTCCCACGGAGGTGCCTCCGGCTGAGGATCCGGTTTCCCTGGTTTCTTCCAGACCACCGTGACGTCGCGTCGGGCCGTGGCGTGCTCGTGAAGTCGGGAGCAAGGCGAGGCAACGCGCCTTGAAGACGCTGGCCGGGACCAGGGCTTCTTCCACCCCCACGATATGACCATGGTCACTGACCACGGTCATGTCTCGCGGTAGAAGTCACCCGCGAAGCCGGTACCGGCGGAGGACGGGCGAGCTTCGTGTACGAGGTGACCACCGACTGTGCCGCCGCAAAGATCGGCCCCGACGGCTCCGGGGGCGACATCAGCGGATCACTCGAATCCGGCGCACTCGAATCCGGCGCCCGATCAGGTCGCACATCATGTCGCCTGATCACACGCTGAAACCACGAGGTGGCACGATGGCAACAAGTTGGGCGGCCTCCGCGTGGGAGACCGCCCTGAACTGGCAATTCTGAGCAGCCCGTACGGGATTCGAACCCGTGTCGCCACCTTGAGAGGGTGGTGTCCTAGGCCCCTAGACGAACGGGCCCGGTGGTGAAACCGGGGAAACATGCGGCGTGCGGCGGCGCACCCTACCCGGGCGGGTCGCCAGCGACGCAAACGCACGTCGCCGCTCGGGGGGAAGGACTCGAACCCTCAAGGGCAGGACCAGAACCTGCTGTGTTACCTATTACACCACCCCCGAAGGTGGCGCTGATCGAGATCGAACCCGAACGTGGGGACCCGGCTTTCGACGCACGGCAGCGGCGTGAAGGATAGCGCGCCGTCGCCCGGGCTCTCACACGATTGGGGAGTCCCCCACCCAGGGAGCACCTGTCGCTGAAGGGG
>JANLSK010000332.1:0-24959 GCA_031362415.1 Actinomycetes bacterium | reverse complement strand
GGCTGGTGCTGCGACTGGCCTACCTGTGGTTTTCCCGGCGCGGCATCTACGACTGCCCGCCCGAGGCCCTGCTCGGCTGCGCCGGGGATTCGTACGTGTACCACGAGGGCGCCAACCTCATCGCCGATGGCCAGGGGTTCGTGTCGCCCCTGGGCCTCCTCGACGGTAACCGCTTCCCCGGCGCCGATCATCCGCCGCTGTACTGGCTGTACCTCGCGGCCTACTCGTTGGTCGGCCTCGACAGCTACACGTGGCACCAGTTGGCCACGATGCTCGCCGGGATCGCGGCGATCCCCGTGGCCGCGTTGCTGGGCCGGGAGCTGGGGGGTGTGAGGGTCGGCCTGGCGGCGGCGATCGCCGTGGCGCTGTACCCGAACATCTGGATCAACGACGCGCTCGTGCTGTCGGAGACCCTCACGATCCTGCTCGTCCTCGTGGCGCTGCTGGCCGCGTTCCGGGTGTGGCGCCAGCCCTCGGCCGCGAACGTGGTGTTCCTCGGTTTGGCTGGCGCAGCTGGTGCTCTGACGCGGGCCGAGGTCGCGCTGGTGTTCCCGTTCGTGGTGATGCCGTTGCTGGCCCGCCATCGCGCGTTGGCCTCGTGGGGGCGGCGGCTCGCCATGCTGGCGCTCGCGGGCGGCGTCGGCCTGGCGGCCATGGCGCCGTGGCTGATTCGCAACCAGCGCCAGTTCGACGAGCCGGTGTACCTCTCCACCGGGCTCGGTGTCACGCTCCGTTACGCCAACTGCGACCAGACCTACGCCGGCGACCTCATCGGCTTCTGGTGGTACGAGTGCAAGGGAACCGTCGACCTGCAGGCCCTCGCCGACCAGTCGACGATCGACAAGGCCCTGCGCTCCCAGGCCATCGACTACATCCAGGCCCACAAGGAACGGCTCCCGGCCGTGCTCGCGGCCCGCTTCGCCCGCACCTGGGGGCTGTACAAGGTCAACCAGATCACCTATCTCGACACGCTCGAGCATCGACCGCTGTGGGCCACCCGCCTGGGCGCGGTCAGCCTGTACCCGGCCATGGCCTTCGCCGCGCTCGGTGCGCTCGTGCTGCGTCGTCGTCGGATTCCCGTGTACCCGTTGCTCGTCCCGCTGGGCATCGTCACCTTCGCCGTGCTGTTGACCTTCTCCCAGACCCGCTACCGCTCGACGGCGGAAGGGCCCCTGGCCGTCCTGGCAGCCGTCGGCATCGTCCGGGTGTTCGACGTGGCCCGGTCTCGCCTTCAGCCCAGCCCGGGCTCGGGTACCGATGCCGCCGCTCGTGCTGATGCCGACCCCGGCACGAGCACAAACGTGGGCGCCGTCGCCGATGCCGATGCCGACGCCGCCGTGCAGCCCTCACCGCCGTCCAAGGCGTAGCGGCCGTCGGCGCGCCACAGGCCGTGGGACCAGGCCGGATCGGTGGCCCCGGCCACGAGCCCGAACTGCTCGGCGATGGGGACAAGGGCGGCGGCGGCGAAGCGTTCGGCCCCCTCGGCGCAGAGGTGCTCGCCGTCGGGCTTGCGCAGGCGCATGCCGGGCTCGGCCAGCTCGAGGTATCGCCCGTCGGGCCCTGCCAGGGCGGCGGCGGCATCGACGTACGTGACGGACGGGGTGCGCGCCGCCAGGGCGCCGATCTCGACGTTCAGCGCCGCCACCGCGGTGTCGGCACCGTGGAGCTCGGGTTGGCCCTGCCAGAGCATGCCCAGCCACACCACCGAGGCCCCCCGGGCGGTGAGCGCTCCCGCCGCCTGGTCGAGGAGACCGCCGTACCACGTGCTCCAGACCGGATCGCCCGGTCCCCGGAGGGTGCCGTCGATGGGCCGGGACACGACGTCGTGCGGGCCCACGGTCACGATCACCACGTCGGGATCGAGCTCGGCGATGTACTGCGGCCACAGGGTCGTCCAGTCGCGCCACTCCGGGCGGGTGAGCCCGAAGCCCCAGTACGACTCGTCGCGGACGACGACCGGGCCACCGGCACCGAGCGCGGCCTCCAGGGCCGGGCCGGCGTCCCACATGATCCCGTCGCCGAGCAGCAACACCCGCAACGGCTCGGCGGCGGTGGGGGAGTGCCGTGACGCGGCGATGGTCGCGGTCGTGGGCGCGGCGGCGTTGCTGGCCGTCGTCGCCCCGGCGGGCGCATCGGTGGCGGCGCTGGCGGTCATCGCGGTGTCCGCGGGTCGATTCACCGCGACCGGGAGGGCGTCGGTTGCCGGTGGGGGCTCGGTCGATCCGCACGCGGCGAGGCCCGGACCCATGACGACGGCGGCGACGATGGCGACGATGCGGGGGTGAGCCACGGCCGCAAGTATCTCGCGTCGACGGCTGGCCGCTCGATGGCTATGGGTGATGTGCGTCGTTGGTGCGGTGAGGATTCGGGCGCTTCCGGCCTTCTGCTGTCACCGGGCGGTCACTGTGCTCGAGGAGGCTCCCGGCTATCGTCGCCCGTCGTGGCCATCCCGTCTCTCGGTGCCGATCGGCGGTTCGTCTTCCGCCTGCTGGTCATCGTGGCCTTGGCGTTCGCGCTGCGGATGGCCTATTTCTGGTTCTCCCGCAAGGGCCTGTGCGACTTCACGTACGTGAACGACCTGGGCTACCACCGAGGCTGTCCCGGCGACTCGTACGTGTACCACCACGGGGCCAACCTGCTCGCCGAGGGCAAGGGCTTCATCGTCCCGACCGACTACTACGTGAGCGGAGGCACGACCCGGAAGGCCGGGGCCGACCATCCTCCGTTGTTCGTGCTGGTGCTCGCCGTGTTCTCGTGGCTCGGGCTCGACTCGTGGTCGTGGCACGCGTTCGTGACCGTGCTCATCGGGACGGCCACCGTGGCGCTCACCGGTCTGTTCGTGCGTGACGTGTTCGGGCCCCGGGTCGGGCTCATCGCCGCTGCCCTGGTGGGCGTGTACCCCTTCATCTGGATCAACGACGGCATCGTGCTCTCGGAGGGCTTGTCGATCCTGCTCGTGGTGGGGGTCACCTGGCTGGCCTACCGCTTCTGGAGGGCTCCGGGATGGCGACCGGCCGTGGGGCTGGGCGTGGCCTGCGGCGCCGGGATGTTGACCCGAGCCGAGGCCGGGCTGTTCCTGCCCCTGCTCGTGCTCCCGATCATCGTGATGTCACGATCGTCGTGGCGGCAGCGCTTGGTGCACGCGGTGATCGTCGGTGTCGCCGCGATCGTGATGGTGGCGCCCTGGGTCGGCCACAACCTCGCCCGGTTCAACAACCCGACAACGCTCTCGACCGGGTTCGGGATCACCCTGGCCAACTCGAACTGCGACGACACCTACTACGGCGGCTCGATCGGTTTCTGGTCGTTCCGCTGCATCGGCGAGGTACCCCGAGGCCCCGGGCTCGACCAGTCCGACGACGAGAAGTTCCTCCGCCAGAAGGGCCGCGACTACATCTTCAGCCACAAGGGCCGTCTGCCCGTGGTGGTCCTGGCCCGACAGGGGCGGGTGTGGAACGTCTTCCAAGTCGGCCAGAACGTCGCCTTCGACGTGGGCGAGGGTCGACCTCGGTGGGCGAGCCGGCTGGGCCTGGTCGCCTACTACCCGTTCATGGGCTTGGCCGCGGTCGGGGCCGTGGCCGTGCGTCGCCGCCAGATCCCGGTGCTGCCGCTGGTGGCCCCGCTGGTGATCGTGGCGATCAGCGCGACACTGGCCTTCGGTCAGGCCCGCTACCGCACCACCGCCGAGGCCTCGATCGCCATCCTGGCCGCATTGGGTGTCGAATCGTTGTGGGCCCGTCGTCGACGCCCCGATGCTGCCCGGGACGGTGATGGTGACGGTGATCCCGACGGCAGCCGGGCTCAGCCGGGGTCACAGGCGCCGACGGGATCGGCCACGTAGATCGGGTCGACCGTCCAGCGGCCGAGCTCCCAACCAGGCGGGAGCGGCGGCAGCGCCCACCCGTGGGCGATCAGGGTCTCGTGCACGGCCGTTGCCAGCACGGCGGCGCCAGGGGCGCACAGGTGGGCGCCGTCCTTCTTCCGGGCCCGCACCAGGGCGCCGGACGCATCGGCGATGTAGTCGCGGTAGTTGCCCAGATCGTCGCCCAGGACCGGCTCGGCATCGAGATACACGACCGTGCCGGGGAACCGACCGGGAAGCTCGGCCAGCAGCGCGTTGATCCGCTCGCGATCTCGGTGCTTGCGTGCACCAGGCGCCTGGGCCGGCATCCCGATGAACACCAGCAGGGCTCCCCGGGCGGCGAGCGTGGTCACGGCCTGGTCGAGAACCTCGCGGTAGTACCGCGCTCCCGCCAGGCGAGCCATGTCCTCGTCCCAGCCGCCGAACATCAACACCACGACCTCGGGTCGTTCGGCGTCGACGCTGAGCGGCCAGACGCGTCTCCAGTCGTAGGCACCGGTGAGCCCGAACCCTCCGAACGGAACGAGCCCCTCGCCGTGCACCCGAGCCACGGTCGTGGCCTCGAGTGCGGCCGTGATACCCGGCCGGGCCGTGTTCATGACCGAATCGCCGATGATCGCCACCCGCAGCGGATCACCGGGCGAGAGCCGCCGGCGTTCACCGGCCCCAGGTCGGGCCGTCGCCGACTCCGGCGTCGATACCGTGGTCGAGGAGGGTGCCGTTGTCTGTGCAGTGGACAGCGAGGGTGCCGTGGACGGGGCCGTCGTCTGGGCCGTTGACGGTGTCGGAGACACGACGCTGGCGGCGAGGAGCGCGCCGAGCACGACGACCGCGGTTGCCGATGCCGTGACGAGGCGAGGGCGGTTTCCCTGGTCCCCTGCGCCATGCCCCGATCGAGCCGAGTGCGGACGGGTCGACCGGCCCGGCTCCGGGGCCCCTCGTCGTCGTGTGCTCACGGCGCCCATGCTGTCATGCGGCGGGGGGCGGACACGGCCCGAGCACCGCGGGGCCGAAGCGGGGATCGAGCCTCCAGTCGCCCTGGCGCCAGGCGGCGACGGGCTCGGTCAGGTTCCAGTGTCCGTGCAGCGCTGCGAGCACAGCGTCGCCGAATCGGGCGGCTCCGGCTGCACAGAGGTGAACGCCATCGCTCATGCGGATGCGTTCGTGGGCACCGTCGAGGCCGGGGAGATCGAACGCGAATCTCCCGTCGTCATCGGTGACGAACGATTCCGGGGCCAGGTACGAGACGACTCCAGGGAAGCGCTCCGGGAGTGAGGCGAACACGTCGTTGACGGCCTGGCGCTCGGGCTCGTCGTCGAGGTACCAGGCGTTGGGAGCGGCGCCGACCCAGAGGATCTCGGCGCCACCCGCGCCCAGGATCCGCACGGCGTGCTCCACGATGCCCTGGTACCACAGCGGCCCGTTGGCGCGGGCTCGGGCGCCGTCACCGACCCCGACGTGCACGATCACCACCTCGGGATCGACACGCTGGACGACCGTCGGCCATTCGCTACGCCAGTCGTACCCGTCGAGGCGGCTCAAACCGAGGTCGGCGACGGCCACCTGCTCGACCTCAACCGCTCCCGTGGCCTCCAGAGCTGCGGCGACGGCGATCTCGGCGCCGAGCATCACCGAATCGCCAACCACGAGCACCCGCAGGGGCGCGTCGGCCGAGATCGTGCGTCGGGGGAAGCCCGGCCCGAACGGATCGCCATCCCGCACGGCCGAGCGGGGTCCGGCGGTCGGCGGGGTCAAGGAGGGTGCCGGCGTCGGTTGGCTGCTCGATCCCACCGACGCCGACTGCGGCCCGGGCATGGGCCCCGTCACCGGCGCCGACGGCGGTTCGGGCATGGGCTCGGGCGACGACGGCACCGCTGCCGGCTGTGGTCCCAGTGGTGACGCGGGCTGGGGTGACGGCTGCGATACCTGCGGTGCCTGTTCCGACGCCGGGAGCGCGGCGAGCGACGATTGCGCCAAGGCCGGTCGGGCTGGTGGGCTCAAGCGGAGGACGGCGCCCGCCACCATGGCGGCGAGGAGCGCAACGACCACCGTGGGCCCGATCGCTCCGGGGAACGGGCCGGCCCTCTCGTCCGGGCGCTCGGAGGCGCGCTCGGTCCCGGCGGTTCGGCGCAACCGGGCGACCCTCGACGGGCGGGGGGTCACGACGTGAGAGCCGGGATGATCTGCTCGTCCGTGAGGGTGTCGAGGATCCAGCGGGCGACGACGGTCTTTCCTTCGCCATCACCGTTCTGCTCGTAGTGCAGCCCGTCGGGACGCAGGCGAACATCGTCGAACGTGACGCCGCCGTTGTCGTCGGGTGTGGGGAGCGCCACGTTCTTCTTGCAGCCGTCGTCGAGGTTGTCGGGGTCTTCGCCCGAGCCTTCGCCGGGGCAGACCCAGGCGGCCAGATCCACGAGCACGGCGCCATCGTCGACGTGGCGCTCGACGGCGGCGCGGTAGATCCGGTTCAGGCAGTCGACACGCTCGTCGACCTCGTCGGCATCGACCCCGTACAGGTCGGACCGGGGCTCGCGCACGTAGGCCACGGTCATCACGGCGACGGTGGCGCCACCGGAGCCCAGCACCTCGAGAGCGTCGTCGACCTCGCCGGCGAACCAGTCGTCGAAGACCGGCTGGCACGGATGCACCCAGTCGCCGTCGAGCTTGCGGTCGGCGATGTCCCAGCCTCCGAACTGGAACACCACGAGCTCGGGCTGGGCCCAGGCCATGGCCGCGGCGTAGCGCTCGGCCCAGCCGTGGCAGGCGTTGTCGGCCGAGGCACCCAGAATGCGGACGTCGCCGTCGCCCCGGGAGAGCCCGCAGCCCGGTCCGGCCTGATTGTCGACCCAGAGGCCGCCGTACTCGTCGAGGATCGTCTGGTAGCCGAGCCAGGTGGACACCCCGACCGAATCGCCGACGATCGTGATGCGATAGCGGCCCTCCGACCCGGCTGGTCCGGCCAACAGGGACGGATCGGGACGCGTGGCCCCGGTGGGCGGGGAGCTGAGCCCCGGCCCGGCTGCCCCACTCGGCGGCGTGACGGTCACCGTCCCGGTCCCCGGTGTGGTCGGGACCGTGAGCGCCCCCGGGGGAGCTGGCGGAACCGTGGGCCCGCTGGGCACCGTGGGGATCGACGGGCCGGCGAGATCGTCGGCCGTCGCCCCGTCGGTGCTCACGACGAGGGCGGCGATCACCACGGCCACCGCGGCGATGGGGGCGGCGACCGTCTGCCAACCGTGGATCCAGCGCCCCTTCCGGATGGGCTGTTCCAGGAGGTAGTACGACGCCATGGCGATGCCCATCGACACGGCGTAGCGCACGAGCGAGAGCTGCCAGCCCGACCAGCCCGTGCGGTCGGGGTTGAGCACCACGAACACCGGCCAGTGCCACAGGTACAGCCCGTACGAGATGAGCCCCAGGTAGCGCAGCGCCGGCGTGGCGAGCACCTTCGAGACCGGCCCCTGCACCGGGTGAGCCGCGGCGGCGATGACGATCGCGGCCAGCACCCCGCACAGGAGCAGGCCGCCCTCGAACAGGCCGGGAGTGGGGTACTCGACCGTGACCCAGGCGAACACCAGGCCGGCCAGCGCAAGTGCCGCAGCGACCTCGAGGACGGTACGGCCGGCCCGGGAGCGCACCGGTCCCCGCCAGGCCACCCAGATCGCCAGGACCGCGCCGATGAGGATGGACGAGGCCCGGGCGTCGGAACCGAGATACACCCGGTTGACGTCGGTGACGTCGTGATGGGCCAGCACCATGTAGGCCGCCGAGGCGATCATCCCGACCACGGTGCACACCGCCAGCACCACGAACCCGGCGCCCGGCTGCGCAGCTGCGACCGGCCCGCCAGCACCGACCGGCCCGCCAGCGTCGAGCGCCCCGTGTCGGGCACCTCGGCGCGCCTGCACCCGTCGCCGGCCGAGATGCAACAGCACGAACACGAGCAGCGGCCAGATCACGTAGAACTGCTCTTCGACGGCCAGACTCCACATGTGCTCGAGCGGCGACGGGGTTCCGCCGAGGGCATAGCCGCCGCCGCTGAAGATGGCGTTCCAGTTCGCCACGTAGAACAGCGCGTACAGGCCGTCCTTGCGGATCACCTCGAGCTGGCTCTCGGGGGCGAACCACAGGGCGAACAGACCCATGGCGGCCAGCACGACCAGCACCGCAGGCAGGAGCCTCCGGGCCCGTCGTGACCAGAACGTCTTCAGCGAGATGGCCCCGGTGCCTGTCCACTCGGCGAGCAGCAACGAGGTGATGAGAAAGCCCGAGAGCGTGAAGAACAGGTCGACACCGAGGTAGCCGCCCACCAGGCGGCCGTCGCGATCGCCGTTCCACAGGGGTGCATCGTGGAAGAACACGACGGCGGCGACAGCTGCGCCCCGGAGCCCGTCGAGGCCGGGCATGTGCTTGAGCCGGGCGTGACCCGATCGGGTCGACGCCGACGACGGGCTGCATTCCCCGAGCCCGAGCCCGGGCGCGGCCGGCGCCGGAGCACGAGACGACCCCGGAGGCGCATCGACGATTCGGCTGGACAGGTCGACCATCTGGTGGAGGCTCCCGGTGGCTCACAGGTCCGAGCGGCGATGCTCAGGCTACCGGTGGGCGTGGCGCATCGAGAGGCAGTCCCGAGCCTTCCGGGGAGGATGTTCGTCCTTGTCCCGATCATCCTCGGCTCTCGGGCCCTGCGCTACCCTCGGCGGTTTCTTCCCCCTCTCGCCGGAGGCTGTCGTTGGCGCCCTCGCCCGACCACCGCCCGTCACCCCGACAGACTCGCGATCCCGAGATCACACTCGATCTGGGTCTCGCCGCGGGCACGTTGGGCGACATCGCGGCCGAGGCCGGGCTGCGGCGCGTCCACATGCTCGCCTGGCGCGACCTCGACGATCCTGAGGCCGGCGGCAGCGAGATCCATGCCGACACCGTCGCCCGTCTCTGGACCGCAGCCGGAATCGACGTCTCGGTGCGCACGTCGGGCGTCGTCGGGGCTCCGGCGCACGTCGACCGCTCCGGGTACCACGCGATCCGGGCCGGCGGACGCTACGGGGTGTTCCCCCGAGCAGCGGCGGCCGAGGCGTTCGGACGGCACGGCCAGCGCGACGGGCTCGTCGAGATCTGGAACGGCATGCCGTTCTTCTCGCCGGTGTGGGCCCGGGGGCCGAGGATCGTGTTCTGCCACCACGTGCACGCCGAGATGTGGCGGATGGTGCTGCCCCCGTGGAAGGCCCGTATCGGCGAGCTCATCGAGTTCCGCCTCGCCCCGCCGCTGTACCGCGGTACCCGGATCGTGACCCTCTCGGCGTCGTCACGCGACGAGTTGGTGGGCGATCTGGGTTTCCGTGAGGAGCTGGTGAGCGTGGTGGCGCCGGGAATCGACCCGAGGTTTCGCCCCGACGGTCAGCGGTCGGAGCACCCGTCGGTGGTCGCCGTCGGGCGGCTCGAGCCCGTCAAACGGTTCCCGCTTCTCGTCGACGCGCTGGTCGAGCTGCGACGGCGTCATCCGGGGTTGCAGGCGACCATCATCGGTGAAGGCAGCGATCGGGCTGCGCTCGAGGCCCAGATCGCGCGACTCGGGGCATCGGAGTGGCTGCGACTCCCCGGTCGGGTCGACGACGATGCGCTCGTCGCGGCGTACCAGGAAGCCTGGGCGGTGGCGTCGACGTCGAAACGCGAAGGCTGGGGCATGACCCTCACCGAGGCCGCGGCGTGCGGGACGCCGGCCGTGGCGTCTCGCATCGCCGGTCACGAGGACAGCGTCGAGCACGGGGTGAGCGGGCTGCTCGCGACCGACGACGAGTTCGTGACCCGTCTCGACGCCGTGCTCGGCGAGACCGAGCTGCGTGAGGCGCTCTCGCGTGGCGCCGAGGCTCGGGCCGCCCGGTTCACGTGGCAGGCCACCGCCGAGGGAACCCTGTTGGCCCTTGCCCACGAGGCGCACCGGTATCGCCACCGGGCCCGCAACGCCCAGCGCCGGCACAGCTTTCGCAGGACGCCCCCGTCCGAGTGAGGCCAGCCCCGATCCTCCACGCGCTCGTCGCGCGGCTGCGGCGCCGGCGCGTTCGGTCGAACCGCCCCGCCGCCGATCGGATCCGGGCCCGGCGCCGTCGTCGCGAGCGCTTCGGACCGGTCGCGCTGCTGGTGGTCGTGGCCTACGTGCCCCTGCTGCTCACCGCTCGGGGCCAGGTCGGGGCCGACACCAAGCAGTATCTGTACCTCGATCCCGTCCGGCTCCTCGAGCGGGCACCGTCGCTGTGGGATCCCCACGTGGGCTTCGGCACGGTGACCCACCAGAACATCGGCTATCTCTGGCCGATGGGGCCCTACTACTGGCTGCTCGAGCGGCTCGGCGCGCCCGACTGGGTGGCCCAGCGTCTCTGGCTGGGTTCGCTGTTGTTCTTCGCCGGTGCCGGTGTGCTCTGGCTGGCCCGGTTGCTGGGGCCGTTCGGCGAGCGTCGCAACCGGGGCGCCGCGGCCGTCGCCGCGCTCGTCTACATGCTCACCCCGTACACGCTCACGTACGCCGCCCGGATCTCGGCGATCCTGCTGCCCTACGCCGGGCTGCCCTGGATGCTCGGCCTCGTGGTGATCGCCCTGCGGCGAGAAGCTGCCGTGGTCACCGAACGGGCCGCGCAGCGCGACGAGGAGTCGGCCCAGCTCGAAGCGCCATCGAAGACCGACGCCGGATCGACCGGTCATCACCACCTCCCGTCGCTGTGGTCGGCCGTCCGGCACGTGCTCGCTCGATGGCGGCTCCCGGCCATCTTCGCGCTGGTCGTCACCACGGTGGGCTCGGTCAACGCGACCGCGCTCATCTATGTGGGGCTGGCCCCGGTGCTGTGGTTCCCGTACGCCATCTGGGTCAACCGCGAGGTGCGCGCCCGGCAGGCGATCGGTGTCCTCGTGCGCATCGCGGTGCTCACGTCCGTGACCCAACTCTGGTGGATCGCCGGTCTGCGCACCCAGGCGGGCTGGGGACTCCCGGTCCTCGAGTTCACCGAGACGGTCGAGACCGTGTCGGAGACGGCCGTCAGCTCGGAGGTGCTCCGGGGGCTCGGCAACTGGTTCTTCTACGGCCACGATCGCCTGGGCGCCTGGATCGAGCCGTCGCTCCGCTACACCCAGGACGTGTGGCTCATCGCCACGAGCTTCGCCATACCCGCCTTGGCATTCGTGGCCGCCGCGTACACCCGCTGGCGGCATCGGCTGTACTTCGTGGTGTTGTTCGTCATCGGTGTGATCGCCGCCGTCGGGACCCATCCGTACGACGATCCGTCGCCGCTCGGTCGGGTGTTCAAGGCCGCGGCCGAAGGTTCGACGGCGGGGCTGGCGATGCGTTCCTCGCCCCGTGCGGCGCCGCTCATCGCCCTGTCGCTGGCCTTCCTGATCGGGACGGGGCTGGTTGCGCTCGGCCACTGGGCCACCGAGCGGCTGATCGCATTGCGGCGCCCGCCCCGGATTCGATGGCAGCGAGTCCCGGTGCTGGCCACGTTGTTCGTGGGGCTCCTGGCCGTCGTCAACGCCGCTCCACTGTGGACGGGTACGGTGATCGGCGGGAACCTCCAACGTCCCGAGGACCTCCCTCCCTACTGGATCGCCGCCGCGCATGCCCTCGACGCCGTCGATCCCGAAGCAATCGTTCCCGACGGGGTCGGTCCCGAAGCTGCCGGCCCCGAGGTCGGCGAGTCGGCCACCCGGGTCCTCGAGCTCCCGGGGTCCGACTTCGCGTCGTACCGGTGGGGCAACACGGTCGACCCCATCACCCCGGGCCTCATCGACCGTCCCTGGGCGGCGCGTGAGTTGATCCCCTTTGGCACGGCGGCTTCGGCCGACCTGCTCATCGCTCTCGATCGCCGACTCCAAGAGGGCGTGCTCGACGTCGACGCCATCGCCCCGATCGCCCGCCTCCTCGGTGTGGGCGACATCGTGCTGCGTTCCGACCTCCAGTACGAGCGCTACCGCACGCCCCGGCCCCGACCCACCTGGGAGCGGTTCCTCTCGGCCGACGGGCTCCTCGCGCCCGAGTCGTTCGGGGATCCGGTCCCGAACCGGGCGGTCAGCGACCAGCCGCTCATCGACGAGACCGAGCTCGCCATCGCTGCCGATGCTCCCCATCCGCCTCCGGTGGCGATCTTCCCGGTGGCCGACAGCCGACCGATCGTCCGGGCCGAGCCGGTCGAACAACCCACCGTCGTGGCCGGCGACGGCGAGGGTCTCGTGGATGCCGCGGCCGCCGGTCTGCTCGACGGCGACGCCGTGGTGGTCTACAGCGCCGATGTCACCGCCGATCTCGACCGTCTCCGCACGAACTTCCTGGCCGAGGGCGCCGACCTCGTCGTGACCGACAGCAATCGGCGTCGAGGCCAGCGCTGGGGCACGATCCGCGAGAACCTCGGATACACCGAAGAGGCCGGCGAACGACCGCTCGTGGTCGACCAGAAGGACAACCGCAACGAGGTGTTCCCCGATCGTGGCGATGAGGTCAAGACGGTCGCCGAGTACGACGGTGTGGCCTCGGTCCAGGCGTCGCACTACGGGAACCCGGTCTCGTACACGCCCGAGGAGCGCCCTGTCAACGCCTTCGACGGGAACCTCCGCACGCAATGGCGGGTGGGGGCGTTCGACGACGTCGACGGCGAGCGCATCGTGGTGCGTACCGACGGCCCGGTCAGCGCCGACCGGATCAACCTCGTGCAACCCTTGCAGCCCATGGGGAATCGGACGATCGCCCATGCGACGGTGCGATTCTTCGACGGTGCCGGACGGGGCGTGGGCGCACCGGTCGAGGTGGTGCTGGGCCCGTCGTCGCTCGAGGCCGTGGGTCAGGAGCTGCGGTTCGAGCGACGCACGTTCACGCGCCTGGAGATCACCGTCGACCGCACCGACCGGGGCGATCTCGACGACTACCGGGGCGTCAGCGGCGTCGGGTTCGCCGAGATCAGGCTCTTCGACGGTGATCACCTGCCCGACGCGCCTTCGCTCGTCCGAGCCCGCGAGTTCGTTCGGCTGCCCGGCGACCTCCTCGCCGCCGTCGCCGAGGCCAACGGACCGGGTGCCACGCTCGACCACCGGCTCGTGATCCTCATGTCCCGTCTACGAACCAACCCCGCCGAGCTGTTCCGGGCCGACCCTGAGCCGGCGTTGGCCCGCCGGTTCGACCTGCCCGACGGACGGTCGTTCGCCCTCACGGGTCAGGCCCGAATCTCCGACGCCATCGCCGACGACACGCTCGACGGCCTGCTCGGCCGACCCGGCCTGGCCGACCGCGCCCCTGCCGCCCGATCGTCCGACCGCCTGGCCGGAGCCCTGCGAGCCCGGGCCTCGTCGGCCTTCGACGGCGACCCGGCGACCGCCTGGACCCCGGGCCTCCACGAGCAGGTCGGTCGGTGGATCGAGATCGAGACGCCGGCGCCCGTCACCTTCGACCGGCTCGATCTCGTGGTCGTGGCCGACGGGCGCCACACCGTACCGACCCGCCTCCGGCTCGAACCCGACGGCGCCGACCCGGTTTCGGTCGAGCTCCCGCCGGTTCCCGACAGCGCCGCCGAGAACGCGACGGCGCCGATGACCGTGACCCTGCCGTCGGCGATCACCTCGTCGAAGGTCAGGATCGTGATCGAGGCCACGCGCATCGTCACGGCGCGCGACGGTGGCGGTTCGACCCAGCTCCCGGTCGCCCTGGCCGAGGTCGGCATCCCCGGGGTCACGATGGCCGCGGTCGCCGACTCGCTCCCCGCGATCTGTCGCGACGGCCTGCTCATGATCGACGGCCGTCCCGTGGGGGTGCTCGTCTCGGGCTCGACGGCCGATGCGCTCGACGGCGCGGGTCTCGACGTCGGCGTGTGCTCGGCCGATGGTGGTACGCCGGCGATCGAGCTCGCCGCCGGTGGGCACGAGGTGCAGACGGCCGACCGGTCGATCGCGCCGCTGCAACTCGACCGGCTCGAGCTGCGCTCCGACGTCGGGGGCACGGCTCCCGGCCCGGAGATGCTCGCAGCGTGGCCGTCACGGCTCGGGCCGGCACCGCAGGTTCGGGTCCTCGACAGCGACGCGACCTCGTTCGAGCTCGAGATCTCGGGGGCAACCGATCCCTTCTGGCTCGTGCTGGGCCAGAGCCACAACGACGGCTGGGACGCCGTGCTCTCCTCGGGCGGTCACCTCGAAGGACCGCAGCGATTCGACGGGTTCGCCAACGCGTGGCATGTCGTGCCCGCCAGCGAGGGCGGAACCTTCAGGGTGGCCCTCGAATGGGAGCCGCAGCGCCTGGTCTGGGTGGCGTTGGCAATATCGTCGGTCGGCGCTGCCCTGTGCGTGCTGATCGTGGTGGGCGGCTGGCAGCGGGGGCGGCGCCGGGCCTGGACGGAGGCGCCCCCTGAGGTATCGGCGGCCGGTGACGGCCCTGTGGGCGACACCGATCTGGTGCAGGTTCGGGTCGAGGCCGGTCCGGTCCTGCACCCCGAGCCCATCTCGCCACCGCGCCCTTGGCGGACGGTGCTGGCTGCGCTCGCCGCCGGAGGGGCCGCCGCCGCAGTCGTCGATCCCTTGTGGGGACTGGCGCTGATGGTGCTCACCGGGGGCGCGCTGCACCTCGGCTCGTGGTGGGCCCGGCTCCCCATGCGGTTGGCGCCCTGGCTGATCGTCGCCGGGAGCGGAGCCTGGGTCGCGGCCAGTCAACTCCGCAGTGGGTTCCCCCTCGAGTTTGCCTGGACCTCGAACTTCGAGGCCCTGCACCAGCCCGTGTTGTTCGCCATGATGGTGCTCGCCGCCGACGTGGTCATCGAACGGTTCGCGACCCCGGCGCCGGTCGTGGCCGCCGACGGCTCAGGCCTGGTCGCGGGTACGCCGGATACCGCGGATACGGCGGATCCCGCGCATCAGCCGCGTTCGGCGCATCCGGTCTGAGCACTGCCGGAGCCGATCGCGAACGCCCCAGATCGTGACCAGCGTGAGCGCCTCGCCCACGATCTTCCATGACATCTTCGAGTCGCCGAGGGCCCGTTCCCTGAACGTGATCGGCACCTCGCCCATGGTGGCGCCCAAGCGGTGAAAACGGTACGCCATCTCCACCTGGAACGCGTACCCCGACGATCGCACACCGCTGAGGTCGAGGGTACCGAGAATCGAGGCCCGGTAGGCCCGGAAGCCGGCGGTGGCGTCACGGAGCGGAAACCCGAGCATGATCCGGGCGTACCAGTTGCCCGCCCGGGAGATGAGCTCGCGGTTGCGAGGCCAGTCGACGACCGAGCCACCCTCGACCCACCGCGATCCGATCACCAGGTCGGCGCCGGCCTCGATCGCCGCGAACAGCGACGGTAGAACGAGGGGGTCGTGCGACAGGTCGGCGTCCATCTCGACGATCGTCTCGTACCCGCGTTCGAGGCCCCACGCGAACCCGGCGCAGTACGCGGCGCCGAGCCCGTTCTTCTCGGCTCGGCGGAGCACGTCGATGCCGCCGAGCAGATCGCCCTGCTTGTCGGCCAGATCCGCGGTTCCGTCGGGGCTGCCGTCGTCGACGACCAGCACGTGCGCGCTCGGAACCGTCGCCCTGATGCGGCCCAGGATGTCCTCGATGTTCAACGCCTCGTTGTACGTGGGCAACACCACGAGCTGACGCAGGGGGGCGTGGACCGGGGTCGGGAGCTCGATGGCGCGCTCGAACGGGTCGTCGAGGTCGGAATGTCGTGCTGTGGCGACCCCGTCGGTCGACGCGCCCTCCTGCGGCTCCTTCATGGAGGCCCGAGCATAGGGGTCGATGCTCCGGTCACGGCGAGTCGCCGCCAACCGGGAATCCCGCGGCGATCGAGTCGTCGCGGAGGTCCTCTTTCCACGTACGGAAGCGTTCGTGGGTCGTTCCGCTCGGGCCTCGACCTTCGCCCCGACCGTCGGGGTGGAGACGAAACGAGAAGCGGAGCGTGAGGTCGTCGGATGCGACGGCGAGATATCGGGCATCGCCTCGCGACGGAGGACCGGCCCGCCAGAGCAGCCATCGGCCGATACGGCGCTTGTACGCAACGAGAGGCTCGGCGATGTCGGCGCCCAGACGCACGAGCTCGTCGGGCGCTTCGATCCAGGCCGTGGCCGGAATGGTGCGATCGCGCTGGGGCGTGTCGGGCAGGTCGCTCGTGTGGATGGGCGACGGGTCGAGCGGGCGAACCTGGTCGGGACGCGGCGGCGCGGGCCGGTTCGCCCCTGGGCGCGCAGGCTGGCGAGGATCGGATGTCACGGTGTCTCCCCGTTGGGCTCGGTGCTTGGCGGTCGGGGAACCGGGGCCGAGCCGCCCGGGCTGAGGAGCCTGCGGAGCGCCTTGCCGCCGCCGGTACGAGGGATCGTAGCCACGAGCTCAAGCTCTCTCGGGAGCTTGGCGACCGCCAGCCGATCGCGTGCGTGGGCCCGCAGTCCCGCCAGGGTCGGTGGGTCGGCGGGGTCGACGGGAACGACATGGGCGACGACCCGCTCGCCCCATTCGGGGTCGGGCCGCCCGGTCACGCACACGTCCTTGACGCCGGGCGTGTCGGCCAGCACCCGCTCGACCTCGGTGGGGCTCACGTTGACGCCGCCGCTCACGACGAGGTCCTTCAGACGGTCGACCACCTCGAGGCGCCCGTCGGCCGTGAAACGTCCGGCGTCTCCGGTGTGGAGCCAGCCGTGGGCATCGAGCGCGGCCGCGGTGAGGTCGGGTCGGCTGCGGTAGCCGTGCATGAGCATCGGGCCGCGCAGCAGGATCTCGTGGCGGGGGGCGGCGCCGTCATCGTCGGGCGGGGTGGGCTCTGAGGCGCCGGTGGGCGGGGCGGGCGCGGTGGCGCCGGTCGGGGCCAGCGCGATCTCGACGCCCGGGAGCGGGCGCTCGTCGTACACGCAGCCGCCGCAGGTCTCGGTGAGTCCGTAGGTGGCGATCACCTCGACGCCAGCGTGGGCAGCCCGCTCGCGCAGGCCGGGCGGAACGGGACCGCCACCGAGCAGCACCCGACGAGCCCGATGGAGCGGAGCGCCGGCGTCGAGCAGTCGGATCAGCGTGGTGGGCACCAGCGAGATCAGCGTGGCCCCGGCCATCAGCCTGGCGCTCACGTGTTCCACGCTGAACCCGTCATGCACCTCCACGGGCACACCCGTGAAGCGGGCGCGGGTGAGGATCGCCAGCCCGGCGATGCCGTGTACCGGGAGGCAACAGAGCCAGCGGTCGTCGCCGTCGCAGCCGAGCACGCTCATGACCGCCCGACTGGCCGCCTCGAGCGCGGCATGCGTGAGCTCGACGCCGCGTGGTTCGCCGGTCGTGCCCGACGTCGCAACGACGAGCGCGACCCCGTCGTCGACCGGGCCGCCCACGTCGAGGGCGCGGATCTGACGCTCATGCTCGGCCTGCGGCGCCCGCGGGTCGAGCATGAGCACCGCGTCGCCGTTGCGCCAACAGGCGTCGATTGCCGCACCAGCCTGTGGGGGTGCGATCGCGAGCGGGACCAGGGATGCCACGCGGCGGTACGGTACTCGGGCCGATGACCGCCGCACCCGCCTCCGCCCCGGCTCCGACACCCACGGGACTGCGCCTGTGGATCGCGGGCGCTCGGCCGCGCACCCTCGGCGCGGCGTTCGCTCCCGTGCTCGTGGGCACGGCCGTTGCCGGCTCCGCCGACGCCGTCGTGTGGTGGCGGGCCGGGGCCGCGCTGGTCGTCGCCCTGGCGCTGCAGGTGGGCGTCAACTACGCGAACGACTACTCCGACGGGGTCAGGGGCACCGACTTCGAGCGCCGGGGCCCCCTGCGGCTCACCGCGTCGGGCCTGGCCCGGCCCGGGCAGGTGAGGATGGCCGCCGTGTGCGCCTTCGGGGTGGCGGCCATCGTGGGCCTGATCGTGTCAATCGCCGTGGCCTGGTGGCTCGTGGGGGTGGGAGCGGCCTGCATCGTGGCCGCGACCCTCTACACGGGGGGACCGCGCCCCTACGGGTACTCGGGACTGGGCGAGCTCATGGTGTTGGTGTTCTTCGGGTTCGTGGCCACCGTGGGTTCGTCGTTCGTGCACACCGAGCAGATCACCGCGCTGGCGACGGGAGGCGCCGTGGTTGTCGGCCTGTTGGCGTGCGCGATCTTGCTGGTGAACAACGTGCGCGACATCGAGTCCGATCGTGTGGTTGGCAAGCGCACGCTGGCGGTGCGGATCGGCTCCCGCGCAGCCCGGGGTCTCTACGCAGCGACGGTCGTCGGCTCGTTCATCGCCGTGGCCGCCATCGGGCTCTCACGGCCGTGGGCGCTGATCGCGTTGGGCGCGGCGCCGCTGGCCGTGGTCCCGTTGTGCACGGTGCTGTCGGGAGTCTCGGCCACCGATCCCGGCGGCGTGGCCCGACTCGTCGGGGCGCTCGTCGCAACCTCTCGCCTCGAGGTGGTGGTCGGCGTGCTGCTCGCCGCCGGTCTCTGGATCTGAGCACCGATCCTCGGGCCCGGGGACCCCGTCAGGGTGACGGGAGATCGCCCCGGAGGCGGGCAAGGAACCGGGCCAGGAGCCGGGCGAGGTCATGCGGTCGTTCGAGGTGGGCGGCGTGGCCGGCGTTGGCGATGCTCACCACCTCGGTCAGGCCGCCGAGACCGGTCGCCAGCCGGTGGGCGAGACCGATGAACTTCGTGTCAAGCGCCCCGGCCGTGAGCAGCGTTGGGCCGGTGAACGAGCTCAGGCGGTCCCAGAGCGGCTCCATGGCTCCGGTGCCGAGCTGGCGGAGGGCGTGAGCGAGGCCGTCGACGGTGTTGCCCCGCCGCTCGGCGAGCCCCGCGACCTCGGGGGCCAGGGTGGCGAAGAGCGGCTGGGCCAGCCAACGGGTCAGAAATGCGTCGACGCCGTCGCGCTCGAGGTCGCGGGCCAGCGTTTCGTCGGCCGTCCGCCGGGCTGCCCGTTCACGAGGATCGGCCAGCCCGGCGGTGGCGCCCACGGTCACGAGCCCGGCAACGAGGTCGGGTCGATCGAGCGCCACGCGCAGGCACAGGCGCGCACCGAGCGAGTACCCCACGTACACGGCTCGGCCGCCCTGATCGGCCAGCCACGCCGCGGTCTCCACGAAGTCGCTGCGGAGGGCCGCGTGTTCACCATGGCCGGGCAGGTCGACCGCAACACACGCCACCTCGGCGTCCGCTCCAGTTGCGCCGAGCGCCGCCCGCAGTGTGTTCCACGATGCCCACGTCTGGGTGAAACCGTGCACCAGCACGATCCGGGTCACGGCGCCGTCACCCGTCGCCCGTTGGCATGGTGCCCGAGCTCGTCATCGGCCCTTCCACACGGGCGCGCGCTTGTCGGCGAAGGCCCGCGCACCCTCGATGGCGTCCTCCGAGCTGTTGGCGATGGCCGTGAGCTCCTGATTGCGTTCCCAGGCCTCGGCCTCGGTGAGCCAGATGGTCTCGACCATGAGCTGCTTGGTGATCCGCACCGCAAGCGGCGCGTTGGCTGCGATCTCCCGGGCCAGAGCGAGCGCGCTCGCAACGACCTCGGCGGCCGGGACCACGCGATTGACCAGGCCGAGCGCGTGGGCTCGCTCGGAACTGATCGAGCCCCCGGTGAGGCCGAGCTCGAGCGCCACGGCCAACGGAATCCGACGGGGCAGCCGGATCACGCCCCCGGCCCCGGCAACGAGGCCGCGCTTCACCTCGGGGATCCCGAACGAAGCGTGCTCGGCGGCGATGACCAGATCGCAGGCCAGCATGATCTCGAGGCCCCCGGCGAAGGCGGCGCCATTGACGGCGGCGATGATCGGTGTGGGATGGCGCCGGGCGGTGATGCCCGCGAAGCCATTGGCGGTGAACACACCGCGTCCGCCGGTGGTCACGAATTCCTTGAGGTCCATGCCCGCGCAGAAGGCCCGATCGCCCGCCCCGGTGATGACGACGGCGCGGATGGTCTCATCGGCCTCTGCCTCGTCGAGGGCCGCCCCGAGCCCGCGGGCGACCGCGGCATTGACGGCGTTGCGGGCATCGGGCCGGTTGATGGTGACCACGAGGATCCCGTCGTGGCGCTCGTGCAGAATCTCGGCGGACAGGTTGGTCATCGATGGTTGCTCCGTTGCTCCGTTGGTCCGGAAATGTTGGCCACGATCGTCGTCGGGCGAGGACATCTGCACACAGATCGCCGGGTCTGTCACTCCTGATAGCCTTGTGGCCCATGTTGCGAAAGAGGTGTGGGTTGATCGCGTTCAAGCGTCGGGCTGCGGGCATCGCCATGATCGCCGCCCTGGGACTGGCGGGCACGTTCGGGGCCGGTCGGCTCGATCCCCGGCTCGGGACCACGGAGGCCGCGGCCGTCGACGGCTCCGACAGGCTGGTCGCCTTCGGTGACGCCCGCGACCTCGGATCCCCCGAGGGCTTCGCGGCGTTGGGGCGCTTCGTCGCCGTCGAGTCCACGCCCTCGGGGCGCGGGTACTGGATGGCCGACGCGGCCGGTGGCGTGTACGCGTACGGCGATGCGGCGTTCTTCGGATCGGTGGCCGACCGCCCGCTCACCCGACCGATCACCGATCTCGTTGCGACGGCCACGGGTGACGGGTACTGGTTGCTCGCCGAGGATGGCGGGATCTTCGCGTTCGGCGACGCCGATTTCCACGGAGCGATGGTCGGCACCCGACTGAACCGCCCCATGGTGGCCTTGGCGCCGACGCCGAGCGGCAACGGGTACTGGATGGTCGGCGACGACGGAGGGGTGTTTGCCTTCGGCAACGCCGAGTTCCGCGGCGCCACCGGGGCCCAGCCTGGCGCGGCCCCGATCGTGGGAATCGCGTCGTCGCTGTCGGGCCGCGGCTACTGGATCGTGGCCGCCGACGGCGCCGTGTACGCGTACGGCGACGCCGAGTACGTGGGCGGCCTCGGCGGGCCCGGCATGCACCAGCCCATCGTCGACTTCGCCGTCACCGGCACCGGTCGCGGGTACTGGCTCGTCACCCGCGAGGGCGGGGTGTTCGGCTTCGGCGACGCCCGAGAGGTCGGGTCCATCGTTGGTTCGGGCGAGGCTCGGGCCGTCGCCATCGCGGCGGCTCCGAGCGATCGCGGCTACCTGGTTGCCGTGGTGCCGCCGGGCTTCGAACCGGCGCCGAGCATCCCGATCGACTCGGGAGCCGGGCGGCGCATCGTGTACTCGAACTCCCAGCAACGGGTCTGGCTCGTCGAGGACGACGGCCGTCTCTACGACAGTTGGCTGGTCTCGGGCAAGCAGGGAGTTCCGCTGCCCGGCACGTACTCGGTGTTCTCGAAGTCGGAGCAGTCGTGGTCGGGGAGCCTGAAGCTGCCGTACATGACCCGCTTCGCCCACGGACGCACCAAGGCCATCGGGTTCCACGGCATTCCCTCACGCGGCGACGGTTCGTTCGTGCAGACAGTCGACGAACTGGGCCAGTTCCGCAGCGCCGGATGCGTGCGGCAAGAGATCGAGCAGGCGAGAAGGCTGTACGAGTGGACCCCGGTCGGAACCCCCGTGATCGTCCTGTCGTGACCCCAGCAGTTCTGTGTGCAGAAATGCCCACCCGGTGAGCATTTCTGCACACAGATGGCGGCGGTTGGGCATCAGGGTCGTGGTGCTCGGAGTCGCGGGCTTCTCGCTCCTCACGATCGTTCGCGGCTACCGCGACCCTCACCGGGTGTTCGCGTTCCACATGTTCAACGAGTCGAGCGTGTGGCAGGCCGACATCGTGCGGGTGACCATCGACGGTCGGCGGGTGTCCATCGACGACCCCTGGCCCGGGGGCTACCGCTGGGCCACGCTGGTCCCCGAGCGGGGGTTGGCGTACCCGCAGGTGCGCCGCCACGCCGATGCCGGGGTCGACTCCACCCTGGCGTTCCTCGACGCCGCGCTCGACTGGGTGGCCCTCAACACGCCGGCCGATCCCGAAACCCGCTACCTCGAGGCCACCGTCACCTACGACCGAAACACCCACGGTGATCGGACCGTGGTGCTGCGCAGCGTCGGCCGGGCGGCGGCCGGAGGCGGCGCGGACGCCGAGACATCGTGAGGGCGTGGCTCAGGTCGGCCAACGCCGCGCTCGACGCCGAGGGCAGCGTGCGGGCCGTCGCGGTGCTGCGGATCGCCGCTGGCGCCGTGTTGTGGCTGCACCTCGAGCGCTTCGTTCGCCTGATGGATGACGGCCTCTACTACGGCGACCGCTTCCATGAGCCCTACTGGTCGTGGTACCCCGAGGTGGGCAAGACCACCTACTTCTGGCTCCTCCGCCTGGCCGTGCTCGCCGCCGTGCTCATGAGCGTGGGCCTGTTCAGCCGCCTGGCCACGGTGTACGCCGCCGGCTTCGTGGCTTGGAACCTCTGGTTGTCGACCACGCACTACCACAACAACCGGGCCTTCTTGCTCATGATCCTCGTGGCGCTGGCGGTGCTGCCATCGGGACGAGTCATCTCGCTCGACGCGCTCATCGCCCGTCGACGGCAGCGGCCCCGGGTCGATCGCGCGCCCTTGTGGCCCTTGTGGTTGCTGCGCTTCGAGCTGGCAGCGGTGTACGGCGCGTCGGGCGTGAGCAAGTTGCTCGACGGCGACTGGTGGGCTGGGACCGTCACCTGGAACCGGGTTGCGAGGTCGCGATCGGAGCTGGCCCAGGCGCCCCTGCCCGATTGGTTCATCGAGGCCATCGCCGATCGGGGCTTCCACACCATCTTCGCCAAGGTCGTGATCGTCACCGAGATCTTCATCGCCCTGGGGCTGTGGCTGCTGGTGTCGCGAGCGTTCACGATCTGGGTCGCCGTGTGGTTCCACGTGTTCATCGAGATCTCGGCTCACGTCCAGGTCTTCAGCGTGGCGGGCATCTGTGCCTTGGTGATCTGGGCCACGCCCTCCACGCGCGACCGCACGCTCGTGCTACGGGGCGACGGGCGCAGGGCGCGCACCCTGGCCCACGTGGTGCGCCGACTCGACTGGCTGGCCCGTATCAACCTCGTGCACGACCGCGGCGACGTTCCGGCTGGGTCGGCCGATGTGGATCAGGTGGTGACCTTCACCGAGGTCGACGGGCGTCGGCTCGCGGGTTCCGCAGCGACCTGGCAGACGCTCAGATACCTCCCGGTGACGTTCATGGTGGCCCTGCCGGTCTCGTGGGCGCTCGGGCTCCGAACCGATGTGGCACATGCCACGTTGACAGCGAGCCCCTTCACACGTACAAAGTGAACGTCGTTAAGTGAACTCTGTTCACTCACGCACGATGTTCGTTCACCAAACGACCCTGGTCACCAAACAAACGGTCGTTCGAGAGACGTGGGGAGCTCGTCATCATGGAAGCACTGTCGAGGTGGATCATCCGGCGGCGCCGGTCGATCGTGGTGACGGCGGTCGTTGGACTCGTGTTGGCCGGGGCGTTCGGCGGTGGAGTCGCCGAGCACCTCACGAGCGGGGGCTTCGACGATCCGGCGTCGGAGTCGTTCCAGGCCCGCCACGTGCTCGAAGACGAGTTCGGAGCGCTCGATCCGAAGTTGCTGCTGCTCGTGACCGCGCCCGAGGGCTCGACCGTCGACGATCCCGAGGTGCGTGCCGCCGGTCTCGCCCTGGGCGAGGAGCTGGCCCGCGAGGCCGGTGTGGTGCAGGTGGTCTCGTACTGGAACCAAGGTGGTGCTCCACCCCTGCGGAGCACGGCTGATCATCAGGCACTGGTGCTGGCGGCCATCGAGGGCGACGACGACAGGGTCGACGAGATCGTCACCGAGCTGTCGCCCCGGTACACACGTTCCGAGGGGACGGTCTCTGTGCGCGTGGGCGGACTGGCCGAGATCTTCCGGGAGGTGGGCGAGACCATCGAGGCCGACCTCACCCGGGCCGAACTGATCACCCTGCCCATCACGATCATCCTGCTGATCCTGATCTTCGGGTCGGTGGTCGCGGCGTCGTTGCCGTTGGCCGTGGGCATCATGGCGGTGCTGGGCACGTTCGCGGCACTGCGGATCCTCACGGCGTTCATCGACGTCTCGGTGTACGCCCTCAACCTCACCACCGCGCTGGGCCTGGGCTTGGCCATCGACTACAGCCTGTTCATCGTGTCGCGCTATCGCGAGGAGCTCGCCGAAGGCCGTTCCAACGATCAGGCGTTGCGGCGCACGATGCAGACGGCTGGCAAGACCGTGATCTTCAGCGCGGCGACCGTCGCCATCTCGTTGTCGGCCCTGCTCGTGTTTCCCCTCGTGTTCCTCCGTTCGTTCGCCTACTCCGGTATCGCCGTGGTGGCGCTGGCTGCGCTGGGGGCGCTCGTGGTGCTCCCCGCGCTGTTGTCGATGCTCGGGCCGAAGGTTGACAAGGGCCGGATCGGCCGCCGGCGCCCCGGTCGAGCTCAGGCGCGCACGTCACCAGAGGGACAGGGGTTCTGGCATCGGATCGCCGTTGGTGTCATGGCTCGGCCGATCCCGGCAGCCACCGCGGTGATCGCCGTCCTGCTCGTGCTGGGGAGCCCGTTCCTGCACATCGAGTTCGGCCTGTCCGACGATCGGGTACTCCCCGAGTCGGCGTCGAGCCGCCAGGTGCACGACGAGCTACGGACCAACTTCACCTCGAAGGAATCGTCGGCGCTGCGGGTCGTGGCCGAGGGCACGGGGGATCCGGCGCTGCGCTCCTCCGAGATCGACGGATACGCACAGGCACTGTCGACGGTGGCCGGCGTCGCCCGGGTCGACGCGCTCACCGGCTCGTACATCGCCGGCACGCTGGTGCAGGGCTCCACGGAGCTCTCGCAGCGCTTCGCCGGGCCCGACGGCACCTTCCTCTCGGTGGTGCCGGCCGTCGAGCCGTTCTCGGACGCGGGCGAGCAGCTGGCTCACGACGTGCGCGACACGGCGGCGCCCTTCGCCGTGGATGTCACCGGTGCATCGGCTGATCTGGTCGACTCGAAGAGCTCGCTGTTCGGGCGCATGCCGCTGGCCGCGGCGATCATCGCCCTGGTCACCTTCGTGCTGATGTTCATGATGACCGGCTCGGTGATCGTGCCCATCAAGGCCTTGGTGATGAACCTGCTGTCGCTCTCGGCGACCTTCGGGGCCATGGTGTTCGTGTTCCAGGACGGCCATCTCGCCGACCTGCTCGGGTTCTCGGCCACCGGCAGCCTCGACGCCACGGTCCCGATCCTCATGTTCTGCATCGCCTTCGGCCTCTCGATGGAC
>JANLSK010000324.1:0-16463 GCA_031362415.1 Actinomycetes bacterium | reverse complement strand
GACGCGGATGGCCGCCGGGTTCCGCTGCCCATCGAGATCCCGCACACCGAGCAGTACAAGGCGTTCGGGTTGTTGAAGTGGCCCCGGACGCACTGGATACCGTCGACCTCGACGTTGGGCTCGCCGGCGTCGTGACCGTGGTGCTCGTGACCCTCGGGCATGGGCTGGCCGGCGATGGGCAGCGGAACCCGGCGGCCATCCGCGTCGTCGTCGGGAGAGACGTCGCTCAACAGGAAGCTCTGGAACGCCGCGACCTCTGCGGGCGCCGCGGCCTGCTCCGGCTCCGGGGACTTCTCGAGCGAGAACGCCGGAGCAGCGCTCGCCTGCTCGGCCTGGCGCGCCGCTTCCGCCTGCCGGGCCTGCTCGGCCAGACGGGCCTCCTCGGCCTGGCGCGCCGCTTCGGCCTCCTCGGCTCGGCGGGCATCCTCCGCCGCCCGGGCGGCGGCCGCCGCTTGGGCCTCGTGAGCCTGACGGGCAGCCTCCGCTTGCCGGGCCGCTTCAGCCTCAGCCTCGGCTACCGCCAGACGGGCCGCCTCAACAGCCGCCGCCTCCTGCGCCTGACGGGCCGCCTCAACAGCCGCCGCCGCTGCAGCCTCAGCCTCAGCCGCCTGCTCAGCTGCCGCTCGCGCCGCCTCAGCCTCCGCTACCTGCCGGGCCGTCTCAGCCTCCGCCGCCGCTTGGGCAGCGGCTTCAGCCTCCGCGGCAGAGCGCGCCGCCTCGGCCTCCGTTGCTTCCCGGGCCGCCTCGGCTTCCGCCTCCGCTGCCTGCTCGGCCGCTGCCTGCTCGGCCGCCATACGAGCAGCCTCAGCCTCCGCCTCAATGTCAGCCTCCGCCTCAAACCCAGCCGCCGTTACCGCAGCGTGGTCGTCACGCTCGTCGCTCGCGTGCTCGGCCTCGGGCGCAACCTCGGGCTCGGCTTCCCGGCCCTCGGGCTCGTCCCGATTCTCAATCGGCGCCGGTGCGGCAGCGGGAGCCACCACCCCGTCGAGCGCCAGCAACGTGACCCCACCACCGGTCTGGACGCCTGTCCGCAGGTCGAAACGCTTGTTCGGCGTCGGCAGCGATGCGCCCGCCGGACGGGCCTGCACCTGGCCGTACGTTCCCGTCATGATGCGGTCGACCCAGGTCGCGGCGTCGCGGCCGTCGAGCACGATGGTCCCGCCGCTGGTCTCCACCGAAAGCTCGGCCTCACCGCCCACGATCACCGCCAGGCCGTCGGCGGTGGGAGCAAAGGCACAGAACGGGGGAACGCTCTCGGGTTCTTCCTGACCGAGCACCGCCGCGATCTTGCGACCGAGTCGTCGCCCCGGAGCGGCGTCCATGCCGACCTCGCGCACGATCTCGATCAGGAGATCGAGTACCCGCTCGTTACCGCCGTCGAAGGCCGTCAACACAGCCGAGCCGTGACGGGCGACGACTCCCGAGCCGGGGGCCACACACAGCGGACGATCCGTGAAGCTCATCGTTCCCACCTACCAGACGTTCGTTCGGCTGCCCACGAGACGGCGCGACACTTGAGCACAACTGAGGCCTTTAGCCTAGGGGTACCCGGACGGCTCCGTCGCCACCCACGCGAACTCACACCAGCCGCCCACCGCGGTAACGCCACCGGGGCGCCACGATCTTCATGGGCCCCTGGAGCCAGAGCCAGGTCACGATCCACACGGTCACGAAGTGCACCAGGTAGGTGCTACCGGGCAGCTCCTTGGGAACGTCGGGGACGGCGTCGGCCTTGATCACGATCCACAGCAGCAACCCTTCGTTGATCGCAGTCAAGAATCCGAAGAACGACGGCCAGTCCTTCTCCCACCGGTACTGCATGAGCCCGTGGTACAGCAGCTCCCAGAGCAGACCGAGCACGAGCATCGCGACCAGCACCCGGAACGTGATCTTGTACACGTCACCGATCGCGGCCCCCTCGGTGTTGGGCAAGACGAACGAGATCAGCGCCGTCCAGAGCCCTCCGATGACGATGGTGACGAAGATCCGGGTCTGAATCCGACCCGCGAGTGTGGGCGTCATGACTGTGTGCTCCTCATCAGATCCGCTTGTTCCGAGCCCAGTTCCACCAACCGGCCACCGACTTCCCCGGGCCGATCTTCTTGCAGAAGCCGAGGTTGGCGAGCTCGTCGGCAACCTGCAACGCCACGTACTGGAGCCCGAGGAACGAGTCGACCGGCGCGTAGTAGCCGCCCAGGGTGATCGAGCCCGACGCGAACATGCGGCCGGTCTCGCTGCGGGTGCCGCGAAGCTCGAAGTTCTTCTCCACGTCGAGACGGCCGTTGGGGTTCTTGCCTGCGCCGCCGTGCTTGAGCAGATCGGCGAGCACCCGATGATCGTCGGTCGTGCCCTCGAGGCCGGTGGCGTCGATGATGTAGTTGGCCGGTATCTCGAGCAGCGCACCATCGCTGGAGCGGATGCGGGTGACGATCATCCCGTTCTGGCCGGGGTACACCTCCTCGACCTCCCCCACGTGGGTCCGGTAGTACCCGCCGGCACGGCCCTTGCGCAGACCTTCCTGCCACTCCTTGCGCCAAGGGGTGTTCGTACCGCCGATCGAGCGGATGAACGCGATCCGCTCGGGCCCTTCGAGCTTCTCGATCTGGGACTTGACCGTGCCCCCCCAACCCGCCCGGCAGAAGTTGAAGCCCTGGTAGGCGAACCCGTGCTCGCCGTAGCGACGAAAGCGCGGCGGCCCGGTGGGTCCCGACACGTAGTTGCGGAACAGGTGCCAGATGACGGTCTGGGCGCCGTTCTTCTCACGATCGACGAACAGACGCTCGACGATGCGGGAGCCGACGATGCCGCTGCCGCGCACGACCACCACCGCGGGATGCCGGGTGAGCTCCTCGTACACGTGGTCGTGGGGCTCGTAGGCGTTGACCACGTGGCGGTAGTCGTTGTACTTCTGGCGATACTCCTGGAGGTCGGCCAAAAAGCGCAGGCCCGGATAGCCCACGCCGACGTGCACATAGTTGCAGCGGAAAGCGACCCGGCGCGTGGCCGTGGTGCCCGGCGGCGGGGTGTGCACCACGAAATAGCCCCCGCCGTAGCGGCGCCGAATCACCCGGACGAGGCCGGGGACGAGCATCTCGTTCCATCCGATGCGGGCCATCTCGCGGTCGATCGAGCGGAACACCTGCCCAGCTTGGGGGGTCCAGTAGTCGGCCACGATCGGCTCGCTGAACACACTCCACAACGGCTTGACGAATCCCTCCGGGCGTGTGTCGAAGGCCTCCCGCACGGCATAGCCCGGCCAGCCCCAGATGTTGTCCATCACCGACGACGAATCGGACCGGATACGCGTGTCCTCACCGATCTGGGAGTTGGCGCAGAGGTACTTGTAGGTCTGGTACGGGACCGTGTTCTGGCCCAGCACCCGGATCTGGCTCGACGGGACCCCAGCGATCTTGAGCGTGTCGACGAGGGCGAACGATCCCATCCCCCCACCGACGGTGACGAAGGGGATGTCATAGATGGGGATGCCAGCAGCGGCGACGTCGCCGTCGGACCAGATGCTCGTGTTCAGGAGGTGGTCGGTGAGGTCGCCGCCGCCACCGGTCACGGCGACGGGGGCACCCGGGGGGTTCACTGAAGCCACGCGTTCGGCCTCCTCAGTCGGTGTTTCCTGCGGGATCGCCGGGACGACCATTCGGTGCGCCCGAGGGCACGGCCGTTGCGGACGGCACGGCGGCAAGGTAGCCGAGCCGAGCTCGGCCCTCAATGATCCCCCATCCGGAGTGGGCGGCGCGACCACGCCACCGAGCGCGGTCGGGAGAGTGGGAACCATCGGGGTCTCCGCTTCGCATACGATCCTTCCCATGTCTGACCAGTCAGGATCCGGCTCCAGCGCGTCTCATGCCGACCTCGGCATCGACGGGATCCTCGACGCCGAGGAGATCGGTCGAGGCGGCTTCGGCGTCGTCTACAAGGCCCGCCAACCCAGCTTGCACCGGACGGTCGCCGTCAAGCTCGTCTCGTCCGGGGTGCTCGACGAACGAGCGCGCGACCGCTTCGAGCGCGAGCTGCACGCCATGGGGACGCTCTCGGGCCATCCCAACATCGTCACCGTGTTCGATTCCGGGTTCACGAGCGACGGCCGTCCGTTCATCGTGATGGACTTCATGTCGGGCGGCTCGGTGGCCGATCGCCTGGCCCGGGGTCCGATCCTGTGGCAGGAGGCCGTTCAGATCGGGATCAAGATCGCGGCGGCGCTCGAGGCGGCGCACCGGGCCGGGGTGCTGCACCGCGACATCAAGCCCGAGAACGTGCTCATCTCCACGTACGGCGAGGCCAAGCTGGGCGACTTCGGGATCGCCCGGGTCCAGGGCGGACCCGAGACCCGTACCGGTCTGGTGACGGCGTCGATGTCGCACGCCTCTCCGGAGATACTCAGCGGGGCCCGCCCGTCGGTCGCGTCCGACCTGTACGCCCTGGGCTCCACGATGCACACGATCCTGGCTGGCGCACCGCCGTTCTACCGCGACACCGACGAGTCGCTCGTCCCGATGATCACGCGCATCGCCGTCGAGAACTCACCCGACCTTCGACCCCTCGGTGTTCCCGACTCGGTGTGTCGGGTGATCGAGCGGGCGCTCTCGAAGGAACCGCTGCAGCGGCAGACCTCGGCGGCCGAGTTCGGTCGCGACCTCCAGCAGACCCAGATCGCCGCGGGCCTGTCGCCCACGGAGCTCCTCATCGAGATCGGCGGCGAGCCCGTCGCCCCGCCCAGCAGTTCCACGTCGGTCTTCACGCCGCTGAGTTCCCAGACCCCGCTGTCGCAGCTCCCGCCACCCCCCACCGGCGGGTACCAACCGCCCCCGCCGACGGGCGGGTACCAGCCGAACCCCACCGGGGGCTACCAGCCGCCCCAGCCCACCGGCGGGTACCAACCGAACCCGACCGGGGGCTACCAGCCCGGCTCAGCTTCCACCAGCGGTCCGAACCCGACGGTGGGCCCGAATCAGGGATGGGGCGCCCCGCAGCCTCCGACCCCTGGGTCTCCCCCGGGCAAGGGCAAGGGCAAGCTCGTGGCGGTCATCGTCGCGGTGGTCGTGGTGCTGGGTGGCGTCGGTGCGGCATTGGCCCTGGGCGGCGGCGACGAAGGTGCAACCGATGGCCCGTCCACGACCGAACGGACACGCACGCCCCGGACCGATCCCGAGCCCGAGGACACCACGACCACCGAGCCCGACGAGACCACCACGACCGCCGAGGACACCACCACCACGGCCGAGCCCACGACCACCCTGGGGCCGGTCGGCGGCAAAGAGATCTCGGTGTTCGACCTGTTCGTGGGCCTGTGCTTCGACGTGGCGGGCGGCGACGCCAGCTCGGTCAGCACCGTCACCGAGCGCAGCTGTGACGAGCCCCACGACAGTGAGGTGTACGAGCTCTACATCTTCCCCGACGGCCGAGGGGCCCCGTATCCTGGCGACGACTCGGTCACCACCACCAGCGAATTCGAGTGCAAGTCCAGCTTCGCCCCGTACGTGGGTGTCGAGTACGAGGCGTCGCAGCTCGTGGTGAACTGGCTCACGCCCAACCAGGGCACCTGGGACGACCCGGATCTCCTCGACCGTGAGGTCGTGTGCTACGTGACCGACCTCAACGGCCGCAAGCTCCACGTGCCCGTTCAGGGTTCGGGCATCTGAGCCCAGACACTCTCAGACACTCTCAGACTCTCCAGACACCGAGGTCAGCCGAGGGCTCGAAGCGTCTCCGACCACTCCCGCAGAGCGCCCTCCGGATCGAGATCGTGGGCCCGTGCTTCGGCCACAACGATGGCCAGGAGCTCGCCCAGGGCGGTGGCGTCGCCGTGACGCACCACGGCCCGGGCCCGCTCGCTGATCGTCGCCAGCGCCTGCTCGCCCTCGGGCAGGGAGATGGGCCCCCCGCTGACGCGGGCGCGCTTGATCATCTTGGCGGCGTACACCAGCGCCGGCAACGCACGGGGGACGTCGGCGAACGCTGACGATGCCTCGGGGCCGTCACGGGCCACGCGCTCAGCCTGCTTGAGCCGTTCCCAGTCGGCCGTCTGGGCGTCGAGGGTGGCGGTCACCGTCCCAGTCCCCGACCCCAGCTCGTGGGGGACGGCGTCGCCGGGCGCGGTCGCGAACACCTGCGGATGACGGCGCACGAGCTTGTCGTGGATGCCGTCGGCCACCTCGGCCAGTCCGAACAGCCCGGTCTCGGCGGCCAACGTGGCGTGAAACGCCACCTGGTACAGGAGATCGCCCAGCTCGTCGCGGAGGCGGTCGTACGCATCGGGATCGATCGGTCCCTCGCCTCCGGGAGCATCGGCCGGGAGCGCGTCGATCGTCTCGAGCACCTCGTAGGTCTCCTCGAGGAGGTGACGGCGCAGTGAGTGATGGGTCTGCTCGGCGTCCCATGGGCATCCCCCGGGACCGCGGAGCTGCTCGACCAGGTCGAGGAAGCGGCTCAGCGCCGCGACCGGGCTGCGCTCGGTGACGGTGCGGCCGTCGACGTAGATCGAGGTGAGATGGTCGGGCTCCACGACTCCCGAGCGATCGAGATCGGCCAGCGCCACCACGGCGACGTGCTCGTCGGGACGGCCAAGCCGCTGGAGCACCGTCACCGGCGTCCCGGGTTCGAGGCGCTCCAGCAGGGTGAGCTTGGCTTCTGACAGCGCCATCCGGTCGACGAGATGGCCGACGAGGGTGGGCACCGGCATCAGCCCTGTGAAGGACTGGGCGTCGACGACCAGCGCCCCGTCGATCATGGGGTCGACCCCGAGGCGCGACCAGGCCAGGTCGACGAACGACAGGCCGGGAACGACCACCAGCTCGACGTCCGACCGGTCCCGCAAGGCCCGCACGGTGCGCTCGGCGACCCCCGGGTTCCCGGGCACGGCGAAGACCACCGAGCCGTGCTCGGCTGCCGCGGCGACCAGACGCTCGACGATTTCGGCGTACACGTCGTCGTAGGAGCCGGCCCGCTCGTACACGTGGTCGAAGCTTTCGAACACGATGCCCTCGGCGGCCAGCTCCGTCACCGCCGGATGCCGGTCGGTGCGCACGTACCGGTGCACCGTGGCCGCGATCGCGGTCCGGGCGACCGGAAGGAGGAGATCGACCCCGCCCGGCCCCAGTCCCACAACGGTGATCTTCATGGTGAGCACCGTAGGCGCCCGAGCGCGAGAGAATGCCGCCATGGCTCTCGATGCAACGGCGGTCCGGGATCAGGCGATCGAGGCGTGGGAGGGCGACGCTCTCGGCGTGCTGTGCGACTACCTGCTGATCCCGGCCAAGTCTCCGGCCTACGAGCCCGACTGGGCGACGGCGGGGCATCTCGACCGGGCCGCGGAGCTCCTCGCCGACTGGTGCCGATCGCGGCTGGCGCCGATCGCCGGGAGCCAGGTCGAGATCGTGAGGCTCGCAGGCCTCACACCCGTGCTGGTGTTGGAGATCCCGGGCTTTGGCGACGGTCCTGGTGGTACGTATGCCGGCATCGGCGGCGGTCGCAGCTCCGTGGGCGCCGACGGCCCGGCCGAGCCCACGGTGCTGGTGTACGGGCATCTCGACAAGCAGCCCAAGATGGCCGGTTGGTCCGACGGGCTCTCGCCGTGGAACCCCGTCCGTCGGGGCATGCGCCTCTACGGCAGGGGTGGCGCCGACGACGGGTACTCGGTGCTCGCCGCGGTCACCGCCATCGAGGCCATCCACGCCCACGGCGGATCGCATGCCCGCTGCATCGTGGTGGTCGAGGCCTCGGAGGAGTCGGGCTCACCGCACCTGCCGGCGTACGTCGACGCCCTGCGCCCCCGTCTGGGCCGGGTCGACCTGGTGATCGCGCTCGACTCGGGCGGCCCCACGTTCGACCGCCTGTGGACCACGAAATCCTTGCGGGGACTGGTGAACGGCCGCCTCGACGTGTCGACCCACACGGTGGGCATCCATTCCGGGGGCTTCGGCGGTATCGGACCGTCGACGTTCCGCATCCTCCGGCGACTTCTCGAGCGCATCGAGGATGCCGAGACCGGGCGCATCCTGCTCGACGAGGCCCACGTAACGATCCCGGCGTCACACGTCGCTGCCGCCAGCGCACTGGCGTCACTGCTCGGGTACGACGCGATCGCGGCGAGGGTGCCCTTCCTGCCGGGGGTCACGCCCGTCGACGCCGATCCCACGGAGCTGGTGTTGAACACGACGTGGCGACCCGTGCTCGAGGTCACCGGTATCGAGGGGGCGCCGGCGATCGCCTCGGCCGGCAACGTGTTACGGCCGTCGACCTCGGTCAAGCTGTCGCTGCGCATCCCGCCAACGGCCGACGCCACGACGGTGGCCACTGCGCTCGCCCAGGCACTTGAAGCCGACCCCCCGTACGGTGCGCACGTCGACTACGAGGTGCTCGAGCGCGCCTCGGGGTGGTCGGCGCCCGAGACCGCGCCCTGGCTCTCCGAGGCGCTCGAACAGGCGTCCCAGGCGTTCTGGGGCGCTCCGGCCGGCTCGACGGGCGAGGGCGGCTCGATCCCGTTCATGGGGATGCTCGGAGCGATGTTCCCCGAGGCCCAGTTCGTGATCATGGGCGTCATCGGTCCCGGCACCAACGAGCACGGCCCCGACGAGTTCCTGCACCTGCCCTCGGCCGTCAACATCACAGCCGCCGTAGCTTCGGTCCTCGACGCCCACCATCGTCAGGGTTGACAGGCCTCTGCGGCTGAGATGCTCAGTCGGGCACGAGCTCGCTCAGGAGGGACACCAGCGCCCGCACGACGAGGAGCGGGTCCTGCTTCTCCCCGAAACGCGTGGCGGCCGCGGTGGGCACGATGATGTCGCCAGACTCCTTCACGATGGCCTTGGGTGCGAGCCGCTTGAGCCGCACCTTCTGCGACTCCTTGAGCTCCAAGGGCCAGATGCGGGCCTGGCCCTTCTGCACGCCGATCTCCCTGATCCCCAGGCGCACGCACTGGGCCCGCAGCTTGGCCACCTCCAGCAGCGCCCGGGCCGGCTCGGGGGGCGGTCCGTAGCGGTCGTCCCACTCGTTGGCGATGTCGTCGACGTCGGCCGAGCCGGCCACCGCGGCCAAACGACGGTAGGCCTCCATGCGGAGATCGTCGCGGGTGATGTACTCGCGGGGGATGTTGGCGTCGACGGGGACGTCGATGGTGATGTCGGCCTCCACCGGGAGGGGCTCGCCCTTGAGCTCGGCGACGGCTTCACTGACCATCCGGCAGTAGAGGTCGAAGCCCACGGCGGCGATGTGGCCCGACTGGGCGCCGCCGAGCAGGTTGCCGGCCCCCCGGATCTCCAGGTCGCGCATGGCGATCTTGAACCCCGAGCCCAGCTCGGTGAACTCCCCGATGGTCTTGAGGCGCTCGTACGCCTCCTCGGTGAGCTCGCGGTCGACGGGATGGAACAGGTAGGCGTACGCCCGCTGCCCCGAGCGCCCCACGCGGCCGCGGATCTGGTAGAGCTGGGCCAGACCCAGCTGATCGGCCCGGTCGACCACGAGCGTGTTGACGGTGGGCATGTCGATGCCGCTCTCGATGATCGTCGTGCACACCAACACGTCGTGCTCGCGATCGGAGAAGTCGAGCACGACCTGCTCGAGGGAGCCCTCGTCCATTTGCCCATGGGCCACGCACACCCGGGCCTCGGGGACGAGCTGGCGGATGTCGGCAGCGACGTGCTCGATGTCGGCGACGCGGTTGTGCACGAAGAACACCTGGCCTTCGCGCAACAGCTCCCGCCGGATGGCCTCGGCCACGGCCCGCTCGTCGTAGTCGCCGACGTAGGTGAGAATGGGCTGGCGGTCCTCGGGCGGCGTCTGCACGAGCGAGAGGTCGCGAATACCCGTGAGGCTCATCTCGAGCGTGCGCGGGATGGGCGTCGCTGTCATCGTGAGCACGTCGACGTTCGCCCGGAGTTGCTTGATCTTCTCCTTGTGCGACACGCCGAATCGCTGTTCCTCATCGACGACGAGCAGGCCCAGGTCCTTGAACGCCACGTCCTCCGAGAGCAACCGGTGGGTGCCGATGACCACGTCGATCTCGCCGTTGCGCAGGCCGGCCAGCACGCCGTTGACCTCCTTGGTCGACAAGAACCGCGAGATCGCCTCGACCCGCACGGGGAAGCCGGCGAAACGCTCCTTGAACGTGACCCCGTGCTGGTTGGCGAGCAAGGTGGTGGGCACGAGTACGGCCGCCTGCTTGCCTTCTTGCACGGCCTTGAACGCGGCCCGCACCGCGACCTCGGTCTTGCCGTAGCCCACGTCGCCACAGACCAGGCGGTCCATGGGGATCGGCGATTCCATGTCGGCCTTCACATCGTCGATGGCCTTGGCCTGATCGGGCGTCTCCTCGAACGGGAACGTGTCCTCCATCTCCCGCTGCCAGGGCGTGTCGGCTCCGAAGGCGTGTCCCTGCAAGGTCATGCGCTGCTGGTAGAGCCGCACGAGATCGGCTGCGATCTCGGCCACGGCCTTGCGTACCTTCGACCGGGTCTTGGCGAAGTCGGTACCGCCGAGGCGATGCAGCGTGGGGGATTCGCCACCGGTGTACTTCCGGACCGTCCCCACCTGATCGGTCGGTACGTAGAGGCGGTCACCGCCCTTGTAGGCGAGCAGGAGGTAGTCGCGCTCCACGCCTCCGATGGAGCGTTGCACCATGCCCTCGTAGCGTCCGACGCCGTGGATGTCGTGCACGACGAAGTTGCCGGGGGCCAGGTCGCTGTAGAGGTCCTGACCCCGCCGTGCCCCTCGGGCCTTGCGGTGCACCCGCCGGCGCCCGGTGAGGTCGGCCTCGCCGATGACTGCCAGCTTCAACGACGAAACGAGGAAGCCCCGGTCGAGCGGCGCGACCACGACGTCGGAGGCGCCGAGACGGGCCCCGCCCTCGGCCAGCACGGCCCGCAGCCGCACCGCCGATCCCTCGCCGTCGGCCGCGACGACGATCCGCCAGCCCTCGGCCAGGAGCGTGTTCAGGCGCGACGCCAACGCCTCGGCGTCACCGGCGGTCCCATCGAACGGCGTGCCCGAGATGAACGGGGTGTCGGGGTTGTCGGGCACACCCAGCACGGTCCAGGTGTCGGCTGCGGTGTGTGCGAGCAGGCGCTCGTACGGCAGCGACAGCTTCGGGAACCCGGCGTCGTCAGCAGCTGCTGACGCCCCCCAGGTCTGCGCCAGCGACCGTCCGAGCGACTCTTCCTCGGCGAGCAGGTCGTGCACGCGGTCGCGCATGCGTCGGGGCTCGACGAGCAGCACCAAAGCGTCGGCGGGTACCAGATCGGTGAGGAGGTGCTCGGCCGACGACAGCCAGGGCAGCCACGACTCCATCCCGTCGAACAGCTGCCCCTCAGCCAGGCGCTCCCAGTGGGCCCGTCCCCAAGGCTCCAGGACGATCAGCGCCTCGGCCCGGCGGCGCACGTCGACCGTCGGCAGCAGCTCACGGCACGGGAAGACCATCATCTCGTCGAGATCGCCGGTGGCCCGCTGATCGGCCACCGAGAACGACTGGAGTCGCTCGACCTCGTCGCCCCACAGGTCGATCCGCATCGGATGGTCGGCGGTCGACGGGTACACGTCGACGATCGAGCCCCGCACGGCGAACTCGCCCCGCGCCTCCACCTGGTACTCGCGCCGGTAGCCGGCGCTGGCCAAGCGCGCGATGAGGTCGTCGCGGTCGACGATCGTGCCCGCGCTCACGATGATCGGATCGATGTCCTCGACGTGCGGGCCCAGCCGCTGCACGAACGCGCGCACCGGCGCCACGAGCACCTGGGGGAGGTGCTCGCCGCCCATTCGCAAGCGCCACATGACCCGGAGCCGTCGACCCATCGTCTCGACGTTGGGCGAGACCCGCTCGAAGGGCAGGGTTTCCCACGCGGGGAACGCCTCGACCTCGGGCATCGAACGGGTACCGGCGCCGAGGAACTGCCGGAGATCGGCGGCGAGGCGCTCGGCCTCGTTCTGGGTGGGCACGACCACCACGATCGGCGTCCGTCTCGACAGACGGGCGACCCCGGCGATCACGAAAGGCCGCACCGCTTCCGAGACGGCGATCACCTCGGCCGAGCCGGACAGGCCCGTCAACGCCGGCTCGTCGAGCAGGAGCTCGGGCAGGTGGGCGAGGGGCGCCGACGCGCTCGGGTTCGTGGCCATGGCGAGCGCGAGGCTACCCACTGCCCCGACCCGACCCTGGCGGGCAGGTCCGGCGCTCAGGCCTTGGTGTTGTAGCGGTTCATCGTCGGGTCGACGCCGACATCGATGATGGACTCGATCGCATCGGCGGCCAACTCGAGCGTCACGTCGATGTGCTCGCGTTCGGCCTTGCCGAAGCGCTTGAGCACATGGTCGACACCGCGACTGGCTCCGCCGGGCGGCTTTCCCACGCCGATGCGCACCCGGGTGAAGTCCTGGGTCTTGAGGTGCGCCACGATCGAGCGCAGCCCGTTGTGCCCGGCGAGACCGCCCCCGTTCTTCACGCGCAAGGCTGCGGGCTCCAGGTCGAGCTCGTCGTGGACCACGATGAGATGCTCGGGCGTGACCGCGGCGTAGCGCACGAGTGGACCGACGGCCATCCCCGACTCGTTCATGTAGGTGAGCGGCACCGCGAGCGTGACCCGTTTCCCGGCGATGCGGACGTCACCGACCAGGGCCCGCTCGGCGCGGGATCGCTTCAGCGAACCTCCGTGGCGTCGCGCCAGGATCTCGACGACCTCGGCGCCCACGTTGTGGCGTGTCTTGGCGTACTCCGGGCCCGGGTTGCCGAGCCCGACCACGAGGAAGTCGGCCACGGCTCGAAACCGCCGGCGCTACTCGGCTTCGGGAGCGGCCGCAACCGTGGCGGCACCACGCGGGATGGGCATGTGGGCGACGAGCACGTCGCTTTCGGTCACCATCGTCACGCCGGCCGGGATGGCCAGCTCGGCCACCGAGAGCTGGTCGCCTATCGCCAGCTCGCTCACGTCGTGCTCGATGCCCGAGGGGATCGAGCCGGCGGGAGCGGCGATCTTCACGTGGAAGATCAACTGCTCGAGACGGCCCCCCTCGCGCACGCCGATCGGCTCGCCCACCAGGTTGACCGGGATCTCGGCCTCGATCGACTGGCCGGCGCGAACCCGGACGAAGTCGACGTGCAAGAGCGTGCCGCGAACGGGGTGGCGCTGCACCTCACGGGCCAGCGTGAGCTGGCTCGAGGAGCCCACCTTGAGCTCGATCAGGGTGTTCGACCCACCGGTGGCCTGGAGGATGTGCTGGAGCGCCCGGGCCGGCACCGAGACCTGCTCGCACGCGCCGTCGAGGCCGTAGACGATGCCGGGAACCAGACCCTCACGGCGGAGCTTGCGCGACGGCGACTTGCCGGTGTCGGCGCGGGGTTCGACAACGAGCTGCACCTGATTCATGATGACGCGTCCGTTCGATCGTTCCGTAGCGGTTGGGGGCCGGTCGACGCCCCAGAGACCACGCCCCCCGGTGCGGCCGGGGGTGATGGGCCATTCTGACCCAACCCCGACCGTCGGAATCGAACCGGAGCGAGAAGGGTCCTTGACGCGACCGTCGGATCGCGAGTAAAGGACGCCGCAACGCCGCCGTCAGAAATTCTCGCCCTGGAAGATCTCACTGACCGAGGTGTCCTCGAACACGGCGTCGATGGCGTCGGCGATGAGGGGCGCGATCGACAGAACCCGGAGGCTGTCGAACTGCTTGTCGCTCGGAATCGGCAGCGAGTTGGTGACGATGACCTCACGGATCGACGAGTTCTTCAGCCGATCGACGGCCGGATCGGAGAGCAGAGCGTGCGTGGCCGCCACGTAGACCTCGGTGGCTCCATTGGCCACGAGCAGCTCGGCCGCCGAGGTGATCGTGCCTGCGGTGTCGATCATGTCGTCGATGAGCACACACGTGCGACCCGCGACGTCACCCACGATGTGCAGCGCCTGGGCGACGTTGATCGTGCCCCGGGGTCGCCGCTTGTGGATGATCGCCAGATCGGCTCCGAGGTGGTTGGCGAATTTCTGGGCGCGCTTCACGCCACCGGCGTCGGGCGAGACCACCACGAGATCGGTGCCCGCTGTGACCTCGGCGAGGTAGTTCGTGATGACGGGTAGGGCCGTCAGGTGATCGACGGGCTTGTTGAAGAAGCCCTGGATCTGACCCTGGTGGAGATCGACGGTGACCACCCGGTCGACTCCGGCGACCGTCAGCATGTCGGCGACGAGGCGGGCCGTGATGGGTTCGCGCCCCTCGGACTTCTTGTCCTGACGGGAGTACCCGTAGAACGGGCAGACCGCCGTGATGCGCTTGGCCGAGGCCCGCTTGGCCGCGTCGACCATGATGAGCTGCTCCATCAGGTGGTCGTTGACGGGGTCGGAGTGGCTCTGGATGATGAACACGTCGGCACCGCGGATGCTCTCGCCGTAGCGGGCGTAGATCTCGCCGTTGGCGAACGTGGCGAGGTGCACCTCACCGAGAGGCACGCCGAGCGCCGCCACGACCTCCTCAGCCAGGGCTTCGTTGGCTCGCCCAGACACCACGACGAGCTTCTTCTTGGAAACGAGCTCCATGCCTGACTCCCGTCGTCCGTCGCCCACGCGCTCAACTCTCGCGCGTCGGAGCGGGTGACGAGTGATCAATCAGCGCTCAAGGTGCCTCAGTGGTGCTCGTCGGCGCTCCGCTCGGAGGCCCACCCCTCGATGATGGTGGCGGGGACACCCTTGGCCAGCGACCGCGGCGGGACGTCGCGGGTGACGACGGCGCCGGCGCCGGTGTAGGACCCCTCGCCGATGACGACCGGGGCCACCAGCACCGTGTTCGAGCCCGTCCGCACCGACGGGCCCACGATCGTGCGGTGCTTGTGGGTACCGTCGTAGTTCGCCGTGATCGTGCCCGCGCCCAGGTTGGCCCGCTCGCCGATCTCGGCATCACCCACGTAGGCCAGGTGCGGCACCTTGGCGCCGGCGCGGATGTCGGCGTTCTTGGTCTCGACGAACGTCCCGACCTTGGCGCCCGATCCCATCGTGGTGCCCGGGCGGAGGCTGGCGTACGGCCCCACATTGGCGCCGTTGCCGATGTCGCAGTCGCGGGCGATGGCGTAGGTGACGGTGGCGTCCTCGCCCACGACGGTGTCGACCAGACGGCAATCGGGCCCCACCTCCGAACGGTCGCCCACGGTGGTGCGCCCCTGGAGATGAACGCCGGGCCACAGCCGGATGTCACGCCCCAGGACGACCGACACGTCGATGTAGGTGTGCTCGGGATCGACCATGGTGACGCCCTCGCGCATCCAGTGGTCGTTGATCCGTCGCCGAACCTCGGCCTCGGCGGTCGCGAGCTGCGCCCGGTCGTTGATCCCACCGGCTTCGATGCAGTCGGGGGCGATGACCGCATCGACCCGATGCCCGGCCTGGCGGAGGAAGGCCACGGCATCGGTGAGGTAGTACTCGCCCTGGGAGTTGTCGGGAGTGATCCGACGCAATGCCGGAGCGAGCAGCGCCCGACGGAAACAGTAGATCGAGGTGTTGATCTCGTTGATCGCCAGCTCGGCCTCGGAGGCGTCACGGTGCTCGACGATGCGGTCGACGCGCCCGTCCCGGTCGCGAACGATGCGCCCGTACCCGGTGGCGTCGGGGACGACGGCGGTCAGCACCGTCGCAGCGGCGCCCGACGACCGGTGGAGATCGACCATGGCCCGCAACGTGTCGGAGCGAAGCAGCGGGGTGTCGCCCGGAACCACGAGCACGTCGTCGTCGTCGGAGAAGTCCTCGGGGATGACGGTGAGGGCCACGGCCATGGCGTCACCCGTCCCCCGTTGCTGGACCTGCAGCACCGACTCGACGGGAACCCGGGCGTCAGCGTTCTCGGCGAGGGTCTTGGACACGCGCTCGGCGCCATGGCCGACCACGACGACGATCCGGTCGAGGGGCAGCGATCCGACGGCGTCGAGCACGTGCAGCACCATCGGGCGTCCGCACAGCGGGTGCAGCACCTTCGGGATCGCCGATTTCATCCGTGTTCCCTCGCCCGCCGCCAAGACGATGGCGGTGAGGGGACGAGCTCCAGCAGACATTCGGTTCCCTTCCGAGAAGCAGACAGCTGACGGGCGGTGCTTTCGCAGCTCGGGGGCCAGGACTCGAACCTGGACCAGGGACTCCAAAGGACCCTGTGCTGCCGATTACACCACCCCCGATCGTTTCGCCGATCGACACTAGCCGTCGCCGAGGACCCTCCGGTCCGCGATGTGCCGGGCGCCGAAGAAGGCGACGGCGCGCGCCACGGCCACTGAAGCGCGAACCGCGCCCAGCGGCCGCCGATCGCGCCGAACGGCCGCCCGATGGACCGAGCAGAAGCTCGGTGCCGGGACGGCCGCTCGGTTGTACCGTTGATCGGTTGATCGGTGCAGTCTCTTGCGCTCGGCTCAGGAGCTACTTGCCGGCGCGACGTTGCCAGCGGGTGCGCTTGAGGAGCTTCTTGTGCTTCTTCTTACGCATGCGCTTGCGGCGCTT
>JANLSK010000315.1:0-11617 GCA_031362415.1 Actinomycetes bacterium | reverse complement strand
GCTCGGACCGGTGGTGCTCGAGGCGGTCCTCGACGTGGTCGACGCTGGTCGGGTCGTGGTGCTCGCTCCCGCGGTCGTCACCAGCTGATCGGGGCTCGGGAGCACCGGTACGAGGGTCGTCGCCGACGTCGGCGGCGGGGCCCCGGACCCGAGCGGGGATCCGCCCGTCGCCGCGACCAGATCGACCGTCGGGAACGCTCCACCCGACCACCATTGGCTGAACCCGAAGTCCGGGGTGAGCAGCGAGTAGGAGGCTGTGGGCAGCTCGGGCACCACGTAGCTCACGTCGTAGACCCGGACGGTCTTGGCCACCGGCACCGTCGATGCGCACGAGGTGGGGGTGAGCGTCTCGCGCCCGGATCCTGCGGTCGCCGTCGCCCGAGCGAGCCAGGGTCCGTCGAGGCGGTCGGTGATGGCGTACTCCGTGAGGTCGGGGGTGGTGCCGAAGTACAGGACGGGTCGCCAGTTCGTGATCGTCCGCGTGAACGAGCGTCCGATCACCTCCGAGCACGCCGTGGTCGCGGCCTGCGAGCTGAAGGGGGTCGGTCCCACGTAGGTCCAGGTCATGACCACGTGCAGCAGGTCACCGGTCTTCACGGTGGCCGGGTCGGCCACCAGGGTGAGGGTGGTGCTGGCATCGCCGTCGCTCCACGACACCGTTCCCACGGAAGGGATGGCGATGACCGTCGCCGCGGCGTCGGCCGGGATCGTCGGGGTCGATGTTGACGTCGTGGTCGTGGTGACCGGCGCGACCTGGGCGCCCGCCGCTCCACCCCCGAAGGTGAGCGCACCACACGCGACCAGCGTGGCCCCCACGACCAGGGCGAGGGGTGCTGTCCGGCGACGTCGAGGGGGCAGCGGTCGTGTCGTGATGCAGGAAACATCGGCCGTGACGCCCGTCGGCTTGAACGATGCGTCAGGATTCGTCCGTGAATCGCCCGATTCGTCCCCCACCCCGCTTCGGCGGGATCAATCGGTCATCGTCGCCGAAAAGCGGCGTCGATCGCCGTCCCGGTGAAGGTCGCTCCGGCGCGGTGTCGATGTCCCCGGTCGGAGGATTCTCCCCGTCCCCCGTCCCCCGTCTCTGTCGTTGAGCTTCCCCGTCGTCTGATCGGAGAACCAGGCGTGCCTGCTCGTCCTCACCGCGACGCGGCGCCGCGGTGTCGTCCTCGTCGGGCGGCCGTGGCGCTGGCGCTGACGCTCGTGACCCTGGTCACGGCCTCCACCGTGTCGGGGATCGGCCCTACGCCGGCCGCGGGTGCTGCGCCGAGCCATCTGGGCGATCTCACCGGGCAGAGCCTCAGCCGGCCGATCGTGGGGATGGCGTCGTCGCCGTCGGGGTCGGGTTATTGGTTGGTGGCGTCTGATGGTGGGATCTTCGCCTACGGCGACGCCCGGTTCTTCGGATCCACGGGAGCCACGCCACCGGCGCAGCCCGTCACCGGGATCGCCACCACCCCCACCGGTCTCGGGTACTGGATCGCCACCCGGGCCGGTGTGGTGTACGCCAATGGCGACGCCACCGCGCTGGGCTCGATGGCCAGTGCGCCCGCCCGGCCCATCGTCGACCTGGCCCCCACCCCCGACGGATCGGGCTTCTGGCTCGTCGGCGACGGCGGCACCGTGGTCGCCTCTCCGTTGGCCGGCCCGACGGGCCAGCCGGGCTCGCCCGGGTCGCCGGGTACGCCCACCGGCGCTGGTCCGGCGGTGGGTCCGTGCCCGGTGTTCCCGGCCGACAACCCCTGGAACGCCGACGTGTCGAAGCTGGCCGTGCACCCCTCGTCGTCGACCTGGGTGGGGTCCATCTCCAGTCGCACGTCCCTCTACCACGACTTCTTCCAGGACACCCAGTACGGCATCCCGTACGTGGTCGTCGGCCCGACCCAGGCCCTGGTTCCGGTCACGTTCGACGGGTATCCGTCCGAGAGCGATCCGGGGCCCTACCCGATCCCGGCCACGGCGCCGGTGGAAGGCGGCGGCGATCGGCACGTGATCGTCGTCGACACCGGGCGCTGCCGGCTCTACGAGCTGTTCGACGCATCCCGGATCGGTGCCGGACCGGGATGGCGGGCCTCGAACGGTGCGGTCTTCGACCTGCGCTCAAACGCCATGCGGCCCGACGGCTGGACTTCCGCCGACGCCGCGGGCCTGCCGATCTTCGCCGGGCTGACGCGCTACGACGAGGTCGCCGCCGGCGCGATCCGCCATGCTCTGCGGTTCACGGTGCGGTGCACCCAGCGCGGCTACATCCATCCGGCCACGCACCAAGCCGGATCGTCGAACACCTCGTGCCCGCCCATGGGCGCCCGGTTCCGGCTCAAGGCCAGCTTCGACATCAGCCGCTACACGGGTCAGGCCCGCATCATCCTCGAGGCGCTCAAGACCTACGGGATGATCGTGGCCGACAACGGGTCCGACTGGTTCATCAGCGGCACGAGCGATCCCCGCTGGAACGACACCGACCTGAACCAGCTTCGGACCGTCCCCGGCAGCGCCTTCGAGGTGGCCGACACCGGTCCGATCCGCCGCTGAGGCCCGCCCGGGAGCGTGAGACGCTCCCGAAACCGACCCTGCCGAGCGGGTACGGTCATCTCATGGAGCTTGAGGTCGTGATCGAGATTCCCCGGGGATCGCGCAACAAGTACGAGATCGATCACCACACCGGGGCGATCTGGCTCGACCGGTTCCTGTTCACGGCCACGCAGTACCCGGCCGACTACGGCTTCGTCGAGGGCACCCTCGGCGCCGACGGCGATCCCCTCGACGCGCTCGTCCTGCTCGACGAGCCGGCGTTCCCGGGCTGTCACATCCACGCCCGGCCTGTCGCGGTGTGCGTGATGTCCGACGAGGCCGGCGACGATGCCAAGGTCCTGTGCGTGCCGTCCACCGATCCCCGCTGGACACGGGTCCAAGACATCGGCGACGTGCATCCCCATTCGCTGGCTGAGATCCGCCACTTCTTCGAGGTGTACAAGCAGCTCGAGCCCGGTAAGGCGAGCGACGTCGGGGAGTGGCAGGATCGGGCCGCGGCGGAGGTCGAGGTCGCGGCGGCCTTCGAGCGAGCCGGCGTGTCCGGCGTGGGTCACGGGACGGGCTGAGCAGTCCCGCGGCACCGTGGCCCCGCTGCAACTGTGGTCCCGAAAGCCGGGCAATGCGCCCACACGGGTTTGCACGGCGCTCACCGTGTAAACTCTCGACAGGTTGCCGACAAGACGATGACTTGGCCCCCCTCGGAGGTGGAACGATCGTGAAGGTCTGGATCGATCAGGACCTGTGCACTGGTGACGGTCTGTGTGAAGAGATCGCACCCGACGTCTTCACGCTGCTCGACGACGGGCTGGCCTACGTGAAGGAAGGCTCCAAGGTCTACGACGGCTCGGCCGCCGACCGTCCCAAGGGCGCGGAAGGTCTCGCCAGCTTCCCCGACAGCCAGCTCGACGCGGTCGTCGAGTCGGCCGAGGAGTGCCCCGGGGAGTGCATCTTCATCGAGGAGTGATCCTCGAGTCGTCCCAAAGCGGACGATCGTCGCGGCGGCGCTGGCATCTCCCGGCGAGATCGCGCACGATCCCTCAAGCAGCACCGACGGCAGCCGACAGGGCGCCCGAGGTCGGGATCCACGCATCGCACTCGAACGGACACCTGGGTGGATATCCAGCGCGTCACCGCCAACTCGTTGCTCTGGCCCCCCGGACGGTCGACCGGGTCGGTGGCGCGCGTCGACATCGATCTCGACCGCCTTTCACCCGACCTCGATCTCGATTCACGGTCACGCCGTCCGGTCGTCGAGCGTGATCCCGGCGCTCGCGATGGTTCCCGTGGGGGCTGGCATCCCAGCGACGACGAGCCCGACGCCCGATCGTTCGTGGCGTTCGCCCGTTCCACGTTCGACGCCCAGATTGCCGCCGGGGCCCGTACCGGCGCGGCGGCCGAAGGTCGGGCTCGGACGGGCCGGGGGTGGACGAGGAGCGTCGACGCCGTCATCGATCCGGGTCTTCGGCGAGCAGCCGAGACCCTCGGCGTCACCGGCATCATGAGCCAGGACGAGGTCGACCGACGGTTCCGCGACATCGTGAAGTCGGAGCGGCCCGATCTGGGGACGATGAGCGGCGAGCGTCTCGATTCGCTGCTCAATGCTCGGGCCACACTCACCGGTCATCTCCAGAGCGTGCCGTGGGTCACCGGCACCCGGATCCCGCTCGGGGTCGGCGCCGACATCCGGTCGTAACGGGCCGCCCTCGCCCGGCCCCGCCCGTTAGCGTCGGGCGATGGAACTGCAGAACGCGGTGTGCGTGGTGACCGGAGGGGCGCGGGGCATCGGTGCGGCCATGGCGGCCCGCCTCGTCGGCGCCGGGGCCCGCTCGGTGGTGCTGTGCGATCTCGACCCCGAGGCGGCCTCCGAAGCGGCCCGGGCGATCGGTCCGCACGCTCGGGGCGTGGCCTGTGACGTCACCGACGAGGCGTCCGTCCGCGCGCTCGTCGACGGGGTGCTCGCCACCGAGGGTCCCATCGACCTGTTCTGTGCGAATGCCGGCATCGGCGGGGGCGGCGACATCGAGACCGCCGATGTCGTCTGGCAGCGCATGTGGGAGGTGCACCTCATGGCCCACGTGTACTCGGCCCGGGCCGTGCTGCCCTCGATGCTGGCCCGGGGACAGGGTCATCTGCTGCACACGGCCTCGGCCGCCGGCCTGCTCATGGCCCCCGGCGATGCACCGTATTCGGTGACCAAGCACGCCGCCGTGGCCTTCGCCGAATGGCTGGCCGTCACCTACGGCGATCGTGGAATTGGCGTGTCGTGTCTGTGCCCCCAGGGTGTGCGCACCGATCTGTTGATGGACCTCGAAGGCGCCGCGGCCGAGTGGCTGCGCTCGGAGATGATCGAGGCCGACGCGGTCGCCGAGGCCGTGATCGACGGGCTCCGGAGCGACCGGTTCCTCATCCTGCCCCATGCCGGCGTCGCCAAGTACACCGTGAAGCGGGCAACCGACCCCGACCGATGGTTGCGGTCGATGCGGCGTCTGGTGGCGTCGATGCGAGGGCCCGACGGGTGGCCGGGGTAGAGAGTGCGGGGGTCGTTCGCCCCGAACGACCCCAGGTGGCAGCCGCCATCGGCTCGGAACGGTGGATTCCATGGACGTGCGCATCTTCGTCGAGCCCCAACAAGGGGCGAGCTACGGCGACCAGTTGGCCGTGGCGGTGGCTGCGGAACGGTTGGGGTTCTCGGCGTTCTTCCGGTCCGACCACTATCTGCGCATGGGCGGGGGATCGGGTCTCCCCGGTCCTACCGACGCCTGGACCACCTTGGCCGGCTTGGCTCGCGAGACGTCAACCATCCGCTTGGGCACGCTTTTGTCGAGCGCCACGTTTCGCCATCCCGGCCCGCTGGCGATCACCGTCGCCCAGGTCGACGAGATGAGTGGCGGACGGGTCGAGCTCGGCCTCGGCGCCGGATGGTTCGCCGAGGAGCACGCCGCCTACGGCATCCCCTTCCCCGGAACGGGTGCGCGCTTCGACTGGCTCGAGGAACAGCTGGCGATCATCCACGGGATGTGGACCACCCCCGAGGGCGACCGGTTCAGCCATGCCGGCGGATCATGGCCCGTCGTCGAGTCGCCGTGCCTGCCCCGGCCCGTACAGCAGCCACACCCTCCGATTCTCGTGGGGGGTAAGGGCCTGCGGCGTACACCGGCGTTGGCGGCGCGCTACGCGACGGAGTTCAACATCCCGTTCCCGGCTGCGGCCGAAGTGGAGCCCACGTTCGCCCGGGCACGAGGGGCCTGCGAGGCGATCGGGCGCGATCCCGGTTCGCTCGTGTACAGCGTGGCGCTCGTGGCGTGTTGTGGCGCCGACGAGGCCGAGCTGGGCCGACGGGCGGCGGCCATCTCACGAGAGCCCGACGAGCTCCGCAGCAACGGTGTGGCCGGCACGCCCCAGGAGTGCATCGACCAGGTGGCCGCGTTCGCCGCGCTCGGTGTTGAGCGGCTGTACCTCCAGATCCTCGACATGGCCGACCTCGAGCACCTCGCCCTGCTGGCCAGCACCCTCCTGTAGGTCAGTCGAGGAGATCGGGCTCTTCGCGGAGGATCCAGTCGCGGAGGGGTTGAAACGAGAACCATCCGGCGAGCGGGCTGCCCACCTGGCTGCTCGTCGTGAGGGCCATGTCGGGATCGATCTTCACGGTGGTTCCGGCGGCGTCGGCGAGGAGCTGGGCCTCGCAGCTGCGGTCCATCGAGATGAACCACCAGGCGGCCTCGTCGACGGAGTGTCCGACAGTGAGCAGACCGTGGTTGCGCAGGATCGCCGCCTTCGAGCCCCCGAGGGCGTGCGCCATGCGCTTGCCCTCCTCGAGGTCGAACACGACGCCGGTGTAGTCGTCGAAGACCACGTGGTCGTCATAGAACGCGCAGGCATCCTGGGTTATCGGGTCGAGCAGCTTTCCCAAGGCCGAGAAGGCTTTTCCGCTGAGCGAGTGCGAGTGCGCCGCGGCAACCACGTCGGGCCGGGCCATGTGGATCTGGGAGTGGATCGCGAACGCCGCCTGGTTCACGGGGTTCGAGCCGTGAACGACCTCGCCACTGTGGCTCACGAGGAGGAGATCGGAGACCGAGATGTGGCGGAAGTTCTGGCCGAAGGGATTCACCCAGAAGTGATCGGTGAGCTCCGGATCGCGTGCGGTGATGTGCCCGGCGACCCCCTCGCCGAACCCGAGCCGGCCGAACAGGCGGAAGGCCACGGCCAAGCGCTGCTTGCGATGGAGCCGCTCCTCGTCGACGGTGGCGAACTCGGGCAGCTTCGGGGCCACGTATCCAGCCATGGGCGCTCCTCGACTCGGGGACGACGGCGGCGGTGTCACCGCCAACGGCCGTCGCAGCAACAGCAGTGTAGGAGCCGGTCGCCGTGTCGGTCTCGAGCCTTCCTCTAGCCTCGGGGTCCATGGGCGATGCCGCATTCACCTCCGAGGTTCTCTCGATCGAGCTCGACGGGCACGTGGCGACGCTGTGGCTCGACAACGCGCCGCGGCGCAACGCCATGGGCCCGGCGTTCTGGGACGATCTGCCGCGGGCGTGCTCGTATCTGGCCGACCTGGCCGACGACGATCGTGTGCGCGCCGTGGTGCTCGCAGCCCGGGGGCCGGTGTTCACTGCCGGTCTCGACCTGAAGACCATGCCCGGGGCCGTGGTGGCCGCCGGAGAGGTCTCGGGCGCCAGACGGCGGTCGCTCAGCTACCAGACCATCAAGCGCCTGCAGGGCTCGATCACGGCGGTGGCCGAGGTACCGGTCCCGGTGATCGCAGCGGTCCAGGGCTACTGCCTGGGCGGCGGGATCGACCTCATCACCGCGTGTGACGTCCGCCTGGCCGCAGCCGATGCCGTGTTCTCGGTGCGCGAGACCCGCATCGCGATGGTGGCCGACGTGGGCACGCTCCAGCGCCTGCCCCGGGTGCTGGCGCCCGGGCACGTGGCCGAGCTCGTGTACACCGGACGTGACATCACCGCCGAGCGGGCGCTGCGCATCGGCCTCGTGAACGACGTGTACGCCGACCACGATGCCGTGGTCGCTGCGGCCGTCGCCATGGCCGTCGAGATCGCCGCCAACTCCCCGCTTGCGGTCCGAGGCGCCCGGGCGGTCCTGCGCGCCGGCGAGGGCCGCTCGGTGGCCGAGGGCCTCGACTACGTCGCCGTGTGGAACGCCGCCTTCCTCGACTCTCAGGACCTCGGCGAGGCGCTGAGCGCGTTCATCGAGAAGCGCGAAGCCCGCTTCACGGGCCAGTAGCGCCCGCCGTCGCCCGCTCGACCCGCGCCTGGCTGACGCTCAACCCACCGAGAACGTCGAGCATGTCGAGCCGGGACCCGTCGACCGCACCGGGCCGGCGGCTGGAAGTCGCGGTCAGGGCTTGTCCTTCTTGCGGCCGAAGAGGCGCTTGAAGCGGCCGCCCTGGCGGCGGCGCTGTTCCTCCTCGAACTCGGCGACGACCTGGGGGCCGATGGCGTTGATGATGTCCTCGGCCTCATCGAGGAGCGCCGCAGCGCCGTTGTCGAGCCCGGGCGGCTCTTCGATGGGAGACACCGGAGCCAACGTGCCGTAGTTCCAGCCCACGTCGACGAGGCGACGTTTGTAGCCCGGGCAGGCCTCCGGGCACCGCCAGGGGGCCTCGGGAGCGAGGTCGAGGTTGCACTTGCGCACGGTGTCGCCCGAGGGATACGTGCGCGATTCATAGTGCTGGCAATCGGTCCGCATCGGCATCGCCTCTATGGTGCCAGACCCGACGATGCTCCCGCGCCAGGTTCAGCCGCGTGACCAACTCGAGAGGACCCGAGGCACCTCAGAGTGCGCAGGCCACAGAGAAGCCGGAAGCACCGGAGAACGCCGATGCGCCGCCGAATCCGGGGGCGGGGGTGACGGCCGGGGCCGTGGTGCTCCAGATGCCACCCGCGGCCTCGTCGGAACCGGTCTCGGGAGGTGCGGCCGCCGTGGTGAACCCGCCACCCGCGGTCCGCAGCCACCATGGGTCGGGCTGGGCCAGGCATCCCGCCGGTCGCCCGAGGTTGTACAGGCCGGTACGGTCACCGGGGCCGAACTCGGCCGCGTTCGACGTGGCCGTCGGGTACATGATCTCTTTCACGTCGTCGGCGTGGTGGAGCCCCATCACATGGGTGATCTCGTGGATGAGCACCTCGCCCCACGTGTAACCCGTCCCGAACCCGGCTCCGAAGCTCGGGTTGTAGTCGGCGTTCAACGTCACCTGGCCGGTGACGTACACCCAGCGGCCCTGCTCCTTGACGGCCGTCGAGCCGCCGAGCCCGAGGATGCCGCCGGTCAGGTTCTGGTCGGTCTCACCCGGTCGTACCCAGGCGATCAGGATGGGGACCCAGCGATCGCCGTAGCGGGCGTTGTCGTACAGGGCCCGGGCCTTCGACGGGCGCTCCGTGGTGTCGCCGTCGTACACGAAGGTGATGCCGGTGGCGTTGGCCACCCGGGCCAGCGCCCCCATCACGTCCTGGCGAGCCATGGCCGGGGCTGAAGCCAGATTGGTCGTGACGTGGATCTCCTGGCAGGGGTTGTACCGAGCCGGCGATGCATCGTCGTTCAGGCGCATGTAGTTGTAGATGCCGCCGGGAGGAGCGCCGGGCTGACCCAGAGGGGCGATGACGGTCCCCGCAGCGGCAGGAAGCGCCGGCGTGGGCGCGCCCGACGCCCCCGGGACCGTTCCCTGAGCCGGGAACTGGACCACGGTGCCGTCGGCGGCCACGACCCAGTACCCCGCCGTGGTGCGGACGATGCCGATGGCGCCTGTCCCGCTCCCTGCGGTGCCCCCGAGGTACGGCGCGTTGCCGAAGTTGTACACCGATCCGTCGCCGCCGAGGAGCCAGTACCCGGCACCCGTGGCGGTGGGGGCTGCGCCCACGATCGGAGCCGGCAGCGGGGTGGCCCCCGTGGAGCCGTGGAACGTGGCGTCGCCGTAGCTGAAGATGCCGCCGTCGGCGGCGATGAGGCGGTAGCCGGCTCCCGTGGGGGACGCCGTCATGGCCAGGATGGGTTGGTTGAGGCGGATGTCGCCGGTGCTGCCGAAGAAGGGGGCGTCACCGTAGGCGAAGATGCCGCCGTCGCGAGCGACCAGCCAGTAGCCGGTGCCCGACGGGGTGGCGGCCATGCCCACGATGGGCTGGTTGAGGCGGATGTCGCCGGTGCTGCCGAAGAAGGGGGCGTCACCGTAGCTGAAGATGCCGCCGTCGCGAGCCACCAGCCAGTAGCCCTTGCCCGATGCGGTGGATGCGATGCCCACGATGGGCTGGCTGAGGACGGCCCCGCCCATCGAGCCGTGGTCGATCGCATCGCCGTGCGCCGACACGGTGCCGTCGGTGCGGGCGATCCAGTAGCCACCGCCGGAGGGGGTGGCAGCCATGCCTGCCGCCGGAGCGGAAGCGGCCGCCGCGTCCTGTGGCCCGGGGGCGCTCGTGGCGCCGGCTGGTGAGGTGTTGGTCGTCGCGACCACTGCCGAGGTGATCAGAGCCAGCGCGATCGCGAGATCGCGGGCCCTGCGCCACTGCAGGGTTCCCGTGGATCGGACCATCCGTGTCCGAACTCCCTTCCGGCCTTCCGTGAAGCCGGAGTAAGATTCGGCACTCTGAGTGGTTATTCTTGACCACTATCCGTGGTGTGATCTGTTCGATCGACCCGTCCGTCCGATGTGTCCGATGACGCTCGCGCATCCTTGTCGGCTCGGTGCCCTCGTGGCTTGCGCGCACGCTCGGAGGAAGAACGCGATCGTCGGCAGAATTGCCCGTCTCGCCTCGGCGTTCTCGACCAACTGCCAGAAGACCACCGCCGGCGCGCGACTACTGGCAGTTGCTCCCCGTCGGCACGCTACGCGGCGTCGAGGCGGGACAGGGTGCCGCCGAGCGAGAGCACGTAGAGGTCGCCGGCGTTGTCGAGGCCGAACGACGAGATCTGGCTGCCGGCGACGCCGAGGTCGAGCACCTGGAAGAGCTGGCCCTGGAAGACCCGGAGCGCCTGGACCCGGGACCGACAGAAGTCGGCCCACACGTAGAGCCCCTGGATGGCCGGCACCCGGGAGCTCGGCACGACGTAGCCGCCGGTCACCGAGCAGCCCTCGGCGGGGTTGGCGTACTCGTGGATGGGCGCCACGGCGTTGGCGGGCGCGGTGCCGGTGAACGGCCGGGTTCCTTCGAGACGGTTCCAGCCCAGGTTGGCGCCCTTGCCGCCGGGCGCTCCAGCGCCGGGCGCGGCGAGCAGGTCGATCTCCTCTCGCTGGTTCTGGCCGACGTCGCCGATCCAGAGGTTCCCGCTCGGATCGAACGAGAAGCGCCACGGGTTGCGCAGCCCGTAGGCCCAGACCTCGCCTCGGGCTCCGGCCGTTCCCACGAACGGGTTGTCGGGCGGCACGGTGTAGGCCGCAGCGCCGGCCGGTGCGGGGTTGATGCGCAGGATCTTGCCCAACAGCGAGCCCAGGTTCTGGGCGTTGCCTTGCGGATCGCCACCGCTGCCACCGTCGCCGAGGGCCAGGTAGAGCAGACCGTCAGGCCCGGCGCTGAGCTGGCCACCGTTGTGGTTGGCGAAGGGCTGGTCGACGAAGAGCAGCTCCCGGGCGCTGGCCGGCACCGCTCGCACGTTGGCGTCGAGGGCGTACTCGACGAGGCGGGTGTCGCCGGCGGTGTCGGTGTAGTGCACGTAGAGCTTGCCGCCGAGGAAGGCCAGGCCGAGCAGACCCTGCTCGCCGCCGGTCGAGACCCGTCCGACGAGGTCGAGCACCGGTGTCGCATCGACCGTGCCATTGCGGACGGCCCGCACCCGGCCCGCCTTCTCGGCCACGTAGAGCGTCGTGTCGCCAGGGCGGACGGCCATCGCCGTCGGCGCCGCCAGCGTGGCCACGGTCGTGAGCTTCAAGGGGACGAGGCTGAAAGGGAGCGAGCCGAAGAAACGGGCGTCGCCGTAGGAGAAGATGCCGCCGTCGGTGGCGACGAGCCAGTAGCCGCGTCCGGTGGGGGTGGGGGCCATGCCGACGATGGGTTGGTTGAGGCGGATGTTGCCGGTGCTGCCGTGGAAGGTGGCGTCGCCGTAGGAGAAGATGCCGCCGTCGTTGGCGACGAGCCAGTAG
>JANLSK010000293.1:0-22796 GCA_031362415.1 Actinomycetes bacterium | reverse complement strand
ACACCGACAACCGGCCCCAGCCCGACGCACGTCCCCGAACGAGCCTGAACGGCGGCCAGCCGGGTCACGCCGCGTAGCCCGAGCCTGGGCCTGGGCCTGGGCCTGGGTCTGGGTCTGGGTCGCCTAGCCCGAGCCCCGGGGTCTGGGCCGGACGTGGTCGGCTCGATGATGCACGGCACCGGCATTTCGAGAGGGGGACCCAAGCGAGCCGATGGGCCGGATGCTGTCCATGGATGTCACCGAGCCCGGAGTCCGCGGTCGCGTGCGACCGGGGTGGCCTTCCCGATGCCGTGGCGGTCGGCGCCGGTCAACCAGACCACGCCGGTCTCGGTTTCGCCTCTGACGACCTCGGCGTTGCCCCGGCATTCGCGCTCCGACAGGTTCACGTGCCGTGGCGGCCTTCACCGCGGGCGAAGCGGGACGCGCCGGCGCCGATCTCGGCTCTGACGCCCTCGTGCCAGCCCCGCTGGAACTCGTGATGCAGCGCGGCACCCTCGGGCAGACCCCACTGTTCGTAGACGGCGATGCGATCGGCGCGCAGACAGGCCTGGGGGAACTCGCCGATCTGGCGGGCCAGCGCGACGGCCGTGGGGAGCGCTTCGCCCATCGGGACGATGCGGTTGACGAGCCCCATCCGCAGCGCCTCGTCGCCGCTCACCCCCCGCCCGGTGAGGATGAGGTCGAGAGCGTTCGACTGGCCGACGAGTCGGGGAAGGCGCACCGTGCCCCCGTCGATCAACGGCACGCCCCAGCGCCGGGAGAAGACGCCGAACACGGCGTCGCTGGCGGCCACCCGGAGATCGCACCACAGCGCCAGTTCCAGCCCGCCGGCCACGGCGTGCCCCTCGATGGCGGCGATCACCGGTTTGGCCAGCAGGAGCCGGGTGGGTCCCATCGGCCCGGGTCCGTCCTCGGTGACGGGGTTGCCCCTCCCGGCCGCAATGGCCTTCAGGTCGGCACCGGCACAGAACGTGCCGCCGGCGCCGGTGAGCACCGCCACCCGGAGATCGGGGTCGGCCTCGAAGCGGAGGAAGGCATCGTGGAGCGCTTGCGCGGTGGGACCGTCGACGGCGTTGCGCACCTCGGGACGGTCGACGGTGACGACGGCAACGGACTCGTCGGTCTCGTATCTGACGGTCATCGAGCGTCCTCCCTGTCGGAGCCCGAGCTCCTGTCGGAGCCCGAGCCCGAGCCCGGGTCGGAGCTGGAGCTGCCGGCCTGCCGTGAGCTGGCGGCCGGGCCGGAGCCGGGGCCCGTTGCCGTCGAGGCGAGTGCGAACCCCAGCAGCGCTTCGAGCTCGGCGAGCGCGTCGTCGGGATCGTGGACGCGGATGGTGGCCATGCCCATGGCCCGGGCGGGCTTGAGGTTGTACCCGATGTCGTCGAGGAACACAGCCTCTGCCGGTGCGACGTCGAGCTCGCGGCACACCAGCTCGTAGATCCGCGGATCGGGCTTGCGCAGCCCGGTGAGGCGCGACTCGATGAACACGTCGAAGTGCTCGCGGAGCGACCCCATGGGGTCGTCGGTGTCGCCGGAATCCCCGGTGTCGCTCGCTCCAGCGGCCAGGCCGAACGGCTCGGCTCGATCCCGGCCGGAGCTGTCGGGGCGCGAGAAGTTGTTGGTGAGCGCAGCGGTCTTCAAGCCCTGCTTGCGGATGCAGGCGATGGCCTCGAGCATCTGGGGACGGGCGCCCTCGCCGGACATGAACCCGGAGAAGAGCAGCTCGGTGTCGCACGCGATACCGACCCCGGCCAACTCGGCCTCGAAGGCGGGCACGAATGCCGACCAAGCCAGCTCGGAGCGTTCGAAGCGGGCCCACGCCCCGCCGGGTCCGGCGTCGGCGACGTGCCGGTTGATGGCGCCCTCGGGCTGGCCGTGCGCCCGCTCATAGGCGCTCATGGCCTGGATGGGCGAGCCCATCACGACGCCGCCGAGATCGAAGATGACCGCCTGAAAACCGTGTGCCGCACCCGTCATGGGCGCCGACGCTAGTCCCGGGCCAACACCACGAATTGCCCGCCCCCGGTGGGCGGTCCCATGCTCACCGCCAGCGCGACCTCGGCGTCTCGTACGTGTCGGCACTGGACCGGTTGGTGGGTGTGCACACCCGATCGCCAGTCGGGACAAGCATCGGCGATCTCGCCGCGCAGCTGGCGTACCGCTTCGATGGGCCGCAGCAACGCCGGCACCCCCATGTGGCTGAAGCTCAGGCATCCGCCGTCGGTGCAGGTCGGGTAACGCCCGTCGAGCGCCATCACGCCGCTCTCCACGAAGGGCCCGCCCTCGCCGGGACCGCAGAACCCGAGCATCTCCCATTGCATGACGATCCAGCTCGCGAAGCCGTCGTAGAGCTCCACGACGTCGAGGTCGTCGTGGGTGACGCCGGCCATGGCGAAACCGTCGCGAACCCACTGGCGCGACCATTCGCCCCCGGCCGAGGGCGAGAGCAGCGGGGGAGCGGCGTAGGCCGGATACGAGAACTGGTCGGCGCCGCCGAGCACCGTCACCGCGGGAGCGCGGAGGTCGCGAGCCCGCTCGAGCGTCGTGAGCACCATCGCTCCGCCGCCGTTGTTGGTCTGGGCGCACATCAACCGGGTGAGGGGATCGGCGGCCATGGGCGCCGCCAGAATGTCGTCGACGGTGTACGGGCCCCGACCGTGCATCACGGCGTCGGGGTTGAGATGGCCGTAGTTGCGGATCGTTGCGGCCACGAGCGCCAACTGCTCGACCGTCGTGCCGTACTGGTGCATGTGCCGGCGCGCGGCCAGCGCGAACTGCGCCGCCGTGTAGGTGCCCGTCCACTCGTTGAACTCGAGCTCGGCCGATGTCCATGGCGCGGTGCGGTCCGATCCGGGCGTGGCCGCCGACTGGCCCACCACGATGGCCACGGTGTCGATGTATCCGGCGCCGATGGCCGCCGAGGCGTCGAGGATGGCCGCGACGCCCGAACCGAAGCCGGAGTTGGCCGGGATGGTGTACCAGCGGATCGGGATGCCCAGTTGGGCCGCCCAGTTCGTGTGCCGGAAGTTCCCGGGATCGCTCGGGCCCGTCTGGGGCCACTGGTCGAGCATGGCGTAGAGGCCCTGGATGTCGGTCTTGGCCAACCCGGCGTCGGCCAGCGCTTCCCGGAAGGCCTCCAGCGCGTAGCTCAGCCCGTACCGTCCACCGGCGCGCGTCTGTTCGGTGGTGGCGATGCCGACGATCGCCGTCTCCCGCAAGGCTCGCGAGGCCTGGGGGGTCCGGGGGGTTCGCTCCGACAGGGCCACGTCAGGTCTCGATGAGCGTGAAGGGGTACACGGTGTGCTCGTCGTCGAGCGCCTGGAAGACCACGCGCACGCGAGCCCCGATGGCGATGTCGTCGGGCGCGCAGTCGACGAGGTTGGTGAGGAGGTGGACGCCTTCGTCGAGCTCGACGATCGCCAGCACGTATCGTCCCGGGAATCGGGCGCGGTCGACGCCACGGTGCACGACCGAGTAGCTGTACAGGGTGCCCGTACCTCCGGTGGCTTCCCAACCGCCGGCCTCCGAGAGGCACTCGGGACAGGCCAGCTGCGGCGGCCATCGCCACTGGCCGCAGACACCGCAGCGCTGCACGACCAGTCGGCCCTCCGTCGCCGCCTGCCAGAACGGCGCGGTGAACGGGGTGGGACGGGGTCGGGGTCGGAGGGCCCAGGATTCGTCGGCCGTGGACCCTTGCTCGGCTTGCCCGGCAGTCAAGTGGGCTTCGCGGTCATGGCGTCCTCGTAGCGGCGGAAGAGCGCCGGTCCGCCCGAGCTACCACGGAGACCGGCCGCGAGGTGCTGACCCGTGGCAGCCAGCACCCGAGCGTGCTGGCCGGGCCAGGGATGGGGAAGCAACTCGAGTGGCAACAGCGGGTCGTCGAGGAACACCTCGGTGAACGAAACCGCCAGCGACATCGCGGCTGCGAATCCCTCGGCGTCGGTGAGCTGTCGGCCATGGCGGCTGGCGTGGTTCAGGCGCGAGACGATCGACGTTGAGATTCCGACGACGCGCTCGTAGCGGCTGGTCAGCTGCTCGACGGGCCAGAGCGACGCCGCGATCTCCCGAGGGTCGCGGAGGGTGCCGATCGCCAAGTGCGTAGCTGTGACGAGCGTGACCTGCTCGCCCAGACCGATGCGCTCGGCCCGTGCCGCAACCCGGTCGAGCCAGGGATGGGGCGAGACGTACAGACCGCCGTGCACGGCCGCCCCGCCCATGCGAACGAGCGCAGCCCGGAATGAGTCGCGCCGCGACCGCTGGCGCTCGGGGACGGCAAAGCCGACCAGGTGCCACCTGCCGTCCCACCCCTGGACGGCCGTGTCGAGGCCCCAGGCCCACCGGGCCCGACTCGACCACTTCTCCAGGAGCGCCAACCCCTTGGCGGTGGGCTCGAATCGAGCCGAACGACCCGTGCCGACTCGCGCGTAGAGAGCCTCGGCGATGAGTCGGCGCACACACGAGCGCACCTGCTCGGGCGATACGCCGCAGGCCCCGGCGACGCGGGACAGGTCGTCGGCGTGGATCACCCCGGTCTCGTCGGCGACGCCCAGGACCATCATGCGGGTGGGAATCCCGGCCGGGGCGGATACATCGGCGAGCCGAGCTCGGGGTTGGGCGGCTCGAGCGGCCGATCCGTCTACCGACGACGGGATCAGGGCCGAGCTTCGTGACACCGTCGGGGTACCCGACGTCGTTCCCGCACTGGCGCTCACGGGTGCATCGTCGGCACGTTCGTGATCGCTGCGCAAATTCGACTACCCCGGCTCGACGACCTCCCAGCCACCCTCGTAGTCGGCGACCAGTCCGTGCTCGTCGACCACCAGAGCGGCGCTGAAGCTCCCGCACGAGTACAGGTAACGGTCGCGTGACGTGCGCTGGTAGCTCTGGCGCAACACGCTCACCTCGAGCGACGGCCACTGCACCCAGACGGCGTCCACGTCGGCTGAGGCCCCCACGGCAAGCTCGAGGCGGCGGATTGGGAGGGTGTTGGTGATGGGGCTGAACGCCAGGTCGACGTCGACACAGCCGAGGAGATCGGGGCGTTGTTCGTCGTGGACGGTCCACGCACCGGCACCATCGGCATGGAACTCGATGTGGCGTCGTTCGCCCGACTCCGTGTCGACGACGTTGACGGACACGCGACGGGTGCGCCACTCGTCGTCGGCCTCGACCCGGTAGTCGATCTCGAGCGGCTCGTCGAGTGGGAGCACGGTGCCCCGCAACACGATGCCGCCTCCGGTGCCGACCGATACCCGCGCCGAGGGGTCCTCGAGCGTGCCGTGCTCGAGCGTCCCGGTCCGGCGCTCACGCCACCAGCGCTCCACGGGTCCGGGGTTCACAGGGGCGGCCCCCCGCTCGACCCCCGGTCGGGCCTGTCGGTCACGCCGTCTCCGCTCGGGCAGCCGCTAGAGGGCCAGCTCGGCCATGAGGCGCAAGGCTTCCATGCCGTTGACATTGAGGCTCAAGGTGCCCACGGGCGATTCCCTCCACTCGGCGAAGCGGTCGGCGATGCGCTCTCGCGGCCCGCACAGCGCAACCTCGTCGACGAGCTCGTCGGGAACCGCAGCGACAGCCCCGGCCCGGTTGCCACTCAGGAACAGGTCCTGGATCGTCTTCGCCTCGGCCTCGAAGCCATACCGGCAGGCGAGGTCGTTGTAGAAGTTCTTCCCCACGGAGCCCATCCCTCCCACGTACAGGGCGAGCGTGGGCTTCACCGAGTCGCGGCACGCCTGCACGTCGTCGCCGAGAACGACCGTGCACGACGCAGCCAGATCGAACGGCCGGTCGCCGTCGAATCCCTTTGCCGCACCCGTCGCTGCCCGAGCCCTGGCGAACCCGGCTTCGAGCGGCGGCCCGTACACCTCGAGAAAACGCTTGGGGGAGAAGAAGATCGGGAGCAGCCCGTCGGCGATCTCACCGGCCAGCTCCACGTTCTTGGGCCCGATCGCCGCGAGGTAGATGGGGACGTGAGCCCGCTCGGGATGCACGATGAGCTTGAGCGGCTTGCCCAGGCCCGTTGCGCCCGGACCGGTGTACGGGATGTCGTAGTGCTCGCCGTGGTGCTCGAGCGGCTTCTCGCGGGCCATGATCGCCCGGACGATCTCGACGTACTCCCGAGTGCGGCCGATGGGCTTGCCGTAGGGAACGCCGTGCCAGCCCTCGGCCACCTGGGGACCCGACACGCCCAGCCCCAGCAGGAATCGCCCGCCGGTGATCATGTCGAGACCGACCGCCGTCATGGCGGTCATCGCCGGGGTCCGGGCCGGGATCTGCATGATCGCCGAGCCCACCTTGATGCGCTCGGTCTTGGCGGCGAGCCAGGTGAGGCCGGTGACGACATCGCCGCCATAGGCCTCGGCCATCCACACCGAGTCGTAGCCGAGGTTCTCGGCCTCCCGAACGATGGGGACCTGGTCCTGCTTCGAGGAAGCCCAGTAGCCGACGTTCAATCCGAGGCGCATGCCAGCCATCGTCGCGCGGGCCTACCGTGCCGGCATGATCGACCCGTTCCTCGATGCCACCGCCCAAGCCGATCTGGTTCGTCGCGGCGACCTGACGCCGCTCGAACTGGTCGAGAGCGCCATCGAGCGGATCGAGCGACTCGACCCCACGCTCAATGCCGTGGTGCACACCACGTTCGACCGGGCCCGTGAGGTGGCCGCCGGGACCGGGGCCGATCCCGCACTGTCACTGGCACTGGGAGACGGCCCCTTCCGGGGCGTGCCGTTCCTGCTCAAGAACGCCGTGTGCCACTCGGCGGGCGATCCGTTCACCTGTGGCATGCGGTTCCTCAAGGACCGCAACTGGATCGAGCCCACCGACACCTGGTTGGCGGCGCGCTTTCGGGCGGCCGGCTTCGTGTTCGTCGGCAAGTCCAACGCTCCCGAGCTGGCCACCTCGGCCACGACCGAGCCCCTCGCCTACGGCGCGACCAGGAACCCTTGGGATATCAGGCGTTCGCCCGGCGGGTCGTCGGGAGGAGCGGCCGCAGCCGTCGCCGCCGGCCTGGTACCCGTGGCCCACGGCAACGACATGGGTGGCTCGATCCGCATCCCGGCGGCCGCCTGCGGGCTCGTGGGGCTCAAGCCCACCCGGGCCCGATCGACGCTGGGCCCGGCCTTCGGCGAGTACTGGGGCAACCTCACCCACGAGCACGTGATCACACGGTCGGTGCGCGACACGGCGGCCGTCCTCGACGTCATCGCCGGACGGGCGCCCGGCGACCCCTACAGCGCCCCGCCACCCATACGCCCCTTCGCCTCGGAGGTGGGCGCCGATCCCGGCCGCCTGCGCATCGGCGTGCTCCCCGGTGTACCCACCACCGACCACGAGGTGGTGGCGACGGTCGACGCCGTGGGCCGTCTCCTCGAAGGCCTCGGGCACCACGTGGAGGCGTCGTACCCCGAGGCGTTCTTCGACGGTGACCACCTGGCCGGGATGGCCTGTGTGGGCCCGGCCGTGGCTCGCGATCTCGATCGCTGGAGCCGCCGGGTCGGGGCGCCGATCGGACCCGATGACGTGGAGCCGGCGAACTGGTGGATGGCCGAGGCGGGGCGGGCCCGGACGCTCGTCGAGCAGATGGAGGCCGAGGAGATCGCCAACGCCTGGTGCCGGCGGATGGCCGCCTGGTGGGCGAGCGGCTTCGACGTGCTCGTGATGGCGACCATGCCGGCGCCGGCGATCGAGCTGGGGACGGGCTCGCCCGACCTGCCGCTGGAGACGCTCCTGCCGGTGATCGCTCGCGTGGCCAGCCTCACCTCGCCCTGGAACGTCACGGGTCAGCCGGCGGTGTCGCTGCCGTTGGGTTGGTCGGCCGCCACGGCGACGGTGGGTGCCCTCCCCATCGGGGTGCAGCTCGTGGCCGACGACGGACGCGAGGACGTGCTGATCCGCTTGGCATCGCAGCTCGAGGTCGCAGCACCCTGGGCCCACCGGCGCCCGCCCGTGAACGCCGGGGACCCGTCGCCGACCGAATAACCTCGGACGCCATGGAACTCGTCACGAACGTCGTCAAGCAGAGCCTCACCCCCAAGCGCCTGATGCTGCTCATGCACGGGTTCGGCTCCGACGAGCGCGATCTCGCCGCGCTCGCTCCTTACCTCGACCCCAACGGGCATTTGCTGATCGTGTGCCCGCAAGGGCCGCTGAAGGTTCCGGGCGCGGGGTATTCGTGGTACGAGCTGATGAACGAGGAGCAGTTCGACACGGCGGGATTCCTCGCCACGCTCGATGCCCTCGATGACCTGCTCGACGCCCAGTGCATCGAGCACGGCCTCGACCGCTCGTCGGCCATCATCGCCGGGTTCTCCCAGGGCGGGTCCATGGCCTACGCGCTCGGCTACCGCATTTCGGCCAAGCCGCGGGCGGCCGGGGTGGTGGCCCTGTCGAGCTTCCTGCTCGACGACGTGGCCGGCCTGGCCTACGCCTTCGGCGACGACGGTCTCCCGCCGGCCTTCGTTGCCCACGGCACCCAGGACCCGATGCTCCCCCTCGAGCGGGGCCGCGCAGCGGCGATCACCCTGAAGGAGCACGGGATTCCGCTCGTGTATCGCGAGTACAAGATGCAGCACCAGGTGGCGCTCGAGGAGATCGAGGAGCTCAAGGCCTGGCTCGACGCCGTCGAGGCCGGCGAGCGCCCCGACGCCCCGCTGCCCGTCTCGGCCACGGCGCCCCCGGCAGCCGGCGAGGCCGGTGCCGATGCCGACGACGACGGTCCCATCAAGTCGGTTACCACGCGCACGTTCGAGGAGGAGGTGCTGCGCTCCGATGTGCCTGTGATCGTCGACTTCTGGGCCCCATGGTGCGGCCCGTGCAAGCAGGTCGCCCCGGTGCTGGCCCAGATCGCCAGCATGCGCGGCAGCGCGTACAAGATCGTCAAGGTCAACATCGACGAGAACCCCGAGCTGGCCCAGGCGTTCAAGGTCCAGTCGATCCCGCTCATCGCCATGTTCCGCAACGGTCGGCTCGAGCGGCAGGTGCTTGGGGCCAAGCCCCGTCAACAGATCGAAGCCGAGCTCGGGATGCTCGTCATCCCGTGAGGGTCGCGGTCAGCCGAGTTGGGCCACGGCGACGATGGGCCGTAGCGGGGGCGGGCTTCCGAGCGATCCCAGGAACGGGCGATCGGAGAACGAGAAGATCCCGCCGTCCTCGCCGACCATGAGGTAGCCCGTCCCGTAGTGGACCATCCCCGTGATCGCCCTGTTGAGCTTCTGACCGGCGGCCAGCACGCCGGGGATGGAGCCCACGAAACCGGCGTCGCCGAAGGCGAAGATGCCACCGTCGCTGGCCACCATGGAGAAGCCCCGGCCGCTCTGGGTGGGGATCGAGTCGAGCACCGGCCCGTTCAGGACCGTCTTTTTCAGGTCGCCGAAGAATCCGGCGTCGCCCGAGGTTCCAACCTGGCCGCGATTGGTGAACAGCCAGACTCCTCTGCCGGAGGCCGTGAGCGACAGGCTCATCACCCACTCGCCGGGCGCGAGCCGGAGGGCCCGGGTCACCGAAAGCGCGTCCACGGCCTGGCCTTCGCCGTACCCGAAGATGGCGCCCGGCTCGGTGGCGATCACGTAGCCGTTGCCCGACGCCGTCCGCTCGAGATCGACGGCCCGAACGCCTTCCACGTCGCCGAGCTGGCCGCCGGTGCCGAGATGGGCGCAGTGCGAGAAGCGAGGGCCTGCGCGAGCAGCGCAAGGTCGACACGTCACGAGGGATCAGCTTGCAGGAGCAGCGCCGCGGCTCCCGAAACGTGGGGAGCGGCGGCGCTCGTCCCGCAGAAACCGCTCAGCACACTTGCCGATCGAGTGCCCAACGCGGTCGTCGAGACGCAGTCGGGAGCCGTCAGGAGCGGGGTGCTCGTACCGTCGAGGTTCGGCCCGAACGAGCTGTAGGGAGCCAGGGCGCCCGAGGAAACGTTCACCGCCCCGACGGTGGTCGCGGCCCGCTGGCTCGCGGGTTCGGCCACGCACCCCCCGGCCACGGGTTGGCTCAAGCCCGAAACAACGTCGCCCACCAGCCACACGTCGAGTCGGAGGCCCGGGGGTGAGGTCCCGAGGTAGTCGAGGTCGGTGGGGGTGGGGTCGGGACCCCCGACGGGCCAGTCGTCCCATCGCAGGAACACACCGAGGACGCCGGTGTTGCCCGTGCTGACGATGCCTCCGGGAGCCACGTCGAGGACGGAGTCGAGGTTGGCGTCGGCCCAGCCGCCCCAACCAGGATGCCGTCACGACCGAGACGACGGAGAGGTTGTGACGGCTCTCACGGCGCGTCTCACGGCGCATGGTGTTCTCCCTCGACCGAAGCCATGTGGGAAACGCCAGTGTGCGCCTCGGGCGTGAGCCTCAATCGGTCGAATGCGAGAACCCGTCGGGCCCGATCTCAAGGGGGCCCAAGGCGGTGTGGAGAGCCTCAGATGATGGTGATGCAGCCGGCGTCGGTGGTGATGTGGCCGATCTCGGCGGCGGCGAGGGTGCCGGCGGCGAGCAGTTCGGCGGTGAGGTCGTCGACGGCATCGGGATCGCAGGCGATGAGCAGGCCGCCCGAGGTCTGGGCGTCGGCGAGGAGGTACTGCTCGTCGAGCGCGACACCGCCCCAGTCGATCGACGGGGACACGAAGGCGTGGTTGCGTTGCGTGCCTCCGGCGACCATCCCGGCCGCGATGAGATCGCGCACGCCGCCGATGACGGGTACCCGCTCGAGGTCGATCTCGGCGCCGACACCCGAAGCGCGCACCAGCTCGCGGAGATGGCCGAGGAGCCCGAAGCCGGTGACGTCGGTGCCGGCGTGGATGGGAGCGTCAAGTGCACCCGGCCCCGCGATGCCGACGGCCACGACGGCGTCGCGGGCACCGGCGTTCAAGGTGGTCATCACGCGAACGGCCGTCGCCATCAGCTCATCGGTGGCCGCGCCCCGCTTCAACGCCGTTGAGATCACCCCGAGGCCGATGGGCTTGGTGAGCACGAGCACGTCGCCGGGCCGGGCGCCCCGATTGGCCATCACCCGGTCGGGGTGCACGGTGCCGACGACCGCCATGCCGTACTTGGGCTCGGCATCGTCGATCGAGTGTCCGCCGACCACGAGCATCCCCGCCGACCGGGCCACGTCGGCACCGCCGTCGAGCACCCGGGCCAGGAGCTCGAAGGGCAGCCCCTCGCGGGGCCAGCCCACGAGATTCAGGGCCATCAGCGGCGTGCCGCCCATGGCGTATATGTCGGAGAGGGCATTGGTTGCCGCGATCCGACCCCAGTCGTAGGCATCGTCGACGATGGGGGTGAAGAAGTCGGTGGTGAGCACGATCGCCAGGTCGTCGCGCAAGCGGTAGACGGCGGCGTCGTCGCTCGTATCGAGCCCCACCAGCAGGTTGGGATCGTCGGGCTTGCCCAACCCCTTCACCAGACCCAGCACGTGGTGCAGGTCGGCCGGCGAGAGCTTGCAGGCGCACCCGGCACCGTGGCTGAACGATGTGAGCCGGACCGGTGTGTCGCCCGGCGGGGCCACCGTGGTCACACGTCCCAACCGGCGGTGGGCTCGGGGTCGCGGGGCTCGGGGTAGATGGGTTTGGTCCAGCGCAGGGCCTTGGCCAAGCTGTTGGCGATCCGCTGCCACTCGGCCGGGTCCCAGCCGTCGGCGATCGCGGCCACCGAGGAGTCGGACTGCACGTGGACGAACGCCGGCGTGCGGGCGACGCCCAACTGCTTGGTGATGGTGCCGTCGGGATCGAGCCACACGGTGTCTGTGTCGGCGGTGGCGCCGAGCACCCGTCGGGCCTGGAGCTCGGATCCCATCACCATGATCACGCACCGGGCATCGGATTCGCGAAAGACCTTGAAGGCCCGCTGCGTCAGGGGTACGTACTGCGATGCCTCGGGCCACGACGGCAGCACGAACAGGCACAACTGGCCCGACGTGAGCCAGTCGTCGAGGGTGCGGGTGACGCCCTTGATCGTGGTGACGGGCGTCTGGGGATCGGCGGTCTTGGCCACGGCAGGCGCGTCCTTCGGGATGTCGTCGGGCCCTCGCACGCGGTCGCGAGAGGCGGTCCGTCAGCGCTCGGATGCTAGTTCCCTGCCCGAGCCGGCCGGCTCACCGGCGCCTGCGCTCACCGGCCCACCCGGCTCAGGCCGCCTCACCGGCTCAGCCTGCTCAGGCCGCCTCACCGGCGGAGGCCGGCGGATACCCTCGGGCCATGGCGCGAGGCGGGCGGGGCGATCGTGACGGTACTGAGCGCAGCGGCGAGAGCCCGTCGTTGCGGGAGATCGCCGACGGGGTGTGGGCCTGGATCCAGCCGGTCGGTGGCTTCGGTGTCACCAACGCCGGTGTCATCCGCGACGGCGCTGAGCTCACCGTGGTCGACGCGCTCATGTCGCCGTCGCAGTGGGAGCCGTTCGGCGCCGCCGTCGACGCGTTGCGCATCCCCGTCCGCCGACTCATCCTGACCAGCTCGCACATCGAATGCGTCGGCGGTTCGTGGCGCTTCCGGCTGGCAGCCGTCTACGGCTCTCCCCACACGTCGATGCTGCTCGACCAAGAGCCGAACATCAACGCGTACAAGGCGTTTCTGCCTGAGTTCGCGTCCGAGTTCGACGAGATGTCGCGTCGACGGGAGGAGCTGCAGAACGAGGAGATCGCTGCGCCCACCCGTCGCCGATTGGGCTTCACGCGACCGGTCACGCATGTGATCGACACCGCCGTCGAGCTCACGCCCCGAATCGAGGTGCTCCCGGCGGCCGGACACACGCCGGGCGACCTGCTGGTGCTGGTCTCCGACGTCGACGTGCTCTTCGCCGGAGGGCTGGCTTGGTTCGGCGTGACCCCCTTGTGCTTCCAGGGCGATCCGGCGCAGTGGGCCGAGGTGCTCGACGTGATCGGCGACCTGGCCGAGACCATCGTCCCCGGGCACGGCCCCCTTGGTACGGCCGCCGAGCTGGCGACGCTGCAGGGATATCTCCGCGCCTGCGTCGATGCGGGTTCGGGCAACGGTGCTCGAGCGGAGCCGTTGCCGCCGGGGCCTTGGGATGCCTGGCAATGCCGGGACTACGACGCCATCAACGTCGAGCGGGCCGCCATGGTCGCCCGTGGCGACGACGGGCTTCCCCCCACGATGGCCCGCATCCTCGGCCTGACCTGAGCGCTGCGTCGGTAGCCTGAGCGCATGAGCGAACGCACCCGCTACCTGCCCCGACGCAGCTGTCATGCGACACCGGGATCGTCGGAAAAGATGCTGGCGAAGGCCCCGGGGCTCGGCGCCGACATGGTGTTCCTCGACCTCGAGGACTCGGTCTCGCCGCTCGAGAAGGAATCGGCCCGGGCCAAGGTGGTGCAGGCGATTCGCGATGGCGACTGGGGCGACACCGTGCTGTGCGTTCGTGTCAACGCGTGGGACACCGAGTTCACCTATCGAGATGTGATCGAGGTGGTCGAGGGCGCGGGGGAGCGGCTCGACGAGATCATGCTGCCCAAGGTGGAGTCGGCCGCGCAGGTGGTGGCGCTCGATCTGCTGCTCACCCAGATCGAGAAGGCCAACGGGCACATACGTCGTGTCGGGATCGAGGCCCAGATCGAGACGGCCCGGGGCCTCATCAACGTCGAGGAGATCTGTGCGGCGTCGAGCCGACTCGAGACCATCATCTTCGGTCCGGCCGACTTCGCGGCGTCGGCCGAGATGCCGGTCCTCACCGGTGGCGTGCAGATCCCCGAATACCCGGGCGACCACTTCCACTACGTGTTCTCGAAGATCCTCATGGCCGGACGGGCCAACGGGCTCCAGGTGATCGACGGGCCCTTCCTCAAGATCCGCGACCTCGATGCGCTGCGCGACTACACAATGCGCGCCCGCATCCTCGGCTACGACGGCAAGTGGTCGCTGCACCCCGACCAGATCCCGGTCATCAACGAGATCTTCACACCCACGCAGGAGCAGTTCAACCGGGCGTTCGACATCCTCGACGCCTACGAGCACGCCACCATGGGTAGCGAGCGCAAGGGCGCGGTGATGTTCGGCGACGAGATGATCGACGAGGCGTCGCGCAAGATGGCGACGAAGTTCGTCACCCGGGGCTCGCGGGCCGGCATGAAGCGCAGCACCGACTGAGCGTTCAGACCCGGGCCAGGATCTCGCCGTGAAGCACCACGAACACGGCATCGGGCTCGGTGGCCCAGGCCCGCCAGCCGTCGCCGATGGCGGCGAGCTCGCCGGCGGTGGCGTAGCCGTAGACCACGGCCTGGTCGGCGAACGACGAACCCACCGTGCGGTCGGCCCAGAGGTTCGCCCACCAGGTCCGCTCGTCGGGTGTGGCGTAGGTCCACGTGGAGGTCGTGTAACGCACGTCGCTCAGCCCGGCCCGCTGCGCCCAGCCAAGCAGGAACCGTCCGGCACGAGCTTCGGCGCCGTTGTGCCGGGTGACTGCCATGTAGATCTCACGCCACCGGTCGAGGGCCGCGGAGTGGGGCGCCCAGGCGAACGTGGAGTAGTCGCTGTCGCGAGCGGCGACGATCCCCGAACCCGGACGGGCCAGTCGGGCCATGGCCCGCAAGCCGTCGACGGGATCCTGGAGATGCTGGAGCACCTGATGCGCGTGCACCACGTCGAAGTGCACGGGCTCACCGGTGGGGCTGGCGCCGAGCGTGCGGAAATCGCCGGCGACGAGCTCGAGGTTGGTGACGGCATCGTCTGTCGCGGACTCACCGGCTCGATCACGTGCACGAGTGCGGGCCTGGGCCCGGGCGATCTCGATCACGTCCTCCGAGATGTCGATCCCCACCACCCGCCCGGGCGCGAGCAGCGCAGCAAGATCGGCGGTGATGGTCCCGGGACCGCAGCCCACGTCGAGCAACGACATCCCCGGCCGGAGCTCGTCAAGCAGGTACCCTGTGGAGTTCGCCGCCGTGCGCCAACGGTGCGAGCGCAGCACCGACTCCTGGTGTCCGTGGGTGTAGATCTCGGCCATGCCGGACATTGTGTCGTGCCGGCCCGTGCCTACCCCGGACCGCCTGTGGGAAGCTGCCGTCAATGACGACCGCGTTCGTGCTGTCGGGGGGAGCCAGCCTGGGCTCGGTCCAGGTCGGCATGCTCGCGGCCCTCACCGAGCACGGCATCAACCCCGACTTCGTGATCGGTTCGTCGGTCGGCGCTCTCAACGCCGCCTGGGTCGCGACCTACCCGGGGCGCCAGGGCATCCTGTCGCTGTCGGAGCTGTGGTGCTCGCTCGGTCGAAACGACGTGTTCCCATTGCGCCCGCTGGCCGGGCTCACGGGATTCCTGGGCCGGCGCAATTCCCTCGTGCCCAGCGACGGCCTGCGTTCGATCCTCACGAAGCGGCTCCGCCTCGACCGCATCGAGAACGCCCGCATCCCGCTGCACATCGTTGCCACCGAGGTGACCCATGGCGACGAGGTGGTGTTGTCGCGGGGCTCAGCGATCGATGCGCTCCTCGCCAGCACGGCCATTCCCGGGGTCTTCCCGCCGGTCACCATCGACGGGCGCGCGCTCATGGACGGGGGCGTCGCCGACAACACGCCCGTCTCCAGTGCCGTCGCCCTCGGCGCGACCCGGATCTTCGTGCTCCCGACGGGCTACGCCTGCGGGCTGGCCATCCCGCCCAAGGGGGCCTTGGGGATGGTGCTCCAGGCGCTCTCGCTGCTCATCGCCCAGCGGCTCAGCTTCGACATCGAGCGCTTCGAAGACCGTGCCGAGCTGCACGTGATCCCGCCGCTGTGCCCGCTCGATGTGAGCCCGGTCGACTTCTCGAAATCGGCCCAGCTCATCGAGCGTTCGCATCGCGAGACGACGACCTGGTTGCACAAGCGCCATCAGGTCCACGGCCAGGCATGCCTCGTCGCCCCCCACCATCACACCGGTCCGATGACCTGAACCTGAACGCAGGTGAACACAGGTGAACAGCCGTCAGCGGGCCCAGGCCCAGTATCGGCCGTTCTGGCGTTCCAGCCGCACGGCGAGGTCATAGGCGGCGCCGAGCACCTCGGCGGTGAGCACCTCGGGGATGGGGCCAGACGCCAGCACCCGTCCGGTCTTGAGCACCAAGGCGTGCGTGAAACCGGGCGGGATCTCCTCGACGTGGTGGGTGATGAACACGATCGGGGGGACGGTCGGGTCGCCGGCCAGATCGGTGAGCTGCGACACGAGCGCCTCGCGCCCGGCGAGGTCGAGAGCTGCGGTCGGCTCGTCGAGGAGGATCAACTCCGGGTCGGGCATGAGCGAGCGGGCCAGCAGCACTCGTTGGCGCTCGCCTTCCGAAAGCGTGCCGAACTCCCGCATCCCGAGCGCTCCACAGCCCACCCGTTCGAGCAGGGCCGCGGCGCGGGCGTGGTCGTCGCTCGTGTACTGATGCCACCACGTCTCGAGCGCGGCGTGGCGGGCGGTCACCACCACCTCGGCCGCGGTCAGTGAGGGGCGCAGGGACTGCGAGATCGACGCCGAGGCGAAGGCGATTCGGGTGCGCAGCGTACGGACGTCGGTCCGACCGATGCGCTGGCCCAGCACGGTGACCGTCCCCGTGCTGGGGTGCAGCCAGCCACCGGCCAGGCGGACGAGCGTGGTCTTGCCCGAGCCGTTGGGGCCCAGGACGACCCAGCGGTCGCCCGGGGCCACGGTCCAGGTGATGTCGCTGAGCGTCCAGCGCTCGCCGTGGCGCAAGCCGACGCCCTCGAACCCGAGCGGCACGAGCGGCATGAGCCCCCCAGCCCCGGCCCCGGCCCCGGCCCGGACCCCAGCCCCAGCACGGGTTCCCGTCACGATCGTGACCGCTCGAGGGCCTGGTCGACGAGCCGTCGGGCGATGACCCGCAGGCACAGGGTCTCGTCGGCGCCTTCGAAGATCGAGAGCACCCGGGCGTCCACGAAGAGCCGCGACACGGTGAACTCCTCGGCGTAGCCCATGCCGCCGTGGATCTGCTGCGCTTCGCGGGCCACCCACTCGGCGGCCTTGCACACCGTGGCCTTCACCATCGACGCACCCAACGTGCCGGTCGGGGTTTCCATGCGCAGCGCGACGTCGTAGGAGAACTGCCGGCCGAACTGGGTGAGGAACGCCATCCGGGCGAGCTTCACCTTGGTGAGCTGGTAACGGGCGATGGGTTCCCCGAACACCTTGCGCTCCTTGGCATAGCGGGCCGCGGCATCGAACGCCGCTTCCATCAGGCCGACGGCCCGCGCTGCGGTCTGTAGACGGCCGTTCTCGAAGCCTTCCATCTGGAGGTAGAAGCCCCGTCCCACCCCGGCCTCCCCGCCGACGAGGTTCTCGGCCGGCACGAACCAGCCGTCGAAGCTCACCTCGTAGGAGTGCATGCCCCGGTAGCCGATCGTGTCGATCGCCCGTCCCTCCATGCGACCCGTCGAACCGTCCTCGTGCCCGGGACCGCCGGCGTCCTGCTCGAACGAGAACGCGTGACCCGCGGCAACGGGCTTGTCGACCACGAACAACGACAGGCCTCGGTGCGTCTTCGACCGGTCGGGGTCGGTCCGGGCCAGCAACATCAAGGTGTTGGCCCGACCGGCGAACGTGGCCCAGGTCTTCACCCCACTCAGGAGGTAGCCCCGACCGTCGGGTGCGGGGCGGGCCGCGGTCACGACACCGGCGACGTCGGAGCCGAAGTCGGGCTCGGTCACCATGACGCCGACCATCCGCTCACCGGACGCGATGGCCGGGAGCCAGCGGCGCTTCTGCTCGTCGGTGCCACCCCTGACGATGGCCCGGGTGAGGATCTCGGGGCGGGTGATGAGCGAACCGCCGATGCCCAACGACGCCCGCGAGAGCTCCTCGGTGGCGACGACCATGGCCAGGTAGTCGGCCTCACTTCCCGTGGCGAAGCCGCCGTGTTCCTCGGGTACCGACAGACCGAAGCCACCAATGGCGGCCAGCCCGGCGATCACGTCCTCGGGCACGTCGGCGTTGGTGCGATGCACGTGCTCGGCGTGGGGGCGGATCTGCTCGTCGCCGAAGCGGCGGAACGTGTCGCGGGCCAGCTCGAAGTCGTCGGAGAGGTGCGCCGGCCCGGTGGTGGGGTTGCCGTCGACGAGAGCCGTGCGCTCGGCCAGGGCCTCGAGGAAGGCGGGCGCCCGTCCGGCTTCGAGGAAGGGGATGGTGGGAGCCAGGATGGCCGTCGCCGCGCCCCATTCTGCCGAGCGGCCCAGCGTTCGGGCCGTGATCTCGACGATGGCGTCGGCGATGGCTGCGAAGGCCAGATGCGACTCAAGCTCACCGTGCTCGGCGTAGCGCAGCATGATCCCGCAACCTTCGACCGCGCTCGCCGCATGGGCCAGGTCGTAGGCGAAGAGCTGGTGCTCGTCGAGCAGATCGACCGACGGGACGCCCCCGGTCGGGGCCGCATGGTGGGTGAGGCGGGCCGTGGCCGTCTCCACGACGGCCGCCGCGGCCTCGACGGCGTGACGGGCGGTGGCGATCGAGAGCTCTCCCATGTACCGGAGGGTACCGACGGTTTCGGAGAGCGCACGGAATTCTGGGACCGGCCCGGGGACGGGGATTTCGACGGGATCCGCTCAGGGTGTCCGGTTCGTTGGCCGATGCACCAGACGTGACGGCTTCTCCGGTTTGCTCGCGCTTGCGATCGACACAGACGACCTCGGCCCGCTCGGCGCGCCAGGTTCGTTCGACGCGGTCGGTCCGTGTGGTGGGGATGGCGGTTCTCGTGCTCGGTGGGCTGCTGGTGGCCTCGGGGTCGGCGCGGGCGGCCGGGCCCGGGGCCACGAGCCGCGTGAGCACCGACTCCGTTGGTTCCCAGGCCAACGGACCCAGTGGCGACATCGCGGTGAGCGGCGACGGACGGGTCGTGGCGTTCGCCTCCGACGCCACCAACCTGGTCATGGGCGACACGAACGCCACGGCCGACGTGTTCGTCAAGCACCTGACCACAGGCAGCGTGGTACGGATATCGGCTGGCACCGTCCCGCTCGGCAATCCCCACCTCAGCGGCGACGGGCGCATCCTCACCTACACCACCGATGCGGCCATGCTGGCCTCTGACACCAACGGCGTGGCCGACGTCTACCGGATCGATCTCAACGCAGGGGTGACCCAGCGGGTCTCGGTCGGCGCCGGGGGCATCGAGGCCCCGATGCCCTCCACGGGTGGGTCGATGAGTGCAGATGGTCGACTCGTCGTGTTCTCGTCAGGCTCGGACGGGCTCGTCGCCGGCGATGTCAACGGCGTCGGTGACGTGTTCGTTCGCGACGCGGCGACGCAGACGACCACGCTGGTGTCGGTCGCCGCCAACGGCACACCGGGCAATGCCGGATCGGCGAACCCCACGATCAGCGCCGACGGTGCGGTCGTCGCCTTCGAGTCGGGCGCGGGCACGCTCGGTCCGTTCGATGCCGACAGCGTCGTCGACATCTACGTGAAGAACCTCGTGAACGGCGCCGTGAACCGGGCCTCGGTCTCGTTCTCGGGTGCCGGCGGCAACGGTGCATCGTCCAACCCGGAGATCAGCGCCGGAGGCACGGCTGTGGCCTTCGAGTCGCTCGCCCAGAACCTGGTTCCCGGTGACACCAACGGGTTTCGCGACATCTTCGTGCACGATCTGGCGAGTGCCCGCACCACCAGGGCCAGCGTTGTCGACGTGACCGGAGCGCAATCGGCGGGCCAGAGCAGCGCCCCTGCGGTCTCGGGTGACGGCCTCCGCGTGGTGTTCGAGTCCGGCGCTCTCGATCTCGCACCGGGCGACTCCAACAACGCCTTCGACATCTTCGTGCGCGACCTTCCGACCGGGCGCACCTTCCAGGCGTCGGTGTCGTCAGCCAGCGTCCAGAGCGGCCACGCTTCGCGTTTTCCGGTGATCGCCGCCGACGGGCGGACCATCGCCTTCGAGTCGGCCGGCACCACCCTGGTGAGCGGCGACACCAACTCGGCCTTCGACGTGTTCATCCGGACCACCGGCTTCCCGTCCATCTCGTCGGTCGAGCCTGCCCTCGTGACGGGCACGACGAGCCAGCAACTGAACGTCGTCGGGACCGAACTGTTCCCCGGAGCGGTGTTCTCGTTCGGCCTCGGCGTCACCGTGACCGGGGTGAACGTCACGTCGACCACCACGGCAACCGTGACCGTCACCGTCGCGTCCGGTCTCACGCTCGGCGTTCGTCCGGCGACCGTCACCTACGCCGTGGGTGATCCCGGAGGTTGCCCGGCCTGCGTCCGGATCGTCGCCCCGCTGCCTCCGCTGCCTCCGCTGCCTCCGCCCCCGCCGCCCCTGCCGCCTTCCCCCCCGCCGCCTTCGCCTCCCGGAACCCCGCCCGCGCCCGGAACCCCGCCCGCTCCGGGGACCCCGCCGGCACCGGGAAATCCGCCGTCGGGGCCTGGTGGGACTGCCACCCCGCCCGCCGTCGGCACCGACTCTGGCGGTGTGTCGAGGCCTCCTGTGGGGACCGACACCGGCGGGCCCGAGGCGCCGCCCAGCGGGCTCACGGGTCGTTCGGGCTACTGGATGCTGGGTAGCGACGGGCGGATCTACCCCTTCGGCGACGCCCGACTCCTCGGAGACCCTTCGCCGTCCATCGCCATCGTTGCCGCAGCTGGCGTGGCCGCCGTCGACCTCGAGCCGACGCCCGACACCGCCGGCTACTGGGTGCTCGACACCGCGGGACGGGTCTTCGCCTACGGCACGGCCCGCCCCCTCGGTGAGCTCGATCGGTCGACGCTGCACCGGGGCGAGCTGGCAGCATCGATCTCGGCAACCCCCACCGGCAACGGCTACTGGGTCTTCACCACCCGGGGACGGGTCGTCCCGTTCGGCGACGCGGTCTGGCTCGGCGACGTGGTGTCGTTGTCGCTCAACGGGATCGTGCTCGACTCGATCGCCACGCCGTCGGGTCGCGGGTACTACCTCGTGGCGGCCGATGGTGGGATCTTCGCCTTCGGTGACGCCCGCTTCGTGGGCTCCATGGGCGGCCGCCGGCTCAACTCCGCCGTCCAGTCGCTCGTTCCCGATGCCGACGGGACCGGCTACTGGCTCGTGGCCTCCGACGGGGGCGTGTTCGCCTTCGACGCCACCTTCCGGGGCTCGATGGGCGGTCGCAGCCTGAACGCCCCTGTCACCGGCATGGTCCGTTTCGGCACCGGCTACCTCATGGTGAGCGCCGACGGCGGCATCTTCAACTTCAGCGACCAGGACTTCAGCGGCTCGCTCGGCTCGTCCCCGCCCGAGCGCCCCATCACCTCCGTCGCCGCCTTCGGCGGCTGAGAGGCGCTCGTTCTTTGCGTCTCGCACCGCGCATGGCGCGGTGTTGGAAACAATGAACGAGTCGAGCGACGGTGCCGAATGTCAGGGGTTGGCCAGGATGTCCTCGACCAGCAAGCGGGCCCGATCGCTCAATCGCTCACCGGGAAACACCGTGTCGAGCACGGTCGCGTGTGGCGCGGCGGGCGTCGTACACGAGCGAGATGGCTGCGCCTTCAACGACGTACACGCATGCTCGAGCCCCCCGGCGCTGGAGCCGCTCGGCGAGTTCCCGGAACAACGCGAGGAGTGCTTCGCGGTCGAGCATCGAGTCCATCGTCAAATCCGATCGAGGTCGCGACGGTCGATGAAAACGCCACGGCGAGCGAACGACGCCGGTGACGAGACCAGAGCCGTCACCCGTACCGATGGCCGGTCGACGGGAAACCACGCAGTCGCCAGGAACCTGGCGCTCGACTCACACCATGGCGGTGCTGCGAGATCGCGGTGGAACGCAACGTGCTCGGCCGCCGCGGCCAGGAGGGCGTCGAGGTTCCTGTTGTCCGACGGCGGGGGTTCCTCGCCGATGGCCCTGGCGACTTGGGCATCCGTGGCCACCCCGAGATCGGTGAAGAATCCGAGGACGCTTCGATAGGGGTCGTGATCCAGGTGACGGGAGTGGTGGCGGGCGATGTCGGCAAGGGAGACCAGCATGGCGCTCGGCACCGCTCGATCGTACGTGCGACCGTGCGACCACCCGGCGGCCTTGCGGCGCAGCCCTGAGGCCTTTGGCGCGCCGCCGGCGGGCTCCCGGGGACCGTGCGCGGGTCAGTGGTCGTACTGGGTGTGGTAGAGGTCGGCGTAGAGGCCGCCGCGGGCGAGGAGCTCGTCGTGGGTGCCCTGGTCGCGCACACGGCCGTCGTCGATGACCACGATGCGGTCGGCGGCGACGATGGTCGAGAGGCGATGGGCGATCACCAAGGCGGTGCGGCCGTCCAACGCTTCCGAGAGCGCCGCCTGGATGAGCGATTCGGTCTCGGAATCGAGATGGGCCGTCGCCTCGTCGAGGATCACGATGGCCGGCCGCTTGAGCATGGCCCGGGCGATGGCCAGGCGTTGCTTCTCGCCGCCCGAGAACCGGTAACCGCGCTCGCCAACGACGGTCTCGTAGGCGTCGGGCAGGGCGGCGATGACGTCGTGGATGCGCGCTCGCCGGCACGTTTCGACGAGCTCCTCGTCGGTGGCGTCGGGTCGGGCGTAACGCAGGTTCGCCGACACCGTGTCGTGGAAGAGATGGGGATCCTGGGCCACGACGGCGATCACCGATCGCAGTGATTCCTGGGTGAGCGAGCGCACGTCGCGGTCGTCGACCAGCACGGCGCCGCAGCCCACGTCGTACAGGCGAGCCACGAGGGAGGCGATCGTCGACTTCCCCGCTCCGGACGGCCCCACCAGGGCCACCGTCTCGCCGGGCTCGGCCACGAAGGAGACGCCGAACAGCACGTCGGCAGCGGCTCGGGTCGAGAGCGCTGCGGCCTCGTCGAGCGAGGCCAGCGTGGCGTCGGCCGGGGCCGGGTAGCCGAAGTGCACGTCGCGCAGCTCGACCCGTCCGGCCGC
>JANLSK010000279.1:0-7460 GCA_031362415.1 Actinomycetes bacterium | reverse complement strand
CGCCCGCCGCCACGGCCTCTCGTCGACCCAGGCCTTCGTCGCCCCGCCCGACCCCTTCGCCGACCCCGGCTTCTGAGCCTCGCCCCCTACACATCCCACCCGCCGGACCAGGAGTGAGTAGTACCCCCCATACCCGGCTGTTCTCACTCTTGGTCGAGGTGTTCTCAGTGGTCGTGGGTGTGGTCGTGGCCGGTGAGGTGGGATGTGGAGGCGGAGGGTGCGTGGTGGTGGGAGGCGTCGTCGAGCAGGAGGCTGCCGTCGCTCAGGCGGACGAGTCGGGCGCCGTAAGCCTCGCTGAGGTGAGCGGGCGTGATCACGTGCTCAGCCGGGCCCGATGCGACGACCCGTCCCGAGAGCAGGAGGAGATGATCGGCCGATGCCGCCTCACCCAGGTCGTGGGTGGTCATCACGACCGTGACCCCTCGCTGGTGCGCTTCGTCGCGGGCGATGCTCAGGATCCGTTCGTGCGAGACGAGATCGAGGCCGGTCACGGGCTCGTCGAGGAGCAGCAGATCGGCCTGCTGGGCCAGGCCCTGGGCCACGAACACCCGCTGGCGCTGACCGCCGGAGAGCTCGTTGAGATGACGACCCGCGAGATCCTCGATCTCCAAGCGGGCCATGGCTTCTGCGACGACGATCCGATCGGCGCGAGTGATGCGGGAGAGCCAGCCCCGCTGTGCGTACCGGCCCATCATCACGATCTCCTTGACCGTCACCGGCATCAGCTCGTTGACCTTCGTCGACTGCAGCACGTAGGCGATGCGCGCCCGCTGGCCGGCCGGCGGTGAGCCCCACAGCGAGAGGCGACCGCTCAGGGGCTCCAGGAGACCGGCGATGGCGTTGAGCATCGTCGACTTGCCCGACCCGTTGGGACCGATGATGGCCGTCACCTGGCCCTCGGGGATCGCGAAGTCGGAGCAGGCCAGCGCAGTGCGTGAGCCGTAGGCCAGAGTCACGGTGGTGGCGTCAACGGCGGTCTGCGGTGCCATGGCACCATCTTGGCCCCCATCGTGGCCCAGGGTGGTCTCGGGACGACGGGCAGAATAAGATTCGTTCTGAGATCGATTCTCACTTTGGTCGAGAAGGACGAGAAGGAGCAGGCGTCGAATGGCGAAGCTGACGTTGCCGCGGGTGACCTCTACGATCGCGTTCACCCTCGCCGCGGTGCTCATCCCGTTCGTTCTCGGCTGCTCTGGCGAGCCCGATGGCGCGCCCGACACCACGGCCAGCCCCGAGGAGCGCGCGCCGGAGCCGGTGATCATGGCGACCACGTCGATCCTCGGGGACGTGACCGCGAACATCGTCGGCGACGACGGCATGGTGGAGGTGCTGATCCCGGCGGGGACCGATCCCCACGACTTCCAGCTCTCGGCCGCCGAGGGCGCCCGCCTGCGTGACGCCGACCTCGTGATCGCCAACGGTTTGGGCTTGGAGGAGGGCCTCGACGACGTGCTCGGCCAGCTCGAGCGCGAGGGCACGGAGGTCGTGCGGGCCGGCGATGCGCTCACGCAGCCACTCGCCAGCGAAGGTGGTGGCGAAGCGCACTTCTGGCAGGACCCGCTCCTCATGCGCCAGGTGGTGGCGACGATCGCCGATCGGCTGTCTGCGATCGATCCCGAGCGGGCCGACGGGTATCTGAGGCGGGCTGCGGCCTACTCCGCGGAGCTCGACACGCTGCACCAGGAGGTGCGCGCCCGGTACGCGGCGATCCCGAGCGCCGAGCGGCTGCTCGTGACGACCCATGCGGCGTTCGGGTCTCTTGCCCAGCGCTATGGCTTCGAGGTCGTGGGCGTGGTGATTCCGGGGGGCTCCACCCTGGCGTCGGCCAGCGCCGAATCCCTCGCCGACCTGGTCGCGGTCATCGTGGATCGAGGCGTGCGGACGATCTTCGGCGAGAAGCTGGGGTCGACGGCCCTGGCCGACACGATCGCCGACGAGGTCGGCCGCGATGTCGTGATCGTGGAGCTGTACTCGGACGCGCTTGGTGAGCCGTCCTCGGGCGCCGACACCTACCTGGGGCTCGTGCGAACCAACGCCGAGCTGATCGTCGCCGCGCTCACCCGACCATGACGGCGAACCTGCTCGACCCGTTCCAGCTCGAGTTCATGCAGCGAGCCCTGCTGGCTGGACTTCTCACGGTGGCGGCCGCCGCACTCGTGGGCACCTGGGTGGTCGTGCGAGGTCTGAGCTTCATGGGTGACGCCCTCGCCCATGGTGTGCTCCCCGGCGTGGCCTTGGCCTTCCTGTGGGGCTTCGACCTGAGCGTGGGCGCGGCGCTCGGCGCCATCGTGATGGTCGCCGGGGTGAACCTGGTGCACACCCGGGGCCGGGTGAGCGACGACACGGCGATCGGCTTGCTGTTCGTGGGGATGTTGGCGCTCGGCGTGATCATCATCTCCCGATCGCGCAGCTACACCGGTGACCTCACGGCGTTCCTCTTCGGCGACATCCTTGGCGTCGACGGCGGCGATGTACGGACGCTGGCCGTCACCGCAGCCGTCACCGTCGTGCTCGTGGCCGTGCTCTACCGGCCCTTCCTCGTGCTGTCGTTCAACGAAGCCAAGGCTCGCACGCTCGGGATGCGCCCCCGCCTGGCCCACCTCGTGATGCTGGGCCTCATCGCCCTGGTCGTCGTGGCGTCGTTCCAGGCCGTCGGGACCATGCTGGTGCTCGGCCTGATCGTGGCTCCCCCGGCTACGGCCACCCTGATAGCGCGGCGCCTCCCGGCGATCATGGCCACCGCCGTCGCCGTCGGGGCCCTCGCCGTCTACGTGGGCCTGCTCGTCAGCTACCACGCGGGGACGGCCGCCTCGGCGACCATCTCGGGGATCGCCGTCGCCCAGTTCTTCGTGGCGCTGGTCGTGCGCGAGGTGATCGCTCGGGGATCCGAGCTACGGGCCCGACGGCGGTCCTGACGGGGGAGCGACGTCCGCTACCGGCGGAGCAGGAGCAGGAGCAGGAGCAGGAGCAGGAGCAGGAGCCGGGGCTGGGGCTGGAGCCGGGGTTTGTTGCCGGGCCACCCCGGGGTTGTTGCGGTCGACCACGTAGACCTCGACGCCGTTGTCGACGAGCGACGGGAAGTACTCGGCCACGTACATCGGCAGGCGCACGCAGCCGTGCGATGCGGGATGGGTGGGCAACGACAGGTACCCGTGGAAGGCGATGCCGTCGTTGAAGTACAGCGGGTTGTAGAGACGGCCGAGCCGGCTGACCCGCCAGCCCGTGATGCGCCGGGTCACGGTGAACGCTCCGGGGGGTGTGGGGGTGGCGGAGCTGCCGCTGGTGATCCTGGTGATCAGCGCCACCCGGTCGTCGCGCCACACCACGAGCACCTGCCGGTCGAGATCGACCTCGATTCGCGTGTCGGCGGCGCCGGTGACCATCGGGGTCACATCGAGCGGATCGGCCAGGGCCATCCACATCGCCTCGTCGACGACGCCGGTGACGGCTCGACCGGTGAACTTCTGATACGAGGTGACGGCGAACGTCGTGGGCTCGCTGAACAACCCGTCGATCGCGCCGGGGTCGAAGTCCAGCTCGGCCAGGCGACGCTGGAGCATCGCCACCGCGGGCTCGCTCATCCCGGGTGCGAGCTCGTACCCCGGATAGCTCAGCCCCATCTGGAGGTCGAGCGGGACGCCGGCTGGGGTGGGGCTCGTGAACGAGAACCCCAGGGCGAAGGCGGCGCCCAGCTCGGCCAGCATCGGGGGGACGGGTGCGACATCGGCCTCGTCGAGCACGCGCCCGCCGCCCGTGTCAATGGGATCGTCACCGACGGCTCGGCCTGCAGCGGAGCGATCACCGGCGATCGCGGTGCCCGCCGACCCGTCGATGCCGGCCATCACCGGGCCGGGGGCGAGGAGGACCACGGCGACGGCGGCGATTGCCGTGGGGCGTGTGATGTTGATGTGGCGAAAGTGCACCATGTCTTCTCAGCGTACACAGATTGGCGGTCGTCGTGGCACCCTTCGTCCCGATCGCGGTACCCGCTCTCCTCAAGTGCCCTCCGTGGGCGCGCCGATGAGGTTTCGGGGCCCAGACCATCCGGCCGGGGCGCGAGGACGGCGTCGCCGTTGGCGTCGATGAGAACTGGCAGCCGATGAGGCAGCGATGAGCAGCGCATCGAACACCTTCGGGCCCCCCGGGAGCCGAACCGCGCCGGCGCCAGCGTCGACGCGCCGACCCCGGTTCGGGAGGCGACGCTCGTTGCTGGCCGACGGGGACTCGACGATCGCTGACTCGGTGCTCGCGGACTCGATGCTCAATGAATCGGTGTTGGCCGAAGGTGTGCTGGCCGGTGCGGCGGTCGCCAGCTCGTTGCCCGTCGGCTCGGCAGCGCAGCGTGTGTCGGGTCCTGGCGTCACGACCGGATTCGCGTCAGCCCCGGCCGAGGGAGCACTCGAGATCCGCAGGCTTGAGCAATTGCTCACCCCGCTCCCGCCACTGCCACCGCTGCCGCCGGCCATCCGCATCGACGAGCGCAACGAGCGCCACGAGCGCCACGAGACCGCGACCGCGACCGCACGGGCGGCTGCGGGCGCACGGGCAGCGGGTCCGCGCCGGCCATTCGCGGTGGAAGACCTTTGGCTGGGGTCCGAGACGCCGACCTGGGCCCGGGAGCTCGACAAGGACCCGACCGTGGCTGCCACCAGGATCCGCCTCGAACGGCATCTCGCCGAGCTCTCGGCCTCGGTTCCCGACATCGTCGGTGCCCTCCTGGCGACGCGTGACGGGCTGCCGATGGCGGCGACCCTGTCGGACTCGAATGTGGAACGGATCTCGGCGATGACAGCGAGCGTCGCCAGTCTGAGCGCCCGGGCCGTGGAGTCCACGGGCCTCGGTGCGTATCGGGAAACCCTCGTGCGCTGCGGCGACGGGTGTTTCGTGGTGTACGAAGCGGGCAGCCAGGCCGTCTTGGCCGTCGCCGCTCGCTCGTGCCGGAATCTGGGGCTGATTCACCTCGAATGCCGACGGGCGGCACAGCGATTCGCCCGGCTGGTCCAGGAATGCGGGAGCGGTTGACGGAGGCGTCGATGAACAGGGCTGGGGTAGTGGCGATGGGCCGATCACGATCGAGGAGGGACGCTCGATGAGCTTGCGCGGCAGTCTCGAGAGCTTCACCCTGCAGGACATCCTGCAGTTGCTGACGTTCTCTTCGAAGAGCGGCGCGCTCCGGATCGCCGGTCCGGGTGAAGACGCGGTCGTGTGGTGCGACGCCGGAGCGGTCACGTACGGCGCCGTCACTCCTGACGAGGCGACCCAGGCCCTGGTCCGGGCCGGCCTCGTGGACGCCGACGTGCTCGCCGAGGCGTTGGGCACGAGCGAACCGTGGGGCGAGGAGCTGATCGCTCGGGGTGCGATCGAGCGCGAGCGCCTCACGTCCTTCGTCGAGGAGCGAGTGGCCGACACGCTGTACCGCGTCCTCCTCTGGGAGAGTGGCGAGTTCGAGTTCGTTCCCGACGGCCAGCCGGAGGTCGGTCGGATCGCCGCACTTTCCGTCGAGCCCCTGTTCGCCACGGCCCTCGGCCGGGTGGCGGAATGGCAGGCGCTACGGGCGATCGTTCCCCTCGACGGCAGTGTGGCCCGGCTCGTGCGTCACCTTCCCGTCGACGTGAGCGAGGTCGCGATCACCTCCGGCCTCTGGCAGGTCATCGCCGCGATCGACGGCGCTCACGCGCCCCAGGAGATCGCCGCGTCGATCGGCCGTGGAGAGTTCGAGACGTCCCAGGCGTTGCGGGAGCTGGTGGAGCGCGGGCTCGTGGAGTTCGTCGCTGCGCCGCTGCAGGCCCTCAGCGTCCCGTCAACCGACATGGAAGCCCCTGTGGCGGCCCCCGTGGACTCCGCGGCCGAAACCGCGGTTGAGGATTCGCTGGATTCGGTGGTCGATTCGCCGAGCGTCCTGCCCGTGGACGAGCTCGAGCCCAATGCCATCGAGGCGGCCCCCGCCGAGATCTCGGCTCCGGTCTTCGCGGCCGAACCCGATGTGTCGGTGGCCGAGGTTGACGGGTTCGACGCCATCGTGGCGGCCGGAGACGGTGCGCTCGCCGACAGCGAAGCCCACGACCTCCCCGTGTCGGCATCGGAGTTCCACGAGCGATCCCCGGGCGCGGCGCTGCTCGATCTGCCCGCCGAGCCCTCGTTCCCGAGCCCGAGGGCGACGAACGGTGCGACGCACTCGGCGGGCGTACCCGCTCCTCCGGCGCCGATCTTCGTGGTCGACCCCGGAGGCCCGATCGGAGCGTCCTGGCTCGAGCGCTGGGAAGCGGCGAATGTCGTCCCCGACGGCGAGAGCATCGACGGCGAAAGCATCGACGGCCCGGAGGAGTCGCCGTTCCTCGAGGGAGGCACCGAGACCTTCCCGGTCGTCGTGTCGCAGCACGCTCGCTCGCAGGACGCCCTGTCACAGGACGAGACCGACTCGCCGCACATGGCCGACGAGACCGAGACCGACGAGACCGAGACCGACGAGGCCGATGAGGCCGATGAGGCCGACGGGCACGGGGAAGGGGGCGTCGCAGCCGGGTCGGGCGCGCCAAGTCTGTGGTCGGACCGGTGGGCGAGCTTCGAACACGATGCGCAGGCCGATGCCGACAACGGTGCGGCGTCCGAGGCGCTCGTCGAGCCTCCGCCGCCAGCAGGCCCCTCGGCCGGATCGGTCTTCGCCGAGGAACCTCCGGCCCTGCCCCGGCGCGACAGCCTGTCGGCGCGCCGCGAGGGTCTGTCGGATCGGCTGGTCAGCCAACGAGCGCCGATCACCCCGCAGGGGCCCAGCGACGACCGGCGGGCACTGTCGAACGTGCCGGCGTTGCGGACGTCGAGCTACACCGACCGCTACGCCCACCTCTACGAGGACCTTGATGACGCCCTCGGCGACGAGCGCTACGAGCGCACCGCCGCCGATCTGCCGAGACGAGCGTCTCTGGCGTCGGTGGGCTCGTCGTCAGAGGTCGCTCCGAGCCGCCGCGGACGCAGCGACGAGTTGCCCAAGATCGATCGCAACGTTCTGCTCCGCATGCTCTCGGCCGTCAAGGACCTGTGAGATGGCGAGTCGTCCGACGTTCGAGTACCTCCGGAGAGTCCGGACGTGAGTCGACAGTCCGAGCTCGAGGATGCGATCCACGAGTTCGTCGAGGCCACGGGTGAGGCCCACGGCGCCGTGCTGGCCGCAGGTGACGGGCTGCCGATCGTGGCCGCCCTGCCCGATGCCGAGGTCCCCAGGATGGCTGCGCTCGCTGCGACCGTCGCCGGCCTGAGCCACCGCGTCGCCAGCACGGTGGGCGTCGGGCCGGTGCTGGAGACGGTCATTCGCGGCGAGACCGGCTTCCTCGCGGTATACGACCTGCCGGCCGTGGGGGCCACGATGGCGACCGCAGTGACAGTGGCAGCAGTGGTGCCAACGATTACACGGAAACATTGGAAGAGACCCAACAGCGATTGGGACGGATTCATGACGATTGGGT
>JANLSK010000275.1:0-19243 GCA_031362415.1 Actinomycetes bacterium | reverse complement strand
CCGCATCCCATCGTCCGACGAGGAGAGTCCGGCTCGCGAGGTTGCTCCGGCTACCGGGGGCAGGATCTGCGTTGAGGTCAAGCAGAGCGGCACGCACACGACAACCGTAGCTTCCGGACACCACCATGGGTCCGGTAGAACCCAGCATGGGTCACAGCTGGGGGGCCACGAGGACCTTGCCGTGCGGCGACGGACCGCGGAGCTCCTCGAAGATCGTGGGGAGGTCGGCGAGTGCCACGGTGGCGGTGACGAGTTCCGAGGCCTGGGCCGGGTGGTCGCGCAGCGTCTCGATGGTCACCTCGAAGTCGCGGCGGGTGTACATCATGGCGAACTGGAGGCGGACCTCCGCCATGACGAACAGCGCCGGGATGATCGGGTCGGGCTCGTCGTGGAACCCGAGCCCGACGATGGTGCCGCGGGGACGCGCGAGCTGGAGTGCCGAAGCGAGCGCGCCAGCGTGGCCGGCAAGCCTCGAAGATCACGGGCGCCCGTCCGATGTCGGCGAGCCGGACTGAGCGCGAAGGGCTCGGGGCGGCGCGTTCATGGCGCGGGGCGCACGGCTCAAGGCTCAGAGCAGCGAGCGGAGCTCGTCGAGCTCGAGGAGCAATGCCTCGCGGAACGGGTCGCCCGCTGGGGGCAGAGCCCAGAACCGCGACCCGTCCGACGCGTCGAGCACATCGCGGGCGGGCGACGTCGGCCGGGTCGAGGCCGTAGGTGTTCAGCGCGTCGTGCGCGGCGTCCACGAAGTCGCTGGGCACTGCATCAGTGCCGCCGCACGCCGCCGAGGTGCGCATGAGGTTGGTCTTCACCATGCCGGGGTTGAGCACCGTAACCGTTATCTGCGGTGCGGCGATCGCGAGCTCGCCTCGCAGGGCCTGGGCGATGGCGATGGCGCCGGCTTTGCTCGCCGCGTAGGCCGCCGAGTCCGGCGAGGCCACCATGCCCGCCATCGACGCGGTGATGACGACGCGGGCCGGTTCGCCGTGCTCGATCATCGCCGGCACCGTGTCGCGGATGCTGCGGACGAGGCCTCTCAGGTTGACGGCGAACGCGAAGTCGAGGACCTCGTCGGTGGTCTCCCAGGTGGGGCGACCGGTGCTGGCGACGCCGGCGTTTCAGACACGCCGTGTGCAACCGGCCCAGGGCGACGGCTCGCTCTACGGCCGTCCGCAGCGGCGCCGGATCGGTGACGTCGGCCATGATCGCCTCGGCTCGTTAGGCCACGGTCGACGATCGCCCGGGCGGCAGCCCCGACGCGCTCGGCGTCGCGATCGACGAGCAGGACGTGCTCGCCGCGCGCGGCAAGGAGACTCGCCAACGCCTCGCCGATGCCGCTCGCCGCGCCGGTCACGATCGCCACAGGAGTTCGTTCGCTGCTCACATGGGCCTCCGGGATTGCCGTCGCGTCCGCTCAGGGGTCAGCTCGGACGGGCATCGATGAAGCATCAGAGGATGGCGAGGGGGTTCACCGGTGCGCCGACCGTGCCGGTGACGGGCAATGGCGCGGCCACGAGCAGGAACGTCCCCCGCTGCTCGGCGGCACAGAGCTCGGAGAGCGGGTCGAGGTCGAACAGCTCGCCGAAGACGATCCCGGCGTCGCGCTGGCAGATCATGTGCAGCGGCATCGTGGCGCCGTCGGCCTCGGACATCGTGACCTCGACGGCCACGTTGTCGGCGGCGACCGCGGCGACCTCGTGGTGCACGAGCCATTCGGCGCAGCGCACCGAGAGACCCGGTGACGCCATGGTGAAGGTCTCGAACGGGAACGAGCCCTCGCGCACGGCCCGCCCGACCCGACCCGTCCGCACGAGGACGATGTCGCCGGGGCTCACCACGGTGGACTGGGCGGCGAGCACCTCGTCGAGGAGCTCGGCCCGATGGCCTGATTGTCGGCGAGACAGTCGACACCGAGGTGGCGGGCCGCGTCGACGAGTACGCCGCGCCCGACGACGCCGTCACGGAACGACGTGACAGCGTTGGCCGAGGCCCCGTGCTCGTCGATCGAGTCGCTCACGGTGTGACCGTTCCACATCACGCCGTCGTAGAACGCGTGCGAGAGCGCGTCCCACTGCGCGGCGCCCTGCATCGCCATAGAGAGCGTGTCGTCGGCGTACTGGAAGCCGCCAGGGAGATCCTTGTCGCCCAGGCCACCATGGTGAGCTTGGGGTTGAAGCGGCCCTCGTCGGGTTGGGGCCCTCCCGGTCCGAACGGCATGGCCAGCGAGAGCACCCGGCCGACACGAACCGTGGCGACCGCTTCGAGGATCCGCTCCTGGGTGAGGAGATTGAGCGCCCCCTTGTCGTCTTCGGGACCCCAGCGTCCCCACCGCCGGGGCCGTTCACCTTCAGCGCGCACCCATTCGATGTCGAGCCCGTCGATGGTCACGTCGGATCATCGTCCCGATCGATCGGCAGCGGTGGCCCAACCACCGAGGGCCCGGCGAGGACGCTCGGACGTGTGCGGAGCGTTCGGCCGTCGGCGACGTCCCCTGTGAGACATAAAGGAAGCGAGTGCACACTGGACTGTGGTCGATCGGACGGGCACACGTGCCGCTCGAGGATGGATGCACGGAATCCGACGACCGGTGCCCTAGCTTTCGTGGTGTTGTCGACCGATTCGACGGAGGAAGGTGTGATGACGAGCGACACCAAGCCCAGCGTCCGACGCAAGCGTGGTGAGCCCCGTCGCCTCCTGCTCGTGGCCGCCGAGGAGGTCTTCTCCGAGCGGGGCTACGACGCCTCGACGCGTGAGATCGCCGATCGGGCGCAGGTGTCCGAGACGTTGATGTTCCGCTACTTCGGCTCCAAGGCCGGCCTGTTCCATGCCGCGATGGTCACGCCGTTCGTGGAGTTCGTCGACCAGTTCGTCGAGCAGGCCACCCCGATCGCCGAAGCCGACGGCGACGACCTCTACGCGGTCACCGAGAAGTTCGTGGGCGAGCTCTACGACCTCTTCACCGAGCACCGTGGGCTCGTGGCGATGCTCTGGTCGGCCCAGGCCCACGAGGAATCCGAGCTGGCCGAGCAAGGCCTGTTCGAAGACGTGTGGGCGGCGCTCGACAAGCTGGCGGCGCTCGGCGCCCGGGCCCGGGCCAGTCGGTCGGCCCGCAACGAGATCGCCACGCGGGCGATCGTCTCGATGATCGCCGGGATGGCCATCGCTCGCACGTCGTTTCGCGATCGGAAAGTTCCGCAGCGTGCGGCGGTGGTGGACGAGCTGGCGAAGATCGCCTACTTCGGACGGTCGGCCATCGCCGCGCGCTGACGCCCGATCGTCGTCCGTCAGCCGGTACGCCGCGGCCGGAGCCCGACCGAGGCCAGCCGTTGTCGGGGACTCTCGGTGAAGGCTTGTTCGAGCTGCGGGACACGCTCGGACCGACGGCTCGTCGGATCACTCACCGGTTTACCAAGGACGGCAGGACTGTGCTGCTGACGACGTTCCGCAAGCAACGCAACAACGAGCGTACCGAGATCGCCCGGGCACGCAATGCCGCTGAGGACTGCGCCAGGCAGAACCCGTGAATGAGGACACCGTGGCGAACTACTCCCGCTGGGACGACGTCAAGAACAAGCGCCGCGAGCCAGCCCCGGAGACCCGGATCGAGGTCGAGCACGATCTCGCACTCGGCCAGCTCATCCACAACCTGCGCACCGGAGCGAGCCTCAGCCAGCGAGAGTTGGCGGAGCGCATGGGCACGACCCAGTCGGTGATCTCCCGTCTCGAGGAAGGCGGCGGGGCGCGGAACCGCATCGACACGCTCGCTCGTGTCGCCATCGCGCTCGACCGTCATCTCATCGTGTCGTTCCCCGAGAAGGTCCCCGCCAAGCTCAAGAACGCCGTCCAAGTCGCCTGACTCAGATGGCCGAGCCGGTCACCGAGTGCATCGCCGCTTCGTGGGAGCGATTGGAGCGTCACGCCCTCAGGTTCGCTGACATCAATGGCGACCCGAGCGACGGATGCAGCACGATCGAATACCTGCTCGATCGCGGCCGCCTCGAGCGGGTCGACGCGAAGGCGCCCGGCGAATCATCTGCGACGATTGTCGGACGGGCTGCGCGTCGCCGGCTCACAGCTGACGGCGGCATGAAGGCGGGCGATGTCGAAGGAGCGTTCGTCGCCGGCTACGACGCATATCGAATCGCAGCGGAAGCGCTCCTCGTTCGCCAAGGGCTCCGTGCGACCGGCGGCGAGGGCTCACACATGACGGTCGACGACGCCATCAGCGCCCAGGACGCGCAGCTGATCCTGGGCTCGCCAAGCCCACCTTCGAGCGGCTTCGCCGCACGCGTCACGCGGCGCAGTACTTCGACCCATCCAGTGCTGAGCGCTACCTCGCCGATCGCATGCGTGAGCGCTCGGTCCTCCTCGATGAGCACACCCATCGTGGTTCCCCGATGGGCCACTGTCCGATCGTCCGTGAGGTCGAGCACCGCGGTGAGACTCACGTCGTATCGGTAGAGCGACCGAGGAAGAAAGCCCGTCGGGCCAAGTCGGTGGCGGCTCGTCGCCGGATGAACTCCGCCGCCGCGCACCAAGCGGTCGAGCAGAGGTAGAGCACGGGGAAGCTGTCGGGAGGGTTGACGCGACCTCCTTGGATGCGGGCGCCCTCACCGCTCAGTGGGTCATACCCCGGAGACTGCTGGCGATAGCCGTGCCCGCTGGAGGCGCGCCGTGGGGCGGTGCTGATCCGATCGACGAGGTCGGGCCCCATGTCACGCGGTCACGCCCTCGGCTGTCGCTAGGAGCGCGCCGATCACAAGCCGGTAGTCGCCGCGTGAGATGAGATCGAGGGGCTTCTCGTACGAGCGCTCGGGGTTCGGGCTTCGGAGCCAGAGTCGAGCCGATTCGGGGCGGAGAACTCGCCGGGCGAGATCGAGCACGGCCTTGAGCTCGAGCAGACGTTCTTCCGACGCCCGACGAGGGCTGACCTCGGCGGCCTGCCATCTGGCGACGCTTCGGGACGTAGCGCCGAGCACCCTGGCGACGCGTGGGCATCGACGAGCTCGCCGGTGAGCACCTCTTCCAGGACATCGACTACCTGCGGCATTGTGACCGCCTCCCTCATGTCCATGCTGTGCGCTGTGAAGTGTCGCTGATCTGTCAACGATCATGGCGTATCAATGATGGCAAGGGCGGAGGCCGACTGCGGGACGGTGCGATCGGTGGGGCTCAGCCGTCGATGGTGCTCGGGAGGAGGCGGGTGAAGCCACCGGCCCAGTGGGGCCAGGCGTTCTCGACCCGGCGGAGCGTGAGGAAGTCGCCCTTGTAGCCCTTGCGGTCCCAGGGGCCGAAGCTCACGTATGCGCCCGGCCCGCCCACGGTGACGGGAAGCATGGTGATCCGCTCGAGGCCGGTCACCACGCCCTCGGGGGTGAGGAGCTGCGCGTAGTTGAGGCCCATCATGATGGCGCGCATGCAGTCGTAGCTGTTGGCGATCATGGCGTGACGGACACCCCGGCCGAACCGGGTGGTGTAACGCTCGATCATCGGCCAGTAGTTCGGGCTGCCCTGGTCGCCGACATCGTCTCCCACCTGATCGATGCCCACCCAGCCCTCCATGTCGACGAGCATCGAGGGCTCGTTGATGTACCACATGAACGCCGTGCTCTGGATCCGGGGCGGATTCCACCCGATCTCGGCGAGGACCGGGTTCACCATGGCGATGGGGTAGCCGTACCCGCAATACACGACGACGTCGATGTCGGGGTCGTTGGCCAGTGGTCGCAACCCTTCGGCGAGCCCGGCGCCGGTCGTCTCGCAGTGCACCTCGTGCACGATCTGGAGACGGTTGAAGCGGGCCCCGAGCTGGAAGGCATGGAGATACTCGGCGCCACCGGGGGAGTCCTCCACGATGCAGGCGACCTTGGTGTAGCCCCGGCCCCGGCACCAGTCGGCCATGATCGCCGACTCTTCCGACACTCCGCCGTTGCCGAGGGTGAAGCCGTATTTGGAGTGCCAGGCCTTGGCGCCGTTGGAGGAGACGCACGGCACGCCCCGCCGCTCCATCGACGGCAGGATGGCCATGGCGCCGTCGGTGGTGTACGGACCCATCACGACGAGACAGCCGGCGTCGCACAGACGACTGTAGGCATCGTCGGTGTGGCGGGCGGCCTTGCGGGGCAAGCCGCGACCCAGCTCGACGACGATCTCGACTGGGCGGTACCCGCCGATGCCCTCGTTCATCATGTCCTCGATGGCGAGGATGGCGGCGTCGAGGCAGTCGCCGAGAAGATGGCCGGTGTCGATGTCGATGAGGTAGCCCACCCGGATGGGCTCGAACTCCTGGATCCGCCCCTTGATCGCACGCTCCGGAGCGGGCGGGCGGACGATGATGCCCTGAGCCGGCAGCTCCTCGTTGGTGCCCCGGCCGCTGGAGTGGAAGGGGTGGGGCTTGCCGACGGGGATCGGGGTCACCCCCGAGAACACGTCGCAGCGCGCGCGGCCGGGAGTCTCGGCCTCCCAGCGGGCGATGGCGTCGTCGACGCGTTGCTGCAAGTTCTCCGGCGTGAGTGTGGTGTCGTCGGCCATGATCGGACCCCCTGGAGATGGCGCTCGCGCCCCACTGTGGAGCGTGTACTTACTCTATTGTCGAGAGACCGTCACGCGCAGATGCCGGTCGTTGAGGAAGACCGAGCGCTGCGGGTCGGACTCCTCGTTCACGTGCGCGTGGAGCGCCTCGACGAGACGACCGATGGTGCCGGGCTCACCGCGTGGAAATTGGACACTCGGCGGAGTAGCGAACGGCGGCTCGGATCCTGTCGTCCGGTGTGCCGATGCGCTGGGCGAGAGCAACGACCAGTTGATCGCCGCGCTCGGGAGTCGAGCGAGTGGCGGCGATCACTTCCAAGACGTCGGGTCCGCCGACGACGACAGCGCGGCGGCCCGCCGGCCCGTCACGGAAGACGATTCCCGGATGGCGTTCGAGTCGTAGTCCTTCATCGATGTAACGCTGCGCCAGCCGCACGATCGGCTCACCCGTCTGCGCGCTGCGCTCACGAACGCGCCGAGCGTCGCCGACTCGATCCGGATCGGTTGGCTACTCATGGAGCGAAGTGTAGAGCTCGTCCCTCGGTCGGTCGGTCCAGATCACGAGCTGCCGGAGGGAGCGGATCAGGGCGCGGCCGAGCCGCTGAGGTGGTACACGTCGTCGAGGACGGTCGTCTCAAGCTCAGTGGGCGTTCCGATCCAGGCGATCTGGCCCCGTTGCATGAGCACCACCTGATCGGCGGTCGCCAAGGAGGAGCGGGGCTTCTCGTCGGCGACGATGATGGTCGATCCGCGCTCCTTGATCTCGAGGAGGTAGCCGATGATCTCCTCACAGATCAGCGGCGCGAGCCCGAGTGTGGGCTCATCGGCAATCAGTAGCGCCGGCGGCTGGATCAGCAACGGAGCGACGGCCAGGATCTGCTGCTCGCCGCCCGAGAGCGACTGCGCGTGCAGCGAATGGCGGCTCTCGAGCACGCCGAACCGGCCGGGCACCTGGTCGCCGGTCGGCCTGCTCCCGCAGCACGAGGCGCAGGTTCTCGTCGACGGTGAGGCCGGGGAAGATGCCCCGACTCTCAGGGGCGGTGGCGATCCCGCGTCGGGCCCGCCGGTGCGCGGGCTCGCGTGTGATGTCGGTCCCGTCGAGCGAGACCTCTCCGGCGGACGGGGTGATCAGCCCGCACAGGGTGCGGCACAGCGTGGTCTTGCCCGACCCGTTGGGTCCGAGGACCACGGTCAGTGTGCCCCGAGGGAAGCCCACCGTGATGTCGCGCGGGACCGGGGCGCCGCCGTAGCCGCTCGACACGTTCCGGCACACCAGGAGCGCCCCGTCGAGATCGAGCGCGTGGCCCGCAAGCGGAACGCCCGAGGCGACGTCGACGCTCACGAGGCTGGCGACGTCCGTCGGCTCAGCGGAGGCAGCTGCTGAGCCGGGACGCAACCCGGCCCAGTCCGATGTAGTCCGACGCCACCCGGGGGCTGGATCCGTCCAGCCCCCGGAGCGCGTCAGAGGCCGTCGCCCGGCGGGGTTTTGTGATGTGAGTACATACTTACCGACTAGGATGGTGCCATGCAGGTCGACGAGATGATCCTGGTGAGCGTCGACGACCACGTCGTCGAGCCGCCCGACATGTTCGAGCAGCACCTGCCGGCGTCGTACCGAAGTCGCGACGACGTGCCTCGGGTGATCCGCACTGACTCCGGCGACGACGTGTGGGTGTACGACGGCTTGCAGTTCCCGAACATCGGCCTCAATGCCGTGGCCGGGCGGCCGCGCGACGAGTATGGCGTCGACCCGACCTCGTTCGACGAGATGCGTCGCGGCTGCTGGGACGTCGACGCCCGGATCGACGACATGGACGCCAACGGGGTACTGGCGTCGCTCAACTTCCCGTCGTTCCCCCGCCTGTGCGGGCAGGTCTTCGCCGAAGCGACGGACAAGGAGCTGGCGCTCGTGTGCCTCCAGGCGTACAACGACTGGCACGTGCACTCCTGGTGTGGTGCCCATCCCGAGCGCCTCATCCCCCTTGGGCTCTTGCCGTTCTGGGACATCGACCTCATGATGGGGGAGCTGCGCCGCCTCATCGCTCTCGGGGTGCACGCGGTCAGCTTCTCCGAGAACCCGTCGAAGCTCGGATTCCCCAGCCTGCACTCGTCGCACTGGAATCCGTTCTGGGCGCTGTGCCAGGAGGCCGGTGTCGTCGTCTGCCTGCACATCGGCTCGTCATCACAGCTCATGGTCACCGCGCCCGACGCGCCGTTCGACGTCCTGGCGACACTTCAGCCCATGAACATCGTCCAGGCCGCAGCCGATCTGGTGTGGTCGCCGGTCCTGCGCAGCTTCCCTGGCCTCCGCATCATGCTGAGCGAGGGCGGAGTCGGCTGGTTGCCGTACTTCCTCGACAAGATCGACCTCGTGTACCGCAAGCAGTCGGCCTGGACGCACCAGGACTACGGCGACCTGTTGCCCAGCGAGGTGTTCCGCCAGCAGGTGATGACCTGCATGCTCGACGACACCGTCACCCCCGAGGTGGCTCGGCGTACCGGGACCGGGCTGATGACCTGGGAGTGCGACTACCCGCATTCCGACTCGGAATGGCCGAGCTCGCCCGAGGTGACCCTCACGGCGCTGGCCGGTGTCGACGACGCCACGATCGAGGCCATCACCCACCAGAACGCCTTGCGCGAGTTGCACCACGATCCCTTCGCCCGCCGCGATCAGTCGTCGTGCACCGTGGGTGCGCTGCGGGCGGCGGCGACCGCTCGGGGCGTCGACACCACCCTGCGGAGCATGCGGACCCGGGCGCAGACGATGGGCTCGTCGGCCGACGCCCAGGTTGACCTCTTCGTCCCGAAGCGCTGAGCTGCCGGTCCGGTGTCGAATGCCGCCGACCGGAGCTGAGGGGAAGTTGAGGGGAATCGATGGCCGATGCAGTGAGCCGACTCGTGGCCCGGGTCGACGACGATCGCCCGTTCGACGCCAACCGGGCGGAGCTCGAGCTGCTCTGGGTGGAAGCGGCCGACCAACGGCTCCGCCAGCAGCGGAGCCGCATCCCGGTGCTCGACCGGCTGGCGTCGGCCGTCGGCGTGAGCGCGATCACCTCGCTCGACGACCTCGTGCCGCTCCTGTTCGACCATACGGTCTACAAGTCTCCGCCGCTGCCTCGTCCCCGAGGTGGAGCTCGACGGCGTGGCCCTGCACGAGGGCGAGAGCGTCCTCCTCAGCATCGGCTCGGCCAACCGTGACAACGCCGTGTTCGACGAGCCCGATCGCTTCGATCCCGACCGTCCGAACTTCACGTCGCACCTGGCGTTCGGCACCGGACCGCACATCTGCCCCGGGGCACAGCTGGCCCGGCTCGAGCTGCGGATCGCCGTCGACACCTGGTGTGACCACGTGGAGAGCTTCCGCCTGGCCGACGACTTCCGTTGGGTGCCGCCGGGCACGGGCATGCTGTACGCCAGCGCCGAGCTCCGGATCGTCGCTCAGGTGCGCGTGCCGGACAGCAGGGCCAGCCTGAAGCCGGCGTCGATCGGTGTGGCGCCCGGGGCTGGTCAGCGATCACGATGGCGATCCGAGTCGAGGAGATGCGACCATGGCCGACCGTGCCGTCACGAACTACGCCTTCACCAAGTTGGTCGTCGACAACCTCGAGGGGATGGCCCGGTACTACTGCGACGTGTTCGGGCTCGCCCAGCTCCAGCGGGTCAAGGCCGAGATCGATGGTTCGCCGATCGACGAGATCATCCTCGGTAAGGAGGGAGCTGGTGGCGGTGGGCTGATCCTGCTCACCTGGCTCGACCGGGACGCCCCTCCGCAGGGCGAGGTGATCCTGGGCTTTACCACGTCCGACATCGACGAGCTCTTCACCCGCGTGCAGGCCGCCGGCGGATCGGTACGGGAAGCGCCGCGCGACCCGAGCGTCGGCGGGCCCATGCTCGTCGGCTTCGTCACCGACCCCGAAGGCCATCTCGCCGAGGTTGTCCAGATGCTCTGAAGGGCCGACCCGTGCTCGATGGCGAGCACACGGCTTCGGAGAGCCTTCCGTGGGGTCGTGCCGATGAGCTGGCGAGGAGCCTGCGAGGAGATCGATGCGTGTCGGACGTGTGATGGCGCATGCGGCACTTGCCGTGCTGGCGGTCGTAGCCGCGGCATGCAGCGACGAAGGCGGAGACGCGGTGGGGCAGGGGACCGCCCCCGGCAGCAGCGGGTCATCGGGATCGGCACGTACGGGATCGGCGAGCACGACTGCGGCGACGGCGTCTGCGGCGACGGCGGCAGCCTCCGGGGTCAGGCCGACGAGCGCCGTGCCGAGCACGACCGATCCGGGCGCGACGACCGTCCCGCCTTCAACTTCCGCTCCTGCGGGTGCGCCCGTCGAGTATGTCGACCATCCCGGCGACTGGGTCCTGCCCGGGCGCGACTACGACAACTCCCGGTCGACGTTCGACTCGACGATCACCGGTGAGAACGTCGACGAGCTCGCCGTAGTGTGGGAGGCCGAGGTCGGTGGCAGCCTGTCGACCGTGCCGCTGGTGGTCGGCGACACCGTGTACGTGCAAGATGGCAGGGGCCGGATCTCGGCGTTCGATCGCGGCGACGGCACGCTGCGCTGGGAGAGCCTCCAGTACGGCTTCGGCATCGGGCCGTTCGGCGTCGCCGTGGCCGATCGTCGGGTGTTCGGGCTGCATGGCTCCAAAGGTGTGGTCGCGCTCGACGCCGATTCGGGCGCGGAGCTGTGGATCCGTGACATCACCGCGACCCCGACCGCGGGTATCGACATCCAGCCCACGGTGTTCGACGGCCTGGTGCTCGTGAGCACCGTCCCGGTGAGCATCGGCGGTATCTATGCGCCGGGCGACCGGGGTATCCTCCATGCCCTCGATGCCGAGACGGGCGACGTGGTCTGGACCTTCGACACCGTCGAAGGCGACGACCTGTGGGGCCATCCCCAGGTGAACTCCGGCGGGGGAGCCTGGTATCCGCCGTCGATCGATCCGGTCAACGGTGTCGTGTACTGGGGTGTCGCCAACCCGGCGCCCTTCCCGGGAACGGCCGAGTTCCCCAATGCAACGAGTCGGCCGGGGCCGAACCTCTACACGAACTCGGCGCTGGCCCTCGACGCGAGGACCGGCGAGTTGCTCTGGTACCACCAGGTGATACCCCACGACCTGTTCGACCGCGATCTCGTTCACACCTTGGTGGCGCGCCTGCCCGACGGCGAACCGGTCGTGATCGCGACGGGCAAGGGGGCCACGGTGGTCGGGCTCGATCCCGCGACCGGCGATCGGCTGTGGGAGACGCCCGTCGGCATCCACCGCAACGACGACCTGACCGAGCTCACCGGGCCCACCGAGGTCTGGCCCGGCACCTTCGGCGGCGTCATCACGCCGCCGGCGACTGCCGACGGGATCGTCTACGTGGTCACGCTCAACGCCCCGGCCACGCTGGCGCCCGACGAGACCGCCTATTTCGGTTCGGAGCTCGGTACTGCTGACGGGGAGGTCGTCGCCATCGACGCTTCCGACGGTTCGGTGCTGTGGTCGACGGCGGTTCCCGGTGATCCGCTCGGCGCGGCGACGGTCGTGAACGACCTCGTGTTCACGGCGCTGTTTGACGGTGAGATCGTCGCGCTCGATCGCCGCACCGGCGAGATCGTCTGGCAACACCAAGCCCCGGGCGGCATCAACGGCTGGATGTCGGCCGCCGGCGACCTCCTCATCGTCCCCGTCGGCAACGCCAGCCCACCCCGCCTCGTCGCCTACGGGCTCCCCTGAAGCCCGTCCAGTCCCTTCCTCGTCGAGGAGCGGGCACGACCACGTCGCCGGCTGCGCCGGCTCTCCCGGCCCGTGCTCGATGGCAGTGCTGGACCGCTGCCGCCGACATCGATGAGCGTGCGTGCCGCGCTCAGCACCGCCGGCTCGGGCCGGGTCGCCGGGGGACGCGCACCTCGCGGCCTCGGCGAAACTCGAGTACGCCGTCTCGGCGGAGCTGCCGATACGGGTCGAACCTAGCCACGGTCGCCTCACGGGCGCGGTTCGAGGATCACGCCGGCGGTCTCGGTTGGGCGGCGGGCTGCGTAGGCGTCCAGGTTCTTGTCGATCTCGCCCCAGCGTGACCACAGCCGTGCCCGCTCATCACCGTGGGCCGCCAGGGCCCTGACCAGACGCGGGCCGTCGCGAAGGTCGATCCGAGCCTCGGGGTGGCGCACCGGCGCCCGATTTCGAGCAGTGTGCAGTTGGACACGGTATTTGACGTCGTAGTGCACAATGCTCGGCACTGCTGCCGTCGGCAGCTTGGTGTGAACGGGTTGTCGCCTCGATGTGGGTTGGGCTTGGTCCGTCTGGCCCGCTCTTGCGCGATGGCCGGCAGGTCGGCGAGCAGTAGATCCGGGGTCGGCCGGTTTGGCCGTGGAGCCGGACGACGGGGTTGTCGCAGCCGGCCGCTGCGCAGGTTTTGGGGGTGGCCGTCATGGTGGTGTCGGCGTGTCGGGCCGGGCCGTTTGTTGGGCCGGTAGGACCCCCTTCCTCGGCAATGAAATCCCCAGCCGTGGGCTGCATGCCTGTCGGGCTGATCGGGAGCACGGCGAAACTCCTCGCTTTGCACCAGCTCACGCACGAGGATCAGGCTGCGATCCGGGTCGGCGCCGTCGTCACGTGCTCCGAGGAACTCGATGCTTGAGATCCCTGGCAGCCCGCCCTCGGCTTCGAAGCGAGCGATGCGGGCCTCGACGCCCACGTCCATGCCCAGCCACTGCTCTTGGCTTGACCGTGCCGGTCGGCGCGTCCGCCGTGCCGTCGTCGTCTTCGCACGCGGTTGCGGTCAGAGCGACTACGCACAGCACGACGAACGTCCACCTCATCTTGGACACGATGCTCCGCGTCGTCACGAGTTCCCCCTCGGCCCCATGCCAGGGCGCGATCCAGAAACCGCCCGGGTCGTCGACGTCAGTCGCGCCGGATCAGACTCGATGCGCGTTCGGCGATCATGACCGTGGCTGCGTTCGTGTTTCCGGACGGGGAGGTCGGCATCACCGATGCGTCGATCACTCGGAGTCCATCTACGCCGTGCACCTTGAGATCCGGTCCGACGACCGCGGCGTCGTCGATGCCCATCTTGCAGGTACCGACGGGGTGCTGGGCCCCCCAGGCCGCGGCGCGGAGGAAGGCTTCGAACTGCTCGTCCGTCTGGACGCCCGCGCCAGGGAGAGCCTCGCTCACCGTGTACTCGGCGAGCGGTGACGCGCTGAAAACGCGGCGCACCGCACGGCACCCCTCCGCCAGCTCACGGATGTCGGCGTCTGATCCGAGCAGGGTGTGCTGGATCACCGGCGGGTCGGCAGGGTTCGACGAACGCAGTCGAATCGCGCCGCGAGAACGAGGGTGGAGCATCTGCACGATCACCGTCGTGCTCGGACGGCCCAGCAGTTGCATGTTCTCCACGTCGTGGTGCCCGGCGGAGTCGAGCACCTACTTGGCCGTGTCGCCGGCATCGGCACCGAGCATGCCCAACGGCGCGAAGCCGGCCTCGATGTTGGGACGCCGTCCGGCCCCGTCGGTGCGCAGGAACAACAGGACGTGGCACACGCCGGAGGAGGCAGGTCCCGTGCCGTGGATGATGTACTCCCAGCCGTGCTCGATGAACTTCTTCGCCGACAGATCCATGTTGATCGTCGGCACGTTCATGTTGAAGATCATCGGGCACATGGGATGTTCCTGCAGGTTCTGGCCAACACCAGGCAGGTCGCGTACCACCGGGATGCCGAGCGCCCCGAGCTCGCTCGCAGGGCCGACCCCGGACAGCATCAGGACCTTCGGCGTCGACAACGCGCCCGCGCAGACGATGACCTCGCCCCGAGCCGCTGCGACCTCGCGCTCGCCGTTCCGCTCATACTCCACCCCCATCGCCCGGCGGCCATCGAACAGCACGCGACGCACCGTGCAGCCGGTGCGAACCTTGAGGTTCGGACGCCTCCACGCCGTCCCGAGGTAGGCGCGTGCTTCGCTGTGCCGGAACCCACGCCACTGGGCGACCTGGCAGACACCGACGCCCATCTGCGTCGCGCCGTTGTAGTCGGGGTTCAGGTCGTGCCCGGCCGCCAGAGCCGCCGCCAGGAACGCGTCGTTGAGTTCGTGGGTGACGCCCTGCACCTGGACGCGCTGGGGCCCCGCATCCCCTCGGAACCGGTCCCCGCCGCCCTTGAACCGCTCCGCACGCTTGAAGAACGGCAGGACGCTCTCGTAGTCCCAGCCCTCGCAGCCGAGCGCCGCCCACTCGTCGAAGTCCTCTTTGTTGCCACGTACCCAGACCATCCCGTTCACGGAGCTGCCCCCCCCGAGGACACGTCCCGCCATCCACGGCATGGTCTGGCCGTTCCGTGACGGATCGGGTTCGTCGGTGAAGTTCCACAGCCGGCCTTCCATGGCCAGGGCACCCGCGGGCACATAGAGCCGGGGGTCGAAGTCCCTGGCACCGGCCTCGAGCAGGAGAACGCTGGTCGAACGGTCCTCCGACAGTCTGGACGCGACGACGCATCCCGCACTGCCGCCACCGACCACGATGTAATCGAAAGCCACCGAGGCTCCTTCAGTCGAAGAGGACGGGCAGGGCCTTCGGGGCACGGAACGTGCTCCCCGTGATCCCCACGTCGCCCCCGCCCGGATTGATGCGCAGGTTCGGGAGGCGATCGAGCACCGCGTTCATCATCACGAGCGTCTCGGCGCGAGCGAGGTGCATCCCGAGACAGACGTGGGGACCGGACCCGAAGGCGATGTGGGCCAGCGGTGGTCGGTGGATGTCGAACAGGTCCGGGTCCGACCATCGCCCCTCGTCGCGGTTCGCGGCGCCGATGTTCACGGCGAGCACGGCGCCACCGGGGATCGGGACGCCCGCGAGCTCGGTGTCGAAGGCTGCACCTCGGAAGACCATCGTGAGCGGCGGCTCCCACCGCAGCGCTTCCTCGATTACCGCCGGGAGCAGCTCCCGATTCCCGCGGACCTCGTCCAGGAACTCCGGGTGGGTGAGCAGTCCGTACAGGAGGTTCGAGGAGGACCGGAACGTCGTTTCCGCTCCAGCTTCGAGCAGGAAGCGGAGGAAGTCCACGATCTGCTGGTCGGTCAGGCCTCTCCCTTCGAGCTGGGCGGTGGCGAGGGTGGAGATGACGTCGGCACGTGGGTGAGCCCGACGCTGCTCGACGAGTGGAGCGAAATACTCGGCCAACCGCATGGACCCGGCGATGCCTAGCTCGGGGTTGAACGGCAGCGAGATCATCTCGACAGCCCACCGGTGGAAGTCTCCGAGATCCTCTTCCGGGAGACCGAGCATCGCTGCGATCACGAACACGGGAAACGAGAAGGTCAGGTCGGCTACGAGGTCAGCCCGACCGGATCGTTCGAACCGGGCCAAGTGCTCGTCGACGACGGGGCCGATGACTTCGGATGTCCACCGTTCCATGGCCCGTCGGCTGAACGCATCCTGCACCAGCGCGCGATGCGTCCTGTGGTCGTCGGGTTCCATGCCGAGGATGACCTCACCCAAGACCGGACCCATGAGCTCGTTGAAGACGCTCGTCGTGAAGCGCGCCTTGTCACGGAACACCTCGGTCGCTGCATCGAACCCGAGGACGGTGAAGACGGCCCGGTCACCGAAGATCGAAGGCGCACCACCCTCGACCAGCGGGTCGCGATCGCCAGCCTGTACCGGGCACTGCCTTCGCAGCTCCGCCCATCGAGTGTGGGGATCGGCGATGACCCCGCTGCCATGAGCAGAGTCAAAGTCCGAGAACACATCGTGGTCCATTCGGTCATACCGCCTTTCAGCAGTTGCGATCTCGGACGTCGCGGTGGCCGAGCACCGGGACGTCCGGCCTCATCGGGCGAGCTCGCAAGGGCCGCGACCGCCGCGCGATCCAGCGGTGCCCTCCCTCGCGGGCGCGGCTAGATGGCCAGCGCCTCCTCGGACACGGCACGCGGGTTGCGTTGCGAGCCGCCGATGGGAGAGAACCAGGCGGGGGTCATCTCCTGCTCTTCGACATCGATCAGCATCGGCCAGGCTCGCTCGAACCCCGGGAGGATCCGGTGTGCGACCGATGGGTCAGCGGAGGTGCGCCACGCCACGTAGGCGTCGCCGGTCGGGATGGTCCAGAACGCCTCGTACTCCATCGGTCGACCGATCGCTCGGGCGAAGAGCTCGAGCGTGAGACCCGCTGCGTGCGCAGCCGGAACCACTTCTTGCTCGAAGACCGCGACGAAGTCGGAGCATGCGGCGGGCTGCACGACGAACCGGTGCACCACGGCCAGCGACCCGGTCCGGACGGAATCGGGACGCTCCACGGGCGTCGGCGAGAAGGGCAACGACTGGATCATCTTGTCGGTCCAACCGGATCGCCACGTGAGTGCGGGGTTGAAGAACTCGTGGGTCTTGATGAGTCGCTCCTCCGGGGTACCCCGGGCCCAGCGACCATCCCAGGCTTCCCAGGTCCCCATTGTCCAGAGGATGTTGACCGCAGGATGGGTCGTGTTGAGCACGTCGGGTACGAAGTACCCGGACAAGCGGTAGAGGTCCCGGTCGTACTCGTCGCTCAACGGAAGCCAGCGATCGGCGAACGCCCTCGTATACTCGGCCGTGTGGCCGGGCACCATGTGCACTCTCTCCCAGAGAAAGACACCCATGCGTCACGTCCTCGTCGTCCTGCCGTCGTATCTGCAGTCGTTCCGATATCCGGGAACCACCCGCTCACCCCTGCCGGACTGACCGACGCCCTCCGCACAGGCGACCGCAAGGTTGTCGCTGCGCCGCTGCAACCCCGCGCGCCGAAGCTTAGATAGCCAGTGCCCACTACACAAGTTCGGCGACGGGTCGTCGCGGTTTCCCTCGGGCACGCCCCGGCCGGCCGACGCGTCACCCAGTCCCGCCCGCTGGCGGAGGCCGGCCCGTCCGTGCCGCTCGATCTCACTCGCGAGCATCTCGTTGAGCGCGCGCGCAGCACCGAGGTTGTGCTCGCTCATCGTTCGCTGGTCGGGCTGGATCGGGACGATCGCCCCGATGTCGCCTACGACGTCGAGATGCCCTTCCTCGAGCCGGTCGACGCGGAACCGAACCCGGCGACGATGGCGACTACTTCTGCGGCGCGGTCCTGCTCGACCGCCCATGCCAGCGCGGCGCGAATGTTGTCGCGTTCGTATCGCGACCGCTCCACCCAACTGAGCTGCCCAGACGTGCGCAGGCCGGACTCGGCTGCTGTGGCGAGCTCGACCATCCAGCGCAGGTGCCGGTCCCGAGCATCAACATCCTTGACGGGATTGTGGCGCGCTGGTCATGTCATGTCAGGTCAGGTCGGGTCGTCGGTCCCGGCCGGGGTACAGCTCGATGTCTCGTCGACGGAAGCGCCAGCGATCGCCTTCGAGCACCGCGACATCGCGGTACATGCCTCGACTGATGGTGTTGGAACCGTTGGCCACGAAGAGGAAGCTCTGCCACATGGTCGCGCTCGTACCGTCTTCGGCCACGTCGATCAGGGCCGGCCCGGGGAGATGGATTCCCGCTGCGCCTCGGTCGTGGACGTTCTGGAAGAAGCGACGAAGCGCATCACGACCTTCCACGGGCGGGTTGCCCGCTACGGCGAACACGCAATTCTCCACGAACACCTCGACGCAGCCGGCGATGTCGCCGGAATCGAAGAGGAGCGGGTAGCTCGCCAGCAGTCGCTCGATCGCCGTGAGGGTGGTGAGCGTCGTCGGTGTCGTGAGTGTCGTGAGTGCATCGGCCATGGTCGGGCCACCCTCTCGTCTGTGGCCCCGAGCGCGTTCATCCAGAGCACGGTGCGACGATAGAGCGTCCGCCAGGCTGCGCCGCAAGATCCTCGGCTCGAACGCGATGTGCGCCTACGGTCTCGGGTCTCGAACGATCCGGAAGGACACAAGGACACAAGGACAGCCATGATCGGGCGTGGGCCCTGGATTCGCCGACGGGTACCTGCACGGTCGAGCGACAGCCTTCGGTAGGGAGTGACGAGAGAGATGAGATGGTGACGATGCGGCAACGATCCTGTGAGGGCATGGTCGCGTTGGTGACCGGTGCGAGTCAGGGGGGCACCGGTACAGCCATCGCGTTGCGGTTGGCGGCCGAGGGGGCCAAGGTCGCCATCACGGCGCGCACCGTGGCGGGCCTGGAGGCCACGAGAGCCCGGATCGAGGCGATGGGTGGCGAGTGCGTGATGGTGCCGTGCGATCTCGCCGAGCCGGACGGTGGCCGCAAGGAGCTTGTGGCGCACACCGTTGCCGCGTTCGGCCCGATCGACATCTTGGTGAACAACGCCGCGGTCAATGGCTACAAGCCCTTCGAGACGGTGTCACCGTCGCACCTCGAGACGAGCCTGCAGGTGAACCTGTGGGCGCCGTGGGAGCTGATGTCGGCGGTGATCGGGCCGATGCGTGAGCGTGGTAGCGGTGCGATCCTCAATCTGACGAGCTTCGCGGCGGAGCTGCCGCCGGGGCCGACGTTCCCCACGAACAAGCCGGCGAAGGCGGGGTTCGTTTACGGCTCGGCGAAGGCTGCGCTGAACCGGCTCACCGTGGCTGCGGCCAGCGAGTGCGAGGGTCAGGGAATCGCGGTGAACGGGTTGACGCCGCAGGCCGCCATCGCGACGCCGGCACTGCTTGCCGGCGGGTGGATCGACGAGGCGATGTACGAGCCGCTCGAGACGATGGCCGAGGCTGCGCTGGCGTTGTGCACCGGTGATCCCAACGTGCTCACGGGTCG
>JANLSK010000259.1:0-3721 GCA_031362415.1 Actinomycetes bacterium | reverse complement strand
GTCCTCCCAGAACGGGTTGACCCAGAGGTTCCGGAGGAACACGTCGCGCGGGTTCTCGGCGAAGTCGCGGGGCATCTTGCGATAGGCCGAGTCGAGCATCTTGAGCAGATGGGTCACCCAGTCGGCGCCGTTCTCGACGCTGGCCAGCTTGATGTGGGGGAAGCGCGACAGCGCCCCCTGGCAGATCATGGCTGCGATGGCGTCTTCGATCTCACGATGGCCGAGCAGGAGGTTCTTGAGCGGGGTGGGCTTGAACGCGCTGTCGCTGCGGTTGGGCTCCCAACGGTCGTAGTACGTCGTGAGGGGAGGGAACGACGCATGCATGCACACCGGGATGCCGGCTTCTTGCACCCGGGCCCAGAACGGATCGAACTCGGGGAGGGCGATCGACCGTGATCCCTCGAACCCGGTGACCGGTCCCGGCCGGATGAGGATGGCCTTGGCCCCGCGCTCGAGCACCCACTCCAGCTCGGTGATGGCCTGGTCGAGGATCGGCAGGGTGATGACGGGAACGGTGAAGATGCGGTCCTCGTAGTTGAAGCTCCACACGTCGTGCAACCACTCGTTCACGGCATGCACCGCCACGTGCGTGAGCCGAGGATCGCCGTCGAGCGAGTACTCGAGCAGGTTGGCGAGCGTGGGGAACATGAGCGTGCGGTGTACGCCCAGCTCGTCCATCAGCGCCAGGCGCGGTGCGGGCTCACGAAACGCCGGAAGGCAGTCGATGGGGGTTCCGGTCATCTGCCGCAGGGTGAGCCCCTCGGGGTTGTCGCCCTTGAAATAGGGGACGTGCGCACCCGGCGCGGCGACCTGCTCGAAGGTGGGATTGGGCATGTATTCGGTGATGCGGCCCTTGACGGCCATGCGGGCCCGGCCCCGGATCTCGACGAACTGGAGATCGCGCGCGTACTGCCGGGGCAGGTACTCGGTGATGACCGTCGGAGACTCGTAGAGATGGTTGTCGGCATCGAACACGCCGTAGTCCGGACGCGGCATCGGACCTCCCCGATCGGACGCGAAGACCACGCTCGCGTCGTCGACACTTGACATCATCGTCAAGCTACTCGATCGCCCGGCCGCGCCCGAGACGGGGGACGGAGACGGGGGAGACGGGGTGAACGGGACGATCACAGCTCCGTCGTGGGTGCGATCACGTCGCGGGCGAAGGCCGCGAGCTCGTCGTCGACCTCGGCGATGGTCTTGCCCCGGACGGCGATGACCAGTCGGTCGACGCCCAGCGCAGCCATGCGCTCGGCCTGGTCGATCGTGCGGGCGCCGCCGACGGTCATCTCGATCGAGGCCGGGTCGCGATCGAGAACCTCGGCTTCCCGCCGCACCCCGGCGATGACGTGGGTGAGAGTCTCGTGGAGATCGAGGCCCGGTCCGACCCAGGGGAAGTATCCGTCGCCGTAGCGGGCCGCCCGCCTGATGGCCGCGTCGGATGCACCCCCGATGTGCAGCCGCACGGTTCCGTTGACCGGACGGGGATCGCAGCGGACGTTGTCGAAGTTCACGTGGCGGCCGTGGTAGCTGGCGACCTCGTCGGTCCACAGGGCCCGCATGGCCTCGATCGACTCGTCCATCCGCCGGCCCCGGTTGGTGAAATCCATCCCGACCGACGCGTACTCTTCGGGGAGCTCGCCGACCCCGATGCCGAGCTGCAAGCGTCCGCCCGAGAGGTGGTCGAGCGTGGCCGCCGACTTGGCGAACACCACCGGCTGATGCTCGGGCAGGATGACCACGTTGGTGCCGAGCCCGATGGTGGAGGTCTGACTGGCCACGAAAGCCAGCCACACCAAGGGATCGGGGATGCCTCCCCGCCGCCACAGCCGATCCATCTTCCCGTCGGGTGAGCCGCCGTAGGGCGTGACGCCTTCGCCAACCGGGACCACGATGTGCTCGGGGCACCACAGCGACTCGAAGCCGACCCGCTCGGCCGTTCGGGCCATGGCGAGCGCTCGGTCGGGCTCGGGGAACGACGTGCTGGCGAAGACGATTCCCCACTTCACTGCGTACCCTCTTTCGCTGTGCGACGCTCGGCTGGCCACGCTCGGCCGGGGTTGCCCGGCTCGGGTTGCTCGGCTGCGCTCGCCCAGAGCACTACCAGTAAGGTGACACTTTCGTCAACAACGCGCACGATGGGGCAGATCGTCATGGGATTGTTGGATGGACGCGTGGTCATCGTCACCGGCGCAGGGCGAGGGCTCGGGCGCAGCCACTGCCACGAGCTGGCCCGCCAAGGGGCCACGGTGGTCGTGAACGACCTCGGCGTCGGCGTGAAGGGCGAGGCCGAAGAGAACGAGCTCTCACCGGCCGAGGTCGTCGTCGGCGAGCTCCAGGGCATGGGCGCGACGGCCATCGCCGACACCACGTCGGTCACCGACTGGGACGGGATGGCCAGCCTGGTCGAGCGCACCGTGGCGCAGTTCGGCGATCTCCATGCGGTCGTCAACAACGCCGGCTTCCTTCGCGATCGCATGATCACCTCGATGACCGAGGACGACTTCGACGCCGTGATCGCCGTGCACCTCAAGGGCACGTTCACACTCGCCCGTCACGCCTGCGGGTACTGGCGCGAGCAGGGCAAGGCGGGCAAGCCCGTGTCGGGCCGCATCGTCAACACCACCTCGGGCGCCGGACTGTTCGCCAACGTCGGCCAGGCCAACTACGGATCGGCCAAGTCGGCCATCGCCACGCTCACCCAGATCATCGCCCTCGAGATGCACCGCTACGGCGTGGCCGCCAATGCACTCTCGCCCATCGCCGCAACACGGATGCTGGCCACGGTGGGGCGCACGGCTGAAGGCGACGGCCGCTGGGATCCGCTCGACCCGGCCAACGCCTCGCCGGTGGTGGCCTGGTTGTGCAGCGAGCAGTCGGGCTGGCTCAGCGGATCGGTCCTGCGCGTCGATGGCAACACCGTGCAGCGGGTCAAGGGGTGGACGGTCGAAGGCGGCTACCGCTCGGCGTCGGGCGAGGAGCTCACCGTCGACGAGCTGAGCATCGGCATCCGCAAGCTCTTCGGCACCATCCCTGCCGGCCTCGGCGGCTGAGCACGATGGCGACGAGGTCACAGCAACCGATCCGGGTGGGGCTCATCGGCGTCGGATGGGGCTCGGTGGTGCAGACACCGGCGTTTCGCATGGTGACGCCGTTCGAGGTGGTGGCGCTGTGCTCCCGGCGAGAGGAACGGGTTCGCTCCGCGGGCGAGCAGCTCCAGATCGACGACGTGAGCACCGACTGGCGGTCGTTCGTCACCCGCGACGACCTCGACCTGATCTCGGTGTGCACGCCCGTCGATCTGCACCGTGAACAGACGCTGGCGGCCATCGCCGCAGGCAAGCACGTGCTCGTCGAGAAGCCCGTGGGGGTCACCCAGAACGAGACCGGTGAGCTCCTCGCTGCGGCCGCGGCTGCGGGCGTGTGCCACGCGGTCTGCTTCGAGGGTCGCTGGGAACCGGCCCGGCTCCAGGTGTGGGATCAGGTTCAGGCCGGCCATCTGGGCGATCCCTATTTCGCCATGGCCCGCTCCGGCGCCGACTTCTGGCATCCGACCCGGGGCATCCAGTCGGAGTGGATGTACCGCCGGAGCGAAGGCGGCGGCTATCTCATGGGCATGGGCTCGCACGACATCGATTACATGTGCGCGCTCTTCGGCGATCCGGTCGCGGTGTGCGCCGACGTGCGTTCGTCGGTGCCCGAGCGCACCCGAGCCGACGGC
>JANLSK010000215.1:0-49733 GCA_031362415.1 Actinomycetes bacterium | reverse complement strand
GGTGCGCCTGCGGCGCCGGTCTCCGTGCTCAAGGTCACCATCACCGAACGTTGACGGGCTCTCGCCCTCGGGCCGTCGCCAGACCCAGGCTCAGCGGGACGTGACGGGTGTCGCTCCCTGGGCGCCCAGCGTCACGAGCCGGAGACGGCCGGCGACGACTTCGAAGTGGTGGGCGCTGCAATGCGCCGGGCTGACGGGCGAGACCCGGTGGTCGGCGGTGGCGGCGCCCACCGCCACGTTGATGGCCACGTAGTGGGTCACGACGATGGTGTCGTTCGACAGGCCAACCAGCGCAGCCACCACGGCATTGCGCCAGGCTCGGACGCTGTCGTCGAGCCCCGCAGCGTCCCAACGCCCGGCCATCACCGCAGCCAGCCAGTCGGCTCTGGCGCCGGCGTCGGTCTTGAGCGCGGCCGGACTGGCGATCTCGGCCACGCTCGGCTCGACCCGGGCCACGAGCCTGCGGTGCGCCTCGAGCGCCGCCGCGGTCTCGCGGGTGCGGCGGAGGGGGCTGGTGACGAGCGCTGCCGGCCCGAACGAGTCGAGGGACCGGGCCATGATCCGGGCCTGCTCGTGACCCACGGCGTCGAGCCCGGCGTCTCCGGGACCGTCCGACCAGTTCGCCGTGGGCTGGCCGTGACGTACGAGCACCAACCGCACGGGCGCGGGCACGGGGGCCGGGCCGGAGCCCGGTGCGGGCGGACCGCCCCGGCTGGGCCCAGGCACCGGGGGCCGGTCGCTCATCTCACGGCCCCGGCCGCCCGGAGCTCGGCGACCTGGTCGGTTGAGAAGCCCCAGTCGCCCAGGGCGGCATCGGTCGACGAGCCCGGCCATTCGGGGGGACGGGAGACCGCGCCGGGGGTGCGCGAGAACCGGGGCGCCGGGGCCGGCTGCACGATCCCGTCCACCTCGGTGAACGCCTTGCGGGCCACCATGTGCGGATGCTCCGAGGCCTCGCGCATCGACAGGACCGGGGCGTAACAGGCGTCGGATCCGCCGAGGATGGCGTCCCATTCGTCGCGGGTCTTCGACGCGAAGATGGCCGTCAACCGATCCCGGAGCGCTTCGTTGTCGACGTCACGCTGGGGGAACCCGGGGTCGTCGGCCACCCCGAGGAGCTGGAGCAACTCGGCGTAGAACTGGGGCTCGAGCGGGCCCAGCGACACGTACCGGCCGTCGGCGGTCTCGTAGGTGTCGTAGTAGGGCATCCCGGTGTCGAGCAGGTTGACCCCCCGCTCATCGGTCCAGGCGCCGCTCGGGAGCATCCCGAACATCATCGTGCCGAGCAGAGCCGCGCCCTCGATCATGGCCGCGTCGACCACCTGACCCTGCCCCGAGGTGCGCGCCTCGAGGATCGCGCTCACGATTCCCAGGGCGAGCAGCAGTCCCCCGCCACCGAAGTCGCCGACCAGGTTCAGCGGAGGGACGGGGCGTTCTCCCGCCCGGCCGATGGCGTGGAGCATGCCCGAGATGGCGATGTAGTTGATGTCGTGGCCGGCCATCTGCGCCATCGGGCCGTCCTGGCCGAAGCCCGTCATCCGCCCGTAGACCAAGCGGGGGTTGCGGGCCAGGCAGGCGTCGGGACCCAACCCGAGCCGCTCGGTGACCCCGGGCCGGAATCCCTCGATGAGGCCGTCGGCCTGCTCGACGAGGCGTAGCACGGTCTCCACGCCGTCGGCGTGCTTGAGATCGACGCCGATGGAGCGACGGCCTCGGGCCAGCACGTCGGGGCTCGGGGTGCCGTGGTTCTCGGGGCGGACGGCAGCCGCCCGGTCGACACGGATCACGTCGGCACCCAAATCGGCGAGCATCATGGCGCAGAACGGGCCCGGCCCGATCCCCACCAGCTCGACGATCCTCACACCCGAAAGCGGCCCCTGGCCCATGGCATCCCCTGTCGCTGTTGGCGTTGTCCACGCACGTCGTTTCGTCGACCCTATCGTCGGCCGCGCGGCCGCATCCGGTTCGCTCCTCGGCCCACCGGGGCGGCGTGCCAAGCTGTCGGACGTGCGCATCGCGACCTGGAACGTCAACTCGCTCAACGCCCGGCAGGAGCGCGTCGAGGAGTGGCTCGCCTACGCCCGTCCCGACGTGGTGTGCCTGCAAGAGACCAAACTGCCCGACGCCAAGTTCCCCCACCTGAGCTTCGGCGCCCTGGGCTACGAGTCCGTGCACTTCGGCGAAGGCCGCTGGAACGGCGTGGCGATCTTGTCGCGGGTGGGCATCGCCGACGTCACCCGGGGCTTCGGCGACGATGTCGACGATCCCTATCCCGGCGAGGCCCGGCTGATCTCGGCGGTGTGTGGCGGTGTGCGAGTGGCGTCGGTCTATGTGCCCAACGGTCGCGACCCGGCATCGGCGTTCTACGAACGCAAGCTGGTGTGGCTCGACCGCCTCGGCGAGTGGGCGGCCCGGATCGCTGCGCCCACCGACCGGTTCCTGGTGGCCGGCGACTGGAATGTGGCCCCCGAGGACCGCGACGTGTGGAACGTGGCCAAGATGGCCGGCTCGACGCACGTCACGCCGGCCGAGCGTGACCGGCTGGCGCGCCTGCGCGACTGGGGGCTCGCCGACTGCTTCCGTCTCGTGCATCCCGAGGTCGACGGCCTGTACTCATGGTGGGACTACCGGGCCGGCTGCTTCCACAAGGGCGAGGGCCTGCGCATCGACCTGCTGTACGCGACCGAGCCGGTGGCATCGCAGGTGCGCTGGGCGTGCATGGACCGCAACGCCCGCAAGGGTTCGCAGCCGTCCGACCACGCCCCCGTGTTCGTCGACCTCGAGATCAGCATCGACCTCACCGCCTGAGCGGGGAGTGGCGCGCGGCAGGCGGGGGTCAGTCGCGGAAGTTGATGAACTGCAGGGGGATCTCGAAGTCGTGCGCGCGCAGGGCTGCGATGGCTGCTTGGAGATCGTCGCGCTTCTTGCCGCTCACCCGGAGCTGGTCGCCCTGAATCGACGTCTGCACGCCCTTCAAGTTCAGGGTCTTCATGAACTTCGAGATCTCGCGGGCCTTATCGTCGGCGATGCCGACGTTCAGGGTCACCGTCTGACGCACCGTTCCCTTGGAGGCCTCCTCGACCTTGCCCCGGGTGAGGACCTTGAGCGAGATCTTGCGCTTCACGAGCTTCTCCTCGATGACACCCACCAGGGCCTCGAGCTTGTTCTCGGTGTTCGAGTGGAGGCTGATGACCTTCTTCGTGGCATCGAGGTCGATCGTGCTCTCGGTGTCCTTGAAGTCGAAGCGGGTCGTGATCTCGCGCTGGGCTTGATCGACGGCGTTGCGGACCTCTTGCATGTCGACCTCTGAGACCACGTCGAACGTCGGCACGATCATCCCTCCGTGTACCTGGGCGCCATCGTCTTCCTGGGCGCATCTTCGGGGTCGACTCTAGATCGCACCGGGCGCGGGGCCCGGGCCAGACGGCCGACGGCGACGACGCCGAGCACGAAGAGCGCGACACCCCCATCGTCGGTACCGCTACGCCCGTAGCGCAGGGTCACCTCGGTGCTGACGGGCGTGATCGTCATGAGGTTGCGGGCATCGGGTCGGGGGCGGGCCTCGGTGGCGCCGTCGGCGTCCCAGCCCGACGCCCACGACTCACGTACCGAGATCAGCCGCCCCGGCGTGGTGCCCGACAGCCGGATCCAGTCGCGACCCCGGTCAACGGTGATCGCCGGATCGTCGACCAGGCCCCATCCGACGATCTCGTAGATCAACCAACCGAGCCCGGTGTCGGCGACGAACCGGAGGCCGTCCGAGGCGGCAGCGGCTTCGCGGGCCGGTGCGCTGTACGCGAGGTAGTGCCGGATTCCCAAGGCCCGCATGGATTCGATGCCGGTCTCGAAATCGGCGATCGATCCGTAGTCGAGGCCGCGGATGCGTCGGAAGGGCTCGACCGAGACCTGGGCGATGGTGCGATACACCGCCGGCGCCGTGAGCGCCGACTCGGCGAAGAGCCCTTCGGCCGTGGCGACCCGCCCGTCGGTGAGCAGCGGGAGGGCATCGAGAGCGAAGCGGCTGCCATAGCGCCGGAGGAACGTCCCGTGCTCCCACAAGATGCGCGTGGGGCCCAAGCCGCCGATGGCCGCCACGAGCGCATCGTGCTCGGCGCCAGCCGCGCCCAGCCCCCGCGTGCCGCCGAAGTCGTGGGCGAGCGCCCTGGCCACACCGTCGGACCGGGTCCAGCCAAGTGCGAGCGTGGTCACGCTCAGTCCCGCCATCACCATGTGCCCCATGGCCCAGGCAGCTCGGGGGGCCCGAGACCGCCCGGTCTCTGACGAGCGAGCGAAGAGCGCGGCGAGCAGGCTGCCGATCGCCGCCGCGGCCGCGAGCCATACGAGCAACCGGAACAGGGGCAGCACCCGGGCGTTCCAGATCGTGGTTCCCGGCATGAGTATGAACACGGCGGCAGCGACGACCGTCCACACCCCCAGGACCAGGATGCCGTCCTGCGGATGGGGCGTGGTGTGCATCCGAGCGAGCCCGGTGCGGCTGTGGGAGCTGCGCCGGGTTCGGCGCTTGGCGATCACCACCACGATGGCGGCCAACGTGATCACCGAACCGATGGCCGTGGGTCGGGCACCGAACAGAGCACCGAGGTGGTCGCGACGGCGTACCCAGCCCACGTCGGTGCTCTCGGCATGGCGGACGAGCACCGGGAGCACCCAGACCGAGCTCACGAGCGCGGCCGAACCGCCGACGCGCCCGACGACCGCGATGGCGTGCTTCGACGGGTGTACCGCCAGCACACCCAAGGCGCACAAGGAGATCACCAGGCCGACGACCACGTGAGAGCAGACCGTGGCCGCCAGGAGCACAGCCGCCGCCGCGCCACGCGACCGCCCGTCGACCGCTGTAAACACGGCGGCGAGCGCGAACAGCCCCAGCGTCAGTGCGACCGAGTAGGCGTACTCCCCCACCGCCAGCGAGGCCAGATTCCCTCCGAGGATCCGGTTGTCGCCAGTGACGTGGAGGAACGCCACGGCCCCCAGGCCAGCCAGCACGGGGGCGGGGCGGGCCAGGCCCAGCGCTCCGACGAGTCGATGGGCCGCCACGGGCAGGAGGAGCGGCGCCGCGACCACAACGACCTTGAACGCCACGGGATACGGAGCGACGAGGTCGAGAGCGACGACGGCCAGGGCGGGGACGGGGAAGTAGAACAGCCCGGCCGGGAACCCGGCGTACCAGTCGGGGGCCCAGCCGCTCAGCCGTCCTCGAACCAGGAGCTGCTCGCGCAGGAAGTCGGGCCACCACGGATGGGCCGCGAGATCACCGCCCGTCGGCAGGCGCTCGTCGAGGACCAGGCCGAGTTGGAGTGTTCGCGCGGTCACGATGAGCGCCGCGACCATCACGACGACATCGACGAGACGGGCGCGCGCCGAGCGGCCGGTCGTCGAGCGGACGGAGGTGGAGCGGACGGAAGTGGAGGGTGCAAGGCCGCCGCACCCCCACGGCCTCAAGGCGAACAAGGACCAGGAGGTGGACCGGGACCGGGGTTCGCGGTTCAGGTCGCCCAGGAATCGGGATCGGCGAACGGGAAGCCCACGGGCCAACGGTCGCGGTAGCGCGAAGCCAGCTCGCCGGCCATTGTGTCGTCGAAGGCACAGCAGGAGATCTGTTGAAGGTTGCCGCGCCGGTTGAACGGCGGCTGCGGCCGCAGCGACTCGGGAAGCGTGCCCACGAGGATGGGCCGCTCGAGCAGGTGGTACTCCACGGGAACGAGCCAGATACCACCGGCGTCGGTCAACAGGTCGGACTCGTACGGCGGAGCATCGAGCTCCGCCGCCTCGCCCAGCACCACCCCGACGGCCCGGATGGCCCGACGGGCGACGTGCAGGGTGAGATCGCCGGGCCGCATCTGGGTGAGAGTGGCCCAGTGCCACGGCACCCGTCCGGCCGCGTCGAGCCGTCGGGCCGAGACACACCCGTGCTCGATCTCCTGATCGAGCGTCTGCCCCTGATTCACCCACCAGACCGCCATAGCGCCCGAGATCCTCCCACACCGGCGACGTTGCCGGCTCCGACCCCTCCCAGCGACCGGCCGCGCCCCGCGTCCGAGATGGTGGGTGGGGCCTGTCACAATGCTCGGATGCTCTCTGTGCGCGGCCTGTCGGTCGAGGTCGGCGGACGCCTGACTCTCGAGAATGCCACCTTCACCCTGCGCGCCGGCGAGAAGGTGGGCCTCGTGGGGCGCAACGGCGCCGGCAAGACGAGCCTGCTGCGCGCGCTCTCGGGCGACGCGCCAGCTGCGGCTGGGGTCGCGATCCACAAAGGCGCCTTGGGGTATCTGCCTCAGGATCCCCGGCCCGAAGGCGCGGGCGTCGACTCCACCGGGCTGTCGCACATCCTCTCGGGTCGAGGGTTCGACGAGGCGCAGCGACGTATCGAGAAGCTCCGCCTGCGCGTCGACGAGGACCCGTCGAACCAGAACGTCGCCCGGTTCACCAAGGCCGAGGACGAGTTCCGCATGGCGGGGGGCTACGCGGCCGAGGGCGAGGTCCGCCGCATCGCCGCCGGCCTGGGGCTGAGCGGGTCGCGCCTCGACCTCCCGATCACGGCGCTGTCGGGGGGCGAGCGGCGCCGGGTGGAGCTCGGTCGCATCCTCTACGCCGGCAGCGACCTCCTGATGCTCGACGAGCCGACGAACCATCTCGACGTCGACGCCAAGACCTGGCTGCTGTCCTACATGCGCACCTACAAGGGCGCGCTGCTCGTGGTGTCGCACGACCTGCTCCTGCTCGACGAAGCCATCACCCGGGTGCTGCACATCGATGCCGGCACGTTGGTCGAGTACAAGGGCACGTACTCGCAGTACAAGGATTCCCGCAAGAAGGACGAGGAGCGCCAGGTCAAGGTGGCGGCCCGGCAGCAGTCCGAGATCAGCCGGCTCAAGTCGCTGGCCGACTCGATGCGGGGCCAGACCGAGAAGCGGGCCAAGACCGCCAAGGCGCTCGACACCCGGGTGGCGCGACTCCAGGACGGTGTGGTCTCGATCGCCCGTTCCGACAAGCTCATCCAGCCGCGCTTTCCCGATCCGCCCCGTCCGGGCGAGACCGTGTTGCGCATCGACCAGCTGTGCAAGGGCTTCGGCGGACCGTCGGTGTTCGAGGACGTGAGCTTCGACGTGGGCCGAGGTGAGCGGTTGTTCGTGATGGGCCTCAACGGCGCCGGCAAGACGACCCTCATGCGGATCCTTGCCGGGGTCACCGAAGCCGATCTGGGCGTCGTCGAGCCCGGCCACAACGTGTCGGTCGGGTACTACGCCCAGGAACACGAAGGGATCGTCGCCGGTCGCGATCTGCTCTGGCACATGCGCGAGGCCGCGGCGGGAGCGGTCGGCGATCAGACACTGCGGGCGCTCCTCGGGATGTTCGGCCTGTCGGGTGAGATGGCGTTCCAGGACTCGGGCACGCTCTCGGGCGGCGAGAAGACCAAGCTGGCACTGGCCCAGCTCGTGTGTGGCCGGCACAACGTGCTGCTGCTCGACGAGCCCACGAACAACCTCGATCCCCCGTCACGTACGGCCATCGGCGATGCGCTCTCGCGCTGGCCGGGATCGATCGTCCTCGTGAGCCACGACACCGAGTTCGTGCATCGGATGCAGCCCCAGCGGGTGCTGATGATGCCCGACGGCGAGCTCGACTACTGGTCCGACGACCTGTTGGAGCTCGTGGCGCTGGCATGAGGGCCATGCGGTCGACGGGTTTCGCTGCGACGACCCGAAGCGCACGCAGGGCCCCTCTCGCGCTCGTCGTTCGTTCCGTCGTCGTGGCCGTCGTTCTCGCCGTCGTCGTGGCCGCGTGTTCCGGCGACGACGGGGACGCGGCCGCCGGTCCCACGACCAAGCCGTCGGCCCGGGAAGCCACCACGACTACGGGCCGCAGTGTCACCACCGCTTCCACAGGTCCCCGCGCCTCGACATCCACCACCGACCCGCGCCGAGCGACGACCAGCGGGTCCGACGAGCCCGACGGCGATCCCGGCGACGGGGGGCCCGGGGCCCCGGGTGGGCTGGGGAGTGCCGGGCTGGGTGACGAGTATTTCCCCGAGCTCGGCAACGGGGGCTACGACGTGGCCCACTACGACCTCGACCTGGCTTACGACCCCGCGACCGACCTGCTCGAGGCCACGGCCACCATCGAGGCCGAGGCCACCCACGACCTCCGCCGCTTGAACCTCGACCTCCTGGGCATGGATGTGAACCGGATCACCGTCGACGGGCGCCCGGCCGAGTTCCGTCGTGACGGCGCTGAGCTCGTGATCACACCGGCCGAGGAGATCGGCTCCGGCGATGACTTCGAGATCGCCGTGGCGTACGAGGGCGTGCCCGAGCCCAGCACGATCCCGGGCCTCCATGGCGACAACGGCTGGCTCACCACCCCCGAAGGGGCCCTCACCCTGAACGAGCCCGACGGGGCCCGCACGTGGCTGCCCAGCAACGATCACCCGTCCGACAAGGCCGCGTTCACCATCCGCATCACCATCCCCGACGACCTGGTGGCGGTGGCCAGCGGCGTGCTCGTGTCGTCGGAGACCGACCGCTCCCAGGGTACGACGACATGGGTGTGGGAAGCCCGAGATGAGATGGCCACCTACCTGCTGCAGGTGGCCATCGGCGACTTCGTGATCGAGGAGGACACCGGCCCCGGCGGTGTACCTCTGCGCCACGTGTTCTCGCGTTCGGTCGCCGACGCCGCCCGGGGCCCGGCCGCAGCCACCTCCGAGCATCTCCGGGTCCTGGGTGAGGCGTTCGGGCCCTACCCGTTCGAGATCTACGGCATCCTGGTTCCCGTCGGCGCGCCTTCGGGTCTGGCGCTCGAGACCCAGACCCTGTCGCTCATCCCCCCGGACACGGTTGACTTCGAGCCGGTTCTTGTGCACGAGTTGGCACATCAGTGGTTCGGCAACGCCGTCAGCCCGGCCCGGTGGCGCGACATCTGGCTGAACGAAGGATTCGCCACCTACGCCGAATGGATCTGGGAGGACGAGCAGGGCCAGGGCCGATCGATCGACGACATCGCCAGGGACAACCACGACCAGCTCGCCGAGAGCGAGTCGGACGTGGTGGTCTCCGACCCCGGCCTCGACGCCCTGTTCGGTTTCGAGGTCTACGTGCGGGGCGCCATGACCTTGCATGCCCTGCGGGTCGAGGTGGGTGACGACGCGTTCTTCGAGATCCTCCAGGCCTGGGTCGCCGAGTACGGGGGAGGTTCGGCAACCACCGACGACTTCGTGGCGGTGGCCGAGCGGGTCTCAGGCGAGGATCTCGCCGATCTTTTCCAGGCGTGGCTGGACGAATCCGACGTACCTCCCCTCCCGCGGTGAAGTCTTTCCACCACCGGTCGATGCACCGCGATGGTCTCTCGCCGACCCCGACCCCGTCGCCGTCGTCGGCATCCCGCGCGCCGGGCCCGACGGATCGTGGGTGCCTCGAGCTCGATCGCGGTGTTGGCCACCGTTGCCGCGATGTCGGCGGCCCATCGGGTCGAAGCCGGCGCCGGAGCGGCCGAGGCTGACGCCGCGCCCGCTATCACTCCTGGAGCGCCGTCGGGGGCGTCCCTTGCCCCGGGTGTCACGATCTCGGTCCCGACGACGAGACGATCGCTCCTGGGCCCGACCATCACGACATCGGGGCCCTCGTACTCGGCGCCCGAGCCCTCACCGCAAGAGATGGTCTTCTCGGGCCTGGCCCCGGCCCCGACCCTGGCACCAGCCACTGCGTCGCAGCCCGAGGCGACGGCGGCGAGCGGCCCCGCAGGGAGCTTCGCACCGGCGTCCCCACCCGTGGCCCCGGCTCCGCAGCCGCCGGCCCCCCCGCCGCCCGCTGCGCCTCCGAGCCCGGCCCCCTCGCCGCCTCCACCCGAGCCTGCTCCCGCTCCCGCTCCCCCGCCGCCCGCTCCGGCGCCGCCGGCCCCGCCCCCCGGGGACACGATCACCACCATGAGCGGCGGGAGCTGACGCGCGAACCGCATCGTTCAGGCGACGGGCACGCCGAGACTCTCGAGCAGGGTGCCGACGCGGTTGCGGATCTCGTCGCGAATCGGCCGGACGGCGGCGACGCCATGGCCGGCCGGATCGTCGAGGGTCCAGTCCTCGTAACGCTTCCCGGGGAAGATGGGGCAGGCATCGCCGCAGCCCATGGTGATGACGACGTCGGCGGCCTGGACGATCTCCCGGGTCCATGGCTTGGGGAACTCAAGCGTGATGTCGATGCCGACTTCGGCCATGACGGCGACGGCGGCGGGGTTGATCTCGGGGCCGGGTTCGGAGCCGCCCGACCAGGCGACAGCTCGGTTACCGGCGAGATGGTTGAACCAACCGAGCGCCATCTGAGAGCGACCGGCGTTGTGAACGCACAGGAACAGCACGGTCGGTAGGCCGTCGTTGGCCAAGCCTTCGACCTTGGCGAGCGCCTTGAGGCGTTGCCGGGCGAACCGTTCGGCCATGAGGGACAGGAAGTTCCCGACACTGGCCCGGGAGGCAAACTGGTCGTAGCTGGTACGCAGAAACCGCTCGATCGTCTCGAGCCCGAAGATCCCGCCGAACTCTGTGGCCAGGTTGCTCGAGGCGGTCTTGAGGGCGAGGTTCTGGTCGATGGTCAGATCGGTCATCACGGCTCCTGGAGGGGCACGACCGTCGAGGTCGCGGGGTCGGCAGGGTCAGTGGGGGCAGGGTGGGACGGGTCGAGACGGGGGTCATGGGCCACGACGATGTCGGCGGCGGAGTTGGTGGTCTTGGGGAAAAGAAGGACGGCAAGTCCGACCGCGAGCAGTGCACCAACGACCTGCGCGGCGATGAATCCGGGTGCCGATGCCGGTTCGATACCGGCGAAGGTGTTCGAGAGCATCCGTCCGACGGTCACCGCGGGGTTGGCGAAGCTCGTGGAGCTGGTGAACCAGTAGGCCGCTGCGATGTAGCCAGCGACGGCGAACGGAGCGAACACGGCACGATGTGAACGGACGACGCCGAGGATCACGATGAGCAACCCAAAGGTGGCGACGATCTCGGCGAAGACCAGGTTCCCGTCCGAGCGGTCTCGCGTCGACCAATTGACGGCGTCGAGGTCGAACATGAGGTTGGCCACGACGCATCCGGCGCCGGCGCCGACGACCTGGGCGACCACGTAGCCGGCGGCGTCGCGCGTCGTGATTCCGCCGAGGAGGCGCTCGGCCAGGGTCACGACCGGGTTGAAATGCGCGCCCGACACGGGGCCGAACGCGAGTATCAGGGCAACGAGACCTCCGGCGGTGGCGAGTGAGTTCTCGAGGAGCTGCAATCCGACGTCGGCGGTGAGACGTTGGGCGACGATGCCCGAGCCGACGACGATGGCGACCAGCAGGCCCGTTCCGACGGCCTCGGCGGTCACCCGCCGAGCGAGATCGCGGGTCACGTCAGGTTCGCGCAACCCGGCCGGAGCTGCGCCAGCGGAATGGGAAGCAACGTGGTGGACAACTCCAGGGCGACGTCGAGAGACACGTGCAACGCCAATGGCATCCGGCTCATCCCCGCTCCCTGTATGATCGATAAACGTCGATGGATCGATAATGGCCGATGCATCGACGATTGTCAACATGTCAGGAGAATCCGATGGCCAAGACCACGATCCCGGCACACCACGACACGAACGACGCGTTCGATTCGTGCTGCCCGACCGTGCTCTCCTCGGCGTTGAGCGTCGACGAAGCCGAAGATCTCGCCAAGGTCTTCGCGGCCCTCGGCGACCCGGTCCGTCTCCGCCTGTTGAGCATGGTCGCCGAGGCCCGCGAGGTGTGCTCGTGCGACATGATCGAGCCGCTGGGCAAGGCCCAACCCACGATCAGCCACCACACCAAGATTCTCAGCGATGCCGGCCTCATCCGGGGCGACAAGCGCGGCCGATGGATCTGGTGGTCGATCCTTCCCGACCGACTGGCCGCACTCCGCAACGCTCTCGCCTGAACCACCACAGCCGAAGACGCCCCGGGCCCTCTGCCTTCGCCGGGGATAGACGGCCACGAGCGAGCAGTGGGAGCCGACGAATTCTCAGCAAGCGTGATCTCGGTCACCGAGGTAGTCGCCAAGACCGATCGATGCGTCAACATCGAGCACTTCCCGATGTTCGCAGGGCTCGAGCCGGCCTTCGCCGTCGCCTGACGAAGTGGACCCACCGCGTCGTCGCGCGCCCGAAGCCGAGGAGCACCGAGATCAGGCCGAGGCTTCGGCCGTCCCCAGGTAGAGCGCGCCCAGGATCTTGGGGCCGGCCAGGGTGGGTCGCTCGCAGTCGACGACGGTGAAGCCGGCCTGCTCCACGAGCCTGCGGATGGGACGGTCGAGATGGCACCCACCGGCCCAGCGTTGCTGGAGCCCGTCGAGGCGGTGCTGCCAGTGCTCCACCCGGGGCTCGTCGGAGAGGCCATGATCGAGGAAGTGCAAGCGCCCATTGGGTTTGAGCACCCGTCGGAGCTCGGCCAGCGCCCCCTCCACGTCGGGGATCGTGCACAGCGTGAACGTTGACAGTGCGGCGTCGCACGATGCGTCGGGGAGCACGATCCCGGCCCCGTCGAGCCCCACGAACTCGACGCTCACGCCCGGCGGGGCTCCCGCGATGCGCTTCTCCGACAGGCGACGGGCCACGGTCGACGGCTCGACGGCCAGGAGGTGCTCGACCTCGGGCGGGTAGTACCCGAGGTTGGTTCCCGAGCCGAAGCCCACCTCGACGACCGTCCCGTGCAGGCCGGCGCACACCCGTTCGCGGAGGCGTCCGACCCGCTTGGTCCCGAGGGCCCGGTCGGTGAAGCGGGGCAGCAGGTGATCGGTCCACACGCGCATGGGTCGCATTCTGCCCGCCGAGCGCCCCCGATGCCCGAGGCGCCCCCGATGCCCGAGGCACCCCCATGCCCGAGCAACTGCCAGTAGTCGCGCGCCAGCGGATGTCTTCTGGCAGTTGCTCGGGTTGCGGCGGGACGGGCGCCGGGACGCTCGGGCGCCGGCGCGCCTGGGTGGGGCGGGTCAGTCGTCGTCGACGAGGAGGGCGGTGCCGTCGATCCACACGGGTTGCGTGTCGACGCCGATCTCCACGATGGCCACCGCCGATCCGCACACCGACGGGGCCAGGGCCAAGCGGCGGTCGCAGCGATACGGTCCGCCGAGGAAGCTGGCGCGCTCGGCCTGCTCGTCGAGCACCTCGAGCACATCGAGAGGTCGCCCGCGGGTGTCGTAGCTCCGCGACAGCAGCTCGGCCACGTCGACCAGGGCCGAGAAGGCCACCGCTGCCAATCCCCCGGGCTCGCGCCCCCGCATGGCCTCGGCGAACGCATCCCCGGCCTCGGTGCCCGTGATCGCCACCGTCTCGCTGGCGTAGAACCGTCGGCCGCCGGAGGAGGCGTCGACGCCCTCGCAGGCCCCGCTCATCAGCACCGGCTTCGATCGAGCGGCGGCCGCGAGGGCCGCACACGAGTCGGGCTCGGCCAGGACGATGACGGCATCGGCATCGGCAGCCCGTCCCCCCGGCGCCAGGTCGGCCCGGGCGTCAGCGGGCGCGACGGAGATGACCAAGACGCCGACGCGCTCGAGCGGGTCGATCACGAGGATCCGGGCGAGGGTGTCACTGGCGAGGGCGTCGGCCGTGACCACGGCGACCGTCTCGGCCGCGAGCTCGCTTTGGGCGTAGGCGGCCAGCGCCGGGAGCTGCGTGATCGACCCGCCCACGAAGAAGCGGGCCTCCTCGGCGCCATAGTCCTGCAGCAGACGGGGGATCCCGCCCACCACGGGGATTCCGGCCTCAGCGAGCACGGGATAGAGCGCCGGCGAGCCGAAGTCGACCCCGAGCAGCACGACACGCGCTCCAACGTTCACCATCAGCTCCCCGCACCGGCGTGAGCTGTCAGGCGTGCCGTCGGTGAGGCAGAACTGCAGCTCGACGGGTACGCCCCGAATCCCGTCGAGCTCATCGTTCACGTAGTCGGCAGCCGCGGCGAAGGCCTCGGAGACCTCGGGGAACGAGCCCACGGCACTCTCGTGCTGATTCACGAACCCCACGGTGATGGCTTCGAGGCGAAGCGGCGCCAGGGTCGTCGTGGTGGGCGGTGGCGTGGTCGTGGTCGACGTTGGCGCGGTCGACGCTCCGGCTTCTCCCGATGGCACCACCGACGGTGTCGTGGCGGCCGAGGACGGCGCCGATGATCCTCCGTCAACCGCGCCCGTGTCGTCGCCTCCGACGGCCCCATCTTCGTCGCCCGTCCCGTCGATGAACAGGGCCATCAGCGCGAAGGTGGCGGCGGCAACCAGGGCTGTCGCCACGGCAGCGCCACCGAAACGCCAGGCTCGGCCGTGTGGCCCCCCGGGCCCCCCTCGGGGACGGTCGACGATGCCCGCGGCCGCGGCCGCGCCGGTGTTGGCGCGGGTCCGGGCTCGGGCCTGGGCCTGCTCGGCCTTCCACTCGGCTCGCGATCGGGGCTCGGCGGTCGGCCCAGGTGCGGGGGCGGGAGGGAGCGCGCCCGGAGCGCCCTCAGCGGATGCGCCCTCGGGGGGCTCGGAGTCAGTCGTCACCGACCGGCGAGCGTAGTCACCCCAAGGAGTTCGGCCGGGGAGGGTGCCGCGCCCGTCGCCAACCAGGCCGTCATGTTCGTCAGCGCGCCCGTGTACGTACCGGGCACGAACGTGCAGTGCCCGGTCGTCGGAACCACGGCCTGGGCGAGGAGTGCGACCGTGCCGGCAGCAACGACCCGCTGGCGGTACCGCTCCTGGTTTCTCACCGGAACGATGGTGTCGGCTGCGGTGTGGATGCTGAGGACGGGCCGGGTGAGCGCGCCCGTCGGCTCAGCGTGTGCGGCCAGGTAGCCCCGAGCAGCCCCGTCGGTCTCGACCAACGCAGCCCGCCCGTTCATCACATCCAACAGGGTGTCGATGTCGAGACCCCACGCCGAGAGCTCACGGCGAGCGTCGAGTCCGAGCGTCCAGCCGTCATCGGGTACCGCCAGGGGCTGCCCGCCCGAACGCCGGCTGAGCTCGACGCGGGCCTCGGTGGCCAGGCTCATCGTGAGCCAGAGCCCTCCCGTGTAGAAGTCGGCCGCGTCGGCCCCGATGACGAGCCGCACGAACTCGAAGCGCCCCCGGTTGGCCGGATCACCCAGCTGACGGGCGACCAGCGGAGCCACGTCGTCGGCCCAGCTGAGATCGGGTGCGGGACGCTCGGGCGTGCCCCAGCGCGCCGGCCATCCGAACGCTGCGGCGTAGGCCTCGGCCAACGCCAGGCCGTTGGTGTCCCACCACTCGAGCGATCCGCCGACGATGCCGCAGAGGGCGATCGCCCCGTCGAACACGTCGGGACGGGCCTCGATGGCCGCGACCGTCACCAGCCCGCCCATCGACTCCCCCCACACCACGACCCGGGGCGGCCGGCCGCCGATGCGTTCGAAGACGTGGACCGCCAGCGCCGCCACGTCGACGACGGCGTCCTCGACCGCCCAGCCGTTGCTGCGATAGGCCGTTCCCGCCAACCCGTAGCCGGCGGCGAGCAGCTCGTCGATGTCGGCCCAGACCGGCCCCAGCACCACCGAGCGATCCTCGCCGGCAACCAGGTCGGGGGCGGCCGCCCGAAACCCATGGGCGAACACGACCAGCGTGCCGTTCCACTCGGGCGGTATCACCACCCGGTAGGGGGCGCCGCCGAGCTCGCCCGATTCGTCGAGTGCGTCCACCGTCGTGGGCTCGACGAGACGGCCCGAGGTCAGCGAGAGCACCGCGGTCCCGTCCGGGTTGGCGGGGGCGTCCGAGCCGGCGTCTGGGGACGCTGACGACGCTGTCGGCCCGGTGTGGTCATCGGATCGGAGCGTCGTGTCGTCGGCAGGGGTCCCGACCTCGCCCTCCCGGGTCGAACGGCCGGCTCGGGTCGAACGGGTGGCCTCGTTGTCTCCGACAGAGGCGACGGCCCGATCCTCCCCCGACGATGGCAGCCCGACCATCCGGCCCCCACCAAGGAACGCCACCACGGCCACGCACAGCGCGATCGACGGGAGCGACGGGACGCGTCGATGTCTCGATGTCGTGCCTGTTCGCGCCGCCATGCTGCGGAAGCCTCCCGCCCGCGACCACCATCCGTGGTGGTCTCAGGAGGCTTCGGCCACGACGACCGAGCCTGAAGCGGGCGCGGGGACATCGGTCCCCTAGGCCCGGGATGTCCACTTCAGCGAGGCAATGGCCCGTTGGGCGGCTCAGTCCCGAACGAGGCCCGAGGCCCAGGTCCGCTCAGGCTCCGGCGGCGGCGAGGGCCGCACGCAGGGTGTCGACGATGTCAACGAGCTCGGTGTCGGAGAGCAGCGAGTGGAACGGCACCGACAACATGCGCCGGGCCAGCTCGTCGGTGACCGGAAGCTCGGCCGGCGGTCGCCCGTCGACCAGGAACACGGGCTGGCGATGGGCCGGCGGGAAGTACAGCCGAGCCTCGACCCCACGATCGAGCATGGCGCCCAACACGGCGTCGCGCTCGATGCCCTCGTCGACGAGGCAGGTGTAGAGCATGTAGACGTGCTCCCGATCGCCCCGGACCACCGGACGGGAGATGCCGGGAACGTCGGCGAGCAACACCTCCATGCGCTCGGCGTTGGCGCGCTTGCGGGCCAGGATGGCATCGAGCCGGCCCACCTGAACCACGCCCATGGCCGCCTGGAGCTCGGTGATGCGCCAGTTGTAGCCGAGGATGGCGTGCTCGTAGAGCGCGGTCTGGCCGTGCGAGCGCAGCAGCCGCATGGTGGCGGCGAGCTCGGCCGAGCCCGTGGTGATCATCCCGCCCTCGCCGGTGGTGATGTTCTTGGTCGGGGTGAACGAGAACATGGCGGCGTCGCCCAGCCCGCCCACGGGACGGCCGCGGTACGCGGCGCCGTGGGCCTCGGCGGCATCCTCGAACACCAGCGCGCCACGGAAGGCGGCGATCACGCAGAGCTCGTCCATGTCGGCGGGCTGACCGCCGTAGTGGACGGGGACGATGGCCTTGGTGCGCGGGGTCATGGCGGCTTCGACGGCCGCCGGCGACAGGTTGTAGGTAGCGATGTCGACATCGGCGAAGACCGGGGTGGCACCCACGTGCAGCACCGAGGTGGCCGTCGAGATGAACGTCATCGACGGCACGATCACCTCGTCGCCCGGACCGATCCCGGCCGCCAGGTACAGCGCCTGGAGGGCCACCGTGCCGTTGGCGAACGCCACCGCGTGATCCACCTGGTGCCGCTCGGCGAACACCCGCTCGAACTCGGCGGTGCGGGGCCCGTTGGTGAGGAAACCCGAGGAGATGACCGACCTGATGGCCTCCACCTCCTCCTCGCCGGCGTCGTAGCGGGCCAGGCGGATACGGGGCTCGCCCCGCGTGGGGGTCGCGGGGGTCGTCGGCGTCGTGGAGGTCACGGTCATGGACCCAGCTTAGAGTCGGCCGCGGGGCCCTCAGTCCCAGCCGGGTACCCTCACCGGGCGATGAGCCTGCGCATGCCCCGTCCCCGAGGTGTTTCCCGGCGAGCCGCCACGCCCCCGGGCGTGTCGCCCCCTGCCGCGTCGCCCGTCGCCGAGCCTTCCCCACCCCGTCCGTCCGTGGGGTCCGATGCCGGGCTCCGGATTCTCGTGGTGTGCACCGCGAACATCTGTCGCAGCCCGATGGCCGAAGCGCTCCTCCGAAACGAGCTGGGCCGCGTGGGGCTCCAAGCGAACGTGACGAGCGCGGGGTTCCTGCCCGGTGGTCGGCCCGTGCATCCCCATTCGGTGGAAGCGCTTCTCATCGACCACGGGCTGGCCGTCGACACCGGGCGCCACAGCCGACAGATCGATACCGACCTGCTCCGACACACCGATCTCGTGCTCACCATGACTCGCGAGCACGTGCGCCGGATCGTCGAGATCGAGCCCGGAGCCTTCGTACGAGCCTTCACGTTCAAGGAGCTCGTTCGCCGGGCCTCGACCGTCGAACGTCGCCCGGGTGGTGGTGAGGTCCTGGCCGCCTGGCTGGGTCGAGTCGCGAGCTCGAGTGGACGTTCGGCGCGCGACCTGCTCGGCGCCGACGTCGCCGACGACGTCGCCGATCCGATCGGACAGCCCCTCGCCGCCTACCGGAACACCGCGGGCGAGCTGGCCGAGCTGTGCCGACGGGCCGCGAGCGTCTTCGCGGGCATCACCTCGCCGAAGTAGACGCCGAGTCGAGGGCCGCGCGGCAACACGGAGCGGTCGTGGAACCACTCCAGGTGGTTGACGTTGCTGTCGATGGCGAGTGGGTGGAATTCCCGGGGGCGAGCACCTCAGGGGATGCTCGCAGATACCGGGAATGTCCCGATGAGCATGCGGCCACAGGAGATCTCGTAGGCGCCGGGGCTCCATGACGACGAGCAGCGGATGTGGTGAAGACCCCCGGGGGTGATCGCCCCCGAGGCTGGACATGTCACCCAGAACGGACGAGTACCCTGGGATGAACGCATCAGGTGAGGAGAAGCGACGGAAAGAGTTGATCTGCGATCCGCGATCGGCGACGATGCGTGGGACGATCAACACTCGAGCCGTATGCGACACCCGCCCAGCCGATTTCCCCTGTGGGGATTCCATCAGACGAGGCGACCATCCATGAGTTCCACACCACCCCCGGCTGATCCCGCACCGGGTGCGTTCGACCAGAGCGTGCGCCCGACCGGCACCGGACCGTCATCAGTACCCGATTTCATCGACCTCTCGGAGCCGGCATCGGCGGCTCGACCCGGGGAACCCGAGATCGCCACCGCGCCGGTCTCCGCTGTGGTGTACGGCCGCCACCGCATCCTGCTCGACGGCCTCTCGATGCTGTTGGGGCAACGTCCAGGCATCGTGCTCGCCGGGGCCAGCAGCGACGAGGCCAACCTGCTCGAGCTGTGCCAACGTGAACGCCCCGATGTCGCGGTGATCCTGCTCGACGCCGACATGAACGCCGAGGCGCTGGTCTCGGTGCTGCGACGGCGTTACCGGGCCCTGCGCATCGTCGCCGTGTCGACCCGGCGCTCATGGATGAACGGGAGCCGTCTCCAGGCGCTCGGCGCCAGCACGGTGCTCCCCCACGGGACCGAGCTCTCCGAGCTGGTCGAGGCGATCACGAGCGACACCGACGTCTCTGAGGTCATCGCTCTCGGCCCCCGTTCTCCACGCTCGGGCGCCAGCGTCCCGTTGACCGGTCGCGAGCTCGACGTGCTCCGACTCGTCGCCGCCGGCATGACCACCGGTGAGATCGGCCCCCGACTGGGCATCAGCCCCAAGACCGTCGAGAACCACAAGCAACGCCTGTTCGCCAAGCTCGGTGTGCAGAATCAGGCCCACGCCGTCTCGATCGCCATGCGGGCCGGCATCATCGACCTGCGAGACCAGAGGCTCCTCGCCGACGCCTAGCCCCTCACCGGCCCCGTAGGCCTGCGAGGACGCCCCCCCCCCGACCGACCGATCCTCAAGCGACGGGAACCACCCGATGACCATCGTCACCGAGCATCGTCGGGCCCCGATCGAGGTGGTCGTCGCCGGAGAGCCGTCGATCGCCCGCGACCTCGTCGGCATCGTCCTCGGAGCCACCGTCGTCGGCGAGCGCGTCCCGCCCCCCCACGGCGTCGGACCCGGCGCGTCGTCGCCCTCGGACCCGACCGAAGCGCCGACCGTCGCGGTGATGGTCGCGGTGCTCGTCGACCCCGCGCCCGAGCACTGGGCCGGCATCCGCGAGCACGGCCATCCGGTCGTCCTCGTCACCTCGAGCGAGCTCGAGCCCGACCAGATGGTCGATGCCGTCCTCAACGGGGCCGACGCCATCCTCTCCAGCTCCGTCGACACGGCCGTACTGCGCGCCACGGTGGCCGTCGTCGCCGCCGGCGGCACCGTCTTGACCCCTCGACAGACCCGGTCGCTCGTCGATGCGGTGCGCCGTTCACGACTCGGAGCCACCGGGGCCGACGTGAACCTCTCGACCCGCGAGCTCGAGATCCTCACCTCGATCGTGCGGGGCGATTCGGTCAAGCAGACGGCCAGGGCGCTCGACATCCGGCCCAAGACCGTCGAGAACGTCCAGAGCCGCCTGTTCCGCAAGCTCAACGTGCGCAATCGGGCCCAAGCCGTGAGCCGGGCCTACACGCTCGGTCTGGCCCACAACGGGCCCGGTGACCACGACCACCGGCGACCGTTCCCCGACCTGCTCGACGACATCACCGTCGACGACATCACGGTCGACCACATCACGGTCGACCACATCACCGTCGACCACATCACCGTCGATGGTGTGACGATCGATGGCTTCACGATCACTGGCATGGCGGTCGATGGCATGGCGGTCGACCACATCACGATCGACCTGCGCGACCCCGCCGGCGGGCCGCCGGTCGAACGTGATCCGTTGGTTCTGGGCCATCGCAGCGCTGGCTAACGTCGCGAGGGTGTCGAACCGCCCGTACCTTCGCTCCCCCACCGGCCCGTGCACCTCTCGCGCTGGCATCGATCAGGCGAGGAGATCCTCCCCACTCGTAGCGGGGCAACCGCCCCCTGCCGATGGGGCGGGCCGGATCCTATGGTGGCACCGTGACCGTTGACGACACTCGGGCCATGCTTCGCGTGGCCATCGCCCATTCCGCACCGTTCGCCAGAGAGGCACTCGTCACCGTGTGCCGCCGACGGGGCTTCAGCGTCACCGGCGCCGAGGAGACCGTCACCGATGTGCTGCGCCACAGCCGCGAGCATCGACCCGACGTGATCGTGCTCGACACCGGCGTCGAGGACGGCCCCATCGAAACCCGCCTCGACGAGCTCATGGCCACCGGCGCCCGCCTCGTGGTGATGGCCGAAGACAACTCCCCCGAGCAGATCACCGTGCTGCTCTCGCGAGGCGTCTCGGCCCTCGTGGCCCTCAGCTCGACCTCCGAGCACCTGGCCGACGCCGTTCGCGCCGTGGCCGACGGCACCGCGTATCTGCACCCCGCCATCACCGACACGATCCTCGAGCAGTGGCGCACCCTCCGGGCCGAGCAGGCCGGCGACTCGAACCGGCCCGCGGCGCTCACCTCACGAGAGCTCGAGGTGCTCTCGGCCATGACCGACGGCTTGGCCAACAAGGCCATCGCCCGACGGCTCGGCATCACCACCAAGACCGTCGAGAACCACAAGACCCGTATCTTCGACAAGCTGGCCGTCAAGACCCGGGCCCAGGCCGTGAGCGTGGCGATCGGCCGCGGCCTCCTCACCCGGCTCGACCTTCCCGTCTACGAGCCCGACGACACGTTCCCCGTCGAGCTCGATGACACGATCGAGCTCGACCAGCTCGTGCCGGCGTTCGTCGACCTCAACGCCCACGAAATCGTCGACCTGCGCTGACGACAGGCGCTGCAGGCCCCCATTCGTCGATGAACCTGGCACCGACCGCGTGTGCGGCGGCCAGAGCGATCGGCCGGGGCGCCGAGCGGCAGAACGACCACGTACTGTACGGCAGATCACCCACCTGGACCACGGCAAAACGACTACGGGAAGTGCGGCAGAACGACCACGACGGACCATCTAGGATGGGCGCGTCATGGCCTCCTACATTCCGCGACGCGCCGCTCGGACGGTTGAGACGGCCCTGGCCGACACCCGGGTGGTCGTCATCAACGGCGCCCGTCAGGCCGGCAAGAGCACGCTCGTTCGCGCCATCACCAAGAACCGTGCCGACGTGATGGAGCGACGGCTCGATCGACCGACCGATCTCCAGGGTGCCCGCCGAGACCCGGAGGCCTTCGTGGTGCATGACGGCCTCCTGGTGATCGACGAGATCCAGCGTGCCCCAGATCTCATCCTCCCGATCAAGGCCCGCGTCGACGAAGACCCCCGCCCGGGCCAGTTCCTCCTCACCGGCTCGGCCCGGCTTCTCGGCCTGCGTTCGCTGCCCGATGCGCTGGTCGGGCGATCCGAGACCGTGGAGCTCTGGCCCTTCTCACAAGGTGAGATCGATGGCCAGCCCGATGGCTTCGTCGACCGGGTCTTCAAAGACGACGACGACGGCGACGATCTCGGCGTTGGAGCGGGGCTCACGAGCCGAGACGACGTGATCTTCCGTGCGGTGCGCGGCGGGTTCCCCGAAGCAGTCGCCCGTGATGCCAGTCGACGGGCACGCTGGTTTGACTCGTACGTTGCCGACTTGATCGATCGCGATGTCACCCAGTTGAGCGAGATCCAGCGTCGAGGTGATCTCGAACGACTCGTACGTCTGCTCGCGTCCCGGATGGCAACGACCGTCCAGGTCGAGAACCTGGCTCGATCGCTCGGAGTACCGAAGACCACGATCGACCGCTACCTCGCCCTGTTCGAGGAGGTCTTCCTTGTCAAACGCATCCCCGCATGGTCGAGCTCAGAAACAGGACGGGCAGTGCATCTGCGCAAGGTGCTCTTCGTCGACTCCGGTCTCGGGGCGCACCTGTCGGGCAGAACTCCGGCCCGCGTGAAGCGAGACGATGCCCTGGCCGGCCCACTCGTCGAGAACCTCGCCCTGGGCGAGCTGGCCCGGCAACTCACCTGGTCGGCAACCTACGCCCACCTGTACCACTACCGCGACCGTGACGGCCGGGAAATCGACGCCGTGCTCGAGCACAACGACGGGCGGGTCGTTGCCATCGAGGTCAAGGCCGCAGCATCGGTGAACATCGGCGACTTCCGCCATCTCGATGCCCTCGCCCGGAAGATCGGCGACCGACTTCACCGCGCAGTCGTCCTGTATACCGGTGATCGCACCGTGCCGTTCGGACCACGCATGTCGGCCGTACCGATCGACGCCCTCTGGCAAAGCCCGTAGTCGGCTCGTAAAACGAGGCGCGGCCGCCGTGAGCCGCCCAGCCTGGTCGTAGCTGTAGCTGCTCCCAGCCGGGCCGGCGAGCCAGTTCGGGGCTGCGTTCTCCCGGGCCCGGGGCGTCCGCGAGTTTCTGGTGGTCGACTGCTATGCCAAGGCGGCGACCCTCCACGACCTCACGACGGAAGGGTCGCCGGTGGTTGCTCGCAGTTCGGTGCTCGACCTCGACCTCGGAACCCTGCGTCGCCTGTGGACGTGACCGATATCGACCGGGGATGCCTCAGTCGTCGTCGCAGTCGTCGTCGTTCTTCTTCTGCTTGGCCTGTCGAGAGCGGTCGTCGTCGTCGTCGCAGTCGTCGTCGTTCCTCGTGACCTTGAACCTGACGGTCTTGCACCTCGTGAACCCGGGCGCCTCACACACCTGCACGGAACACGTCTGGCCGACGGTGAGCGTGGTCTTGAGCGTGTTACCGGGCTTGGAGAAGCGGCCGAGCGAGTTGACGGTGGCGTTCACCGGCGAGATGTTGAAGCACGATGAGGTGATGCGCACGGTGGCACCAGGGGTCCAGCTCGAGCCGGCGATGGTGACCACTCCGCCGGGGCCGGTGTTGTCGCCCTGTACCTTCACCGCGGGTTGATAGCCGGCGAAGGCCGCGCCACTGGTGGCAACGAGCGTTCCGCTCACCACGGTGAGGGCCAGCACCAAGCGGAAGATCAGTCTCATCCGTGTCATCTTCGGCGCTCTCTGGTCGGGGGTGAAGGGGAAGCGATGCTGGCCCAGCCATCAGGCTGCCGATCGCCGGGACACGAGGGTCGGAAGCGTTTTGAGGACGATCGCCACGTCGGTGATCAGCGACCAATTGTCCACATAGTAGAGATCGAGGCGACTGTACAGCTCGAACGAGTCGGAGTCGCGCCCGCTCACCTGCCAGTAGCCGGTGATCCCCGGCTTCACCCGGAGTCGCTGCTTGAGCGCTTCGGGCCATTGCTCAGCCTCGCTCGGCAGGGCCGGCCGAGGGCCCACGATGCTCATGGTCGAGTTGACGACGTTCCACAGCTGCGGCAGCTCGTCGATCGACGTACGCCGGATGAACCGCCCGACCCGGGTTGTGCGGGGATCGTCGGGGATCTTGAACAGCGGCCCCTCGCGAGCATTGAGCGCTTCGAGCTCGGGGAGGATCAGCTCGGCCTCGGCCACCATGCTGCGGAACTTGTAGATGAGGAACGGGCGCCCGTCCTTGCCCACCCGTATCTGACGGAACAGAACCGGACCTCGGGAGTCGAGCTTCACGGCGGCGGCCGTGGCCAGCATCACCGGGCTGAGCGCGATCAGGCCGCCGACCGCCAGGCCGAGGTCGAAGGCCCGCTTGGCGACCATCCGCCAGCCGTGGCGGTTGACGCGATCGATCGACACGACGGCGAAGGGCCCGAGGGGGCGCAGGGTCATCCGCCGGGGCGAGATGTCGCGCAACGACGACGTGAGCTCGACATCGACCCCGGCCTCGGCCAGTATGCGAGTCAGGCGGTTCGTCGTCTCGAGGTCGATCGATGTCGTGGCGATCACGACACTCGTCGCGCCATGGCTGTGCACGGCCTCGATGACCCGGTTCACGGTGAGATCGGGAGTGGCGTTGGAGCCCCCGTCAGCGTCGACCACCAGGTCGGTGCCCGTCGTCGGGCCCTGTACGGCGTTGACGGTCGGGCTGGCGGCAACGTCGCCGACGACGCTCATGACCAAGTAGCCGAGAGCCGAATCGGATCGCAGTTTGCTGGCCACGGCGTGGGCCTCGTCGTTGTGGCCGATCACGATGGCGGGAACGAGGTAGCGGCCCTGATGGCGGCAGCGCACAATCCATTGACGCATCAGCTCTCGCTCCGCGAGCAGCATGGTGAGCCCCAGCACCGCCGTGACGAGCAGCCAGCCGCGCGAGATCTCGAGCCTGAACGCGTACGACAGCACGGCGATGGCCAGGGTCGCGTGCATCGTCGCCGATCCGATGCGCCGAGCGACGGTGAGACGGCCCCAGGTGTACCGGCGGCGATACAAGCCTTGGTGCGCGAGCGCCAGTGGCCAGGCAATCACGGCGCAGACCACGGCCCGAGCGTGGCGAACCGTCTCGGCATCCGAGCCGTCGAAGCCCGAGAGTGCATCGCGCCCCCAGTAGGCAGCGATCATGGCCGAGAGCACGGCCAGCGCATCTCCGAGCACGAAGATGCTCAGGTTCGGCCAGCTGCGGCCGGCACCTGGGTGCACGAGCGCCACGGTCCTGGATGCGTCGGACGACTCGCCGACCATCGACTCTCGTGCCTGCGCTGAAGCGAACGTCATTTGCGAAGTTTACCCCGAATTGCCGCTTTTGGCGAAGTGTGATTACCACAGTGGGCAAGATTGGCTCACGTTGAGAGGAGTTCAGTCGCGCGAACAGCGCCTGCAGTGTCACAAAACCGTCACCCGGAGTCACCAGGCAGTCAGCATCACCGCTGGCGAGGCGCTTCGACGCCAAGAGCTTCGAGGAGTTCGGCGCCGAGTTCGGCTGGCCAGGGTGGCCCCCATGGCACCCGCGCCGTCCACACCGGCACCGTGTCGGTGAGCTCGAGCAGGCCCTCGAAGAACACCCGCCGAACGTCGGGATCGCGCCAGCCTTCGACTCGTTGCGCAGCCAGGAGCGCCCCGAGCGCCTCCGATCCCTGGAGTCGCCGCATCACGACACGGTCGTTCCCGCGATCGGGAAGCGGGAACACGACGTGGCGCAACGGCACGGCCCCGTCGTTGCCCTCGCCGTGGCCCTCTCCCGATGAAGCGAACCTCACCGCGAGGCGTCCGTCCTGGGTGGGAGCGACCATGTGGCCCTGCCCCAGGCTCCAAGCCGGCTCGCGCAGCCTCGCGGTTGCGCTCCCCCGGTACGCCACCGGCGCTCCCGAGGGCGAGCTTGGTGCCCCCGTGGAGTTGGGCGAGTTCAGATCGACCCGCAGCACGTCGTCGGCGAACAGGCGACATCCGGCCCGGCTCAGGATCGCGGCCACGGTGCTCTTGCCCGTCCCTCGGGGGCCGGCCAGGGCAATCGCCGTGTCATTGACGGTCACCGCGCTGGAGTGGAGCACCAGGTGGCCACGCAGCAGCAGCACCGTGGCCAGCACGAAGCCTTCGGCCAGGATCGGCCCCATCTGCTCGGCCTGCTCGGTCTTCCAGGCGTAGCGCACGTGGCCAAGCGCGAGGTCGAAGCGGAAGTCGGCGAAGTCCGGGAAGCGCAGCAGCCACTCGTTCTCGAGCCGGTACAGGCAAACCGGGGCCTGCTCGGGGCCCGCCGGGTGCTCCAGGGCGATCACGCCAGGCGGCTCGGCGGGTGCGCGTGACTGCCCGCTCGGCACAGCATCGCCGTCGTGTTCTTCCCCTGGGTTCTGCCGCTCGAAGACCACGTCGGCTGGGACCGTTCCCACCCCAGATTCCGGCCCGTATGGAGCCCCGGCATCGAGGGGGTCGGCCGAGACGGCCAACGGCGTCGACACAACGAGACCGTGCAGCCGGTACGCCGGCGACGGCGATCGCGACTCGGCCCGCTGGCTCATCGCGTACATCGCCCTTTCGTCCCGATCATCGGATCCCGACGGTACTTGCCCCGCTCCGTGCCCGACGGTCTGCTCGAAGCGCTGGGGGGCGAGGCCGCTCCGTCGGGAGTACAAACCGGGAGAAACAGTAGATTTCGCACGAGTTCGCGGCTAACCTGTCACTCTCCGCTGCGAAACCTCGACCGCGTTGAGCGCTCGCCAGCGACGACGGGCCGTCCTGAGGGGCGAGTCCGTGCCGGGTTCTCGCGCAGACAAGGTCGAATGTAGACGGTGGATCTCCACAGGATCATGGCGATGGCTCGTCGCCAATGGTGGGTCGTGCTCCAGGCGGTTGCCGTCTGTCTGGTCGTGGCCTATCTCACGACCAACCCGGCGCCGCCGTCGTACGTGGCCTCGGCCCAGGTGCTTGTGCGCCCGTCGCTCGACACCAACCAGACGATCGACGACTACGCCGACAGCTATCCCACGCTCAGCTCGTACCTCGTGGCCATGCAGGCGGCCATCCGCAGCCCCAAGGTCTCGACCAAGGCTGCCACGTATCTCGGCGGCGTCGATGCTCTTTCGCTCATCCCCTACGTGGCGAGCGGTTTCGGCCAGGACGGCATTCTCGTCATCTCGGCCCAGACCCCCGACCCCCGTCTGTCGATCGACACCGCCAACGCCTTCGCTCAAGGCTTCGAGGACTATCGGGAGTCGACCATTCGAGCCAAGCTCGACGAGGCGATCCGCAGCCTCGACAGCCAGCTCGTTGATCTTCAGAACCAGATCACCGAGCTTCCCACCACGAGGGCCGGCGACTCAGAGCCCCTCCAGGCCAGCGTGCTACGCGAGCGGTACACGTCTACCTACGCGCAGCGCCAGCAGCTCGATCTGGCGCTCACGCTGCAGCGACCCGAGGCCGAGATGCTCACGTTTGCCTCGGTCTCGGGCGAGACCCCCACCGAGAGCCGAGCAAGGTCGGCGGTGCTCGGAGGCATGCTCGGACTCCTCCTCGGGCTCGGGCTGGCGACGCTGCGCGAGAAGCTCGACGATCGCATCCGCAACGAGGACGACATCCGCCTCGTCGATGATCTCCCGGTGCTTCAACGCCTCCCCCGATCGGCGCGGCGCGATCTCGGCTTCCTCGCCACGGTCGACGAGCCCCAAGGGGCCATGGCCGAGGCCGTCCGTTCGTTGCGCACCACCGTGCACTTTCTGGGCATCGACGACCCGGTCCGGCGGATCGTCGTCACGAGCCCCAGCCCGCAGGAGGGCAAGTCGTTCGTAGCTGCGAACCTCGCCGCGGCGTTCGCCCGGGCCGGGCACTCCACGATCCTGGTGTCGGCCGACATGCGGCGCCCCACCATCGAGACCCTCTTCGGCCTGCCCCTCCCGGGTACCACCGCCGGCCTGAGCGACCTCATCGCCAACGTGACGTTCTCGCCGATCCCACCGCTGCCCGCTCCGGCGTTCTCGCTCGACGCCACCGGGCCGCAACCCTCTCCCGGGGCCGCGAACGGGTCGGGCACCAACGTGTCCGACACGAACGGGTCGGGCAACAACGGGTCAGAAGACAATGGGTCAGGCACCAACGGGTCGAGCACCAATGGTCACAACAAGAACGGGCGCAGGAGCACCGATCCCGCGGAATCGTCTGACTATCCGGGAGTGAGGACGAGCCCCGTCCTCCAACACGTCCTCACCCGGACCCGGGTCCCCGATCTGCTCGTGATCCCCGCGGGCACCATCCACCTCAACCCGGCGGAGCTCCTGGCTCGACCCCGGGCCAAGGAGGTCTTCCGTCAGATCGGCGAGGCCGCCGACATCGTCATCATCGATGCGCCTCCGACGCTGGTGACCGACCCGTCGCTGCTGGCGCTGCACGCCGACGGCGTCCTCATCGTCACCGCCGCCGGCTCCACCCGCCGTTCCGCCCTGGCCAAGTCCCTCGCCGCGCTCGGCACCGGCGGCCAGATCCGCGTGCTCGGGGTCGTGCTCAACCGGTCCAAGACCTCGACGGCCCAGCCCTATTCGTACGTGTACCAGTCCAAGCCCGCTAGGAAGCCCGCGAAGAAGCCCGAGATCATCGAGTTGGATGAAAAGTCGCCGGCGAAGCCCGTCAAGACCGTGAAGACCGTGAAGGCCCGAGCCAGGGATCGTCAGCGGTGACCGCCGACACAATCACACCGGCGGAAGCCGATGAGCCGCTTCGGCCGTCCGAGCGAGCTTCCGCCGGGCGAACTGTGGGGCGAGCGCCGGGGCGAGGCCCCATTCCCCTCCTCGTCATCAAGCCCCCCGCTCGCTGGGCGCCGTTTCGGCTGAAGGAACTCTGGGAGTTCCGCGACCTCGTGAGGCGATTCGCGGCCCGCGACATCACGCTCCGGTATCGCCAGACGGCGCTGGGCGTGATCTGGGTGGTCCTCCAACCCCTTCTCGCCGCGGGCGTGTTCAGCTTCGTGTTCGGCCAGGTCGCCGGATTCGAGGAGACGGGCATCCCGTACTTCGTGTTCGCCTACGCCGGCATGCTCGGCTGGAACCTGGTCAACAGCACCCTGTCGAAGTTCTCGGGGTCGCTCCTCGGCAACGCCGGCCTGGTCTCCAAGATCTTCTTCCCCCGCCTGGCACTGCCGCTGTCGACGCTGGGCTCGACGCTGCTCGACTTCCTCGTCTCGGCCGCCATGATGGGCGTGATCCTGGCCATCTCCGGTGTGGCGCCGGGGCTGGCAATCGTCCTCCTACCGGTGTGGATGCTCCTGGCGCTACTGATCGCCGGGGGGATCGGGCTCATGGCCGGCGCCCTCACCGTGAAGTACCGCGACGTCGGCTACGTGATGCCCGTCCTCACGCAGATCCTCCTGTACGCAACGCCCGTCGCCTACTCGCTGGCCCGCGTCCCCGAGAGCGCCGAGCGCTGGGTGAAGCTCAACCCGCTCACCGGTGTGATGGAAGGCTTCCGCTGGAGCCTCCTCGATGTCGCCCGTCCCGAAGCCGGTGCTCTCGCCTCCAGCGTCATCGCCGCCGTGGTCTTGTTCCTCGCCGGCGCCACCGTGTTCACCCGTATGGAGAGGCAGTTCGCCGATGTCATCTGACGTCGCCCTGCGTGTCTCCGGCCTCGGCAAGAGCTACACCATCCGCCACCAGGACCACGACCACGTGACCCTGGCTCAGTCGGCGCTGCACCGCCTGCGCCACCCCCGCAGCGCCCAGGCCAAGGAGACGTTCTGGGCGCTCCGCGATGTCGACTTCGAGGTGCCCCGGGGCGAGGTGCTCGGCATCATCGGCCGCAACGGCGCCGGCAAGAGCACCCTCCTCAAGATCCTCAGCCGCATCACCCCCCCGACCACCGGCCGCGTCGAAGTCTTCGGCCGCGTCGGCTCGCTGCTCGAAGTGGGCACCGGCTTCCACCCCGAGCTCACCGGCCGCGAGAACGTGTACCTCAACGGCTCGATCCTCGGCATGAAGAAGTCCGAGATCGACAAGCAGTTCGACGCCATCGTCGACTTCGCCGGTGTCGAGCAGTTTCTCGACACCCCCGTCAAGCGCTACTCCAGCGGCATGTACGTGAGACTCGCCTTCGCCGTGGCAGCACATCTAGAATCCGACATCCTCATCATCGACGAAGTGCTTTCAGTTGGTGACGCAGCGTTCCAGAAGAAGTCACTCGATGCCATGCGCGACGCAGCTCAGGGCGGTCGCACCGTGCTGCTGGTGAGCCATCAGCTTCCGACGGTCTCCGTGCTCGCCGACCGAGTGCTGCTGCTCGACGACGGCGCGGCCATCGCGGCCGGGAACCCCGCGGAAGTGATCTCCGAATACGAGGGACGGGCCCGAATCGCTCAGCAGGACGACATCGATCTCGGCGAGATGCCGCGCTTCGTGAACGTCGTGCGTCAACCACCGGTTCGCCTCGCCCGGCTCAGGTTCCCCTATGGGCCGACCCTTTCCGAGCGAGACGAGCTCGTCATCGACATCGATGTCGATGCGCACCAGCCGTGCCGGGCATCGTTCGGAGTCGGCTTCAACACGCCCGACCACGCACCGGTTGGTCTCGCCTACAGTCCTGCCTTGGCGTTCGACTCCACGGGACCGCACTCGGTGCAGCTCAGGCTGGAGCCACTCCAGCTCGTCCCCGGGCCATACGTCGTGTCGCTGTCAGTCGTTGACGGACTCGACCAGGGAATGGTGATGGAGTTCGACGGGGTCGCTGGAGCGGCATGGATCAGCATCCATGCCGACCCCCGCGAAACGTTGGCGTGGTCGCGCCACTGGGGTGCCCGACGTCTTCCAGCCCCGGAAGTCCGCACGGCTCAGGTGAGCCTGCGGTGATCGGCTCGATCCCTCGGGTGCTCCACTTCGTGTGGATCGGCTCCGACCCCCTGCCCACCGAGATCGAGGAACGGTTCGAGTCCTGGCGAGCGGTGCACCCGAGCTGGGATCTGCGGGTATGGCGCGAGCCCGAGCCCGACTTCCGCAACAACGCGCTCTTGCCGCTGGCCCGAACCCACGCTCAACGGGCCGACATCATCCGGTACGACATCCTGTACAAGCACGGCGGGGTGTACCTCGACACTGATTTCGACCCTGGGCGGCCTCTCGACGACTTGCCGCTCGACCAACTCGGCTTCTTCGCCGGACGTGAGAAGAGCGGCTCGGTCTGTATCAGCCTCATGGGTTCCGCTCCGGGCCATCCTGTGCTCGATCGATGCATCCGGCAACTCCCCTACCGTGTGCTCCAGCGCCCTCGAGGGATGCCGAACGAGCAGACGGGGCCCGAACTACTCACAAACGTTGTTCATGAGCTCAGCAACATTGATCGCCTGGCTTGGGGAGTTCGCATCTTCCCGCGGGCCTTCTTCTACCCATACGACTACACCGAGCCGTGGCTCGCCCGCGAGGAGTTCCCGAGGGCATTCGGCGTTCACCGTTGGAGCTTCTCGTGGAAAGGCCAGGGTGGCATCCCCGTGGATCGTCGCAGCCTCCCGGTGCTCGCTCGCCAGGCAGCACGATCGCCCAACGAGCTTCCTCCTCATATCGGCCGGCTCGCTCGCGGCGGCGCTCGCCGCGTGAAACGAGTTGCGTACGCCCGGATCCGCCGACATCTCCCTGGGCTCACCGCCGTAGGGGCTCGTCACGTCACCGTGCCCTTCGGGCCCAACGAGCTACGCGTGCGGACCGTCGACGACGTCTTCATCTCGTGCCCGACCGACGACATCGCCGTGGCCACCGAGCTCGCACTCCGTGGAAGCTACGGAGACGACCTCACGCGCTACGCCCGGGCGGTGCTGCGCCCCGGTTCGACGGTTGTCGACGTGGGCGCCAACCTCGGAACATTCACACTGCCCGCCGCCCAGTTGGTCGGCCCGGGTGGACGTGTGCTGGCCGTGGAGTGCAACCCGCGCATGGTCGAGCACCTCCAGAGAAGCATCAGGATGAATTGGTTCGACAATCGGGTCATTCTCGACTCGCGAGCCGCTTCCGACGCCGCCGGCGAGCTCAAGTTCTTCCTCCCGGCGACCCAACCTTGTCTGGGCGGCGTGGTCGACAACCTCCCGCCCGACCGAGATGACGGCTTGATCGTCACAGTGGCATCCACCCGGCTAGACGACCTGGTCGACGACCGCTTGGGATCCGCCACGGTCATCGACCTCCTCAAGATCGACGTGGAAGGCCACGAGGCCTCCGTCCTCATCGGAGCGAGTCGACTGATCGACCAAAGAAGAATCAAGCGCATCGTGCTGGAGTACCGAGCCGACGCCGCTCGCGACCTTTCCCGCGTCACCGATGTCATCTCAGCGCTTTGCGACTGTGGCGCCCTCCTGAGCGAGATCGACCACCTCGGCGCCGCGACCCCGATCGATCTCCTCGAAGCAGCCACCGTGGCTCACTACCCATCACTCCTTGTTGATCTCCAACACCTGGCGCCCGGATCAACCATCGTCGGGCGTGCGGCCTGGGGTCCGGCATGAGAGGTGGAGGGACCGTCGATGTCACGGTGATCACTCCCGCCTTGAATTCGAGCGACACGATCAGCGATGCGCTCTGTCGCATCAGGAACGAGCACATCGCCTCCAACGATGAGCCGATGAGCGCGTTCGATTCGTTCGAGTCACACTCTTCCGGACGTTGATTCGACTGACTGGCGGCCGACGTCATGGCTACGGATCTGGTGTGCCACAATCGCATTTGTGCTGGTGCGTTGGCTGAACGGACGGCTCTCATCACTGCGGGCGGATTACCGACACACCTTAACGCACCTGATACTCAAAGACGCCGTAAGAGTCGGCTTTCCAATGTTCAAACGTCAAAGAGTGGTCATTAATGGCCGGCGTAGAGGCCGACACACCACACCTGGCTGTGGCTATCTGTACACACGATCCGAAGCCTGAGTACATCGCACGCGTGCTCGATGCCCTGGCTCAGCAGACACTCACCCAGCAGAGTTGGAGCATGACGATCGTCGACAATGCGTCATCGTCTGAGCTGGCTTCGTTGTTCGACGTTCGGTGGCATGTGCATGGACGCGTTGTGCGAGAGGAGCGGCTCGGGCTCACTCATGCGCGCCTCCGAGCCATTGCTGAGACCGCCAGCGACGTGATCGTTTTCGTCGATGACGACAACGTGCTCGAGCCTGATTACCTCGAGAAGGCGGTCGAGATCTCGGAGGAGCATCCAGACGTCGGCGCTTGGGGAGGTCAGCTGATCCCCGAGTTCGAGCGTCAGCCCGCGCCCGAAGTGATGCCGCTCATTCCATCCTTGGGGGTTCGAGAGCTCTGGGGCGACGAGTGGTCGACATCTCGGGGGGCTTGGAACGCGCTGCCGTACGGCGCGGGTCTGTGCGTGCGTCGGGAGGTCGCAGAGGCATACGCGCAAGCCGTGGGCGGCGACCCACTCCGGAGCGGACTCGGCGTTCGTGGAGAGCTCCTGATCCGTTGCGAGGACATCGACCTGGCGTTCACGGCTACGGATCTCGGTCTGTGCATGGGCACCTTCGAACGACTACGGCTCACGCATCTCATCGGAGCAGCACGGGTGACTCCCGACTACCTCTTGCGATTGGTGGAAGGCAATGGATACTCATTCGAGATCCTTGGTGCCGTCCGTGGCCCCACGGCGCGCCTGTACGGGCGCTCGCAGCTCCTGAGCCTCGTGCGGGCGAGTCTGGTGAGAGGGGCGTTCGCTCGGAAGGTCGCCTTTCGCGAGCGCGTGGGTCAGCGCCGGGCCATTCGCGAGATCAGTCGTCTCCGTGGCGCCCGATGAGCACGGCCGAACCGAGGGTGCTGCTCTTCAGCCCGCTGCAGGGGCTCGACCCACCGTCGGGGGACATCTCCTACACCGAGGCCCTCCTGGCCCATCCGCCGCCCGGTGTCACCTACACGACCTACCAGAGGGCGATGGAGGATGGCTCGGTCGTCGTCCGAGGTCGACGCCCCGGCCACGGTCGGTCTGAGACCGTCGATCAGGTGCTGTTCGGAGCTCGTGCGATCGAGTTCGGCCTGCGCAAGACCGGGGTGATGTTCCGCGAGCCGACGTGGTACATCTCCATCCGTCCCGGTGTATTCGACCTGCTACACCAGCACCTCTTCGCGATCCGTCAGATCGGGCTGAAGATTCCCGTCGTTTCGAGTGCAGGGTACCCCCTTGACGTCCTCTATAGAGCCCGGGAGCGGTGGAGCCGCCCTCGCCTTCGCATCGCCCGATCTCTTGAGGCTCTCTACTGCCGGCTGGCCGACATCCACAACCCTTGGCTGCGGCCGACGACCGACGGAATTATGACCGTCTACTCCGAGCATTTTCGCTCAGAACTCGTGCGTGCCGGAATCAGTCCCACCCAGATTCGACTGGCGAGCACGGCGCTACCTGACATGGGTTTGGAACCACGCACGGATCATGCCCTGACGCTGGGTTTTGTGGGACGTGACTTCGTAAGCAAGGGTGGCGACCTCGCCCTGGCTGCCTTTCGGATCCTCCGGTCGGATCATCCATCCTTGCGCATGCTCCTGGTGACCTCTCACGAGAGCGCACGCCGACACCAGCTTGCTGGTGATGGCATCGAGGTCATCCTCGACCCGTCCCGGACCGAGCTCACCAGTGGGTTCCTCCCTCGCATCGCCGCCCTATTGGCCCCGACCCGGGCCGACTGCGGCGCCCCGTATGCGCTGCTCGAGGCATTGCAGCTCGGCATCCCCATCATCACGACTGATCTTCCTTGGCTCGACGACCGCCTGATTCCTCCCGCCGTCACCCGGGCAGGGTTGACATCGGCGAGCATTGCGTCGACTGCCGAGGCGCTTCTCGAGCCGACCCGATTGGCCGAGGCCCGATCCGCGGCCAGGGAGCTCTGGGAACAGGAGTTCTCGATGCCCGGCCTCCATCGCCGCCTCATCGACTCGTACAACGCTGCCCTCGATCATGCGGAAGCGGCAGCCGATGACTCGAAAGGCTCTCCCAGTGCAGTATCGCGGCGATGAGCACTCCTCGGGTGCTCGTCGCCGGAAGGCCATCCGACCTCTCGTCGTCGCACACCGACGGCTTCGCGATCAGACATCGCGCCATGCTCCGGTTGATAGCGGGGCGCCATGAGGTCATGCTCCTCGGCCTTCGGTTACCCCACGACGACGCCCGTATCGACCCAGAGTTCGACCACTTTCCCTACGCGGAGGTGGCGCTACCGCCACAAGCATCCACAAGAACGGCACGGGCCGTCGCCGCGGTTCGGACCTTGGCACGGTCCGCGCCCGCTCCGTGGGAGCTGTCGATCGCGCAGACCGCCGCTACCACCGCACCGAGCGTCGTCGTCACACTGGGCCCGTGGCTCAACACCGAGTACAGGATCCTGTACAACCGATACCCGAGCGTCTATCTCTTCGAAGAGGACCTCTCGAGGATGGCGGAGCTGGCGTCGCAGTCTCGCCAAGGTCGGCTGTTTCGCCGTCTCGAGATTGGTGCGCACGGCCGATCCCGATCGCAGCCGCAGGTGGTAGTCGCGATTAGCGACGTGGAGGCGCCCACCGCTCGCCTCAGATTCCCGCGGTCCCGAACGGCGGTGGTTCCCATCACTCTTCCAACTGCGGAATGGCCAGTCGCCACTTCAGCGTCCGAGGGCACCGAGATCATCGTGGCCGGAGTCCTCGCCGAGGAACGCAACTCCGAGGGACTCGTCGAAGTGCTCGAGGAGGTCCAGCGTCGCGGGCTCGGCGGAACGCTCCGCTTCCGGCTCATCTCGCACAGCGGGCTGCACCCCTCTCTTGAGCGCTTCGTATCGACTGACTGGGTCGAACACCGCGCCGATCCCGGGCCGATCGATGAGATTTACCGAACCTCCAAGGTCGCGCTCGTGCCTGCCAAGCGCGTCACCGGGATGAAGACCACCGTGCTCCAGGCTTGGACGACAGGTTGCCCTGTAGTCTGCTTCAGCGGCTCAGCCGGGGCGTTCGGCCACGAGGCTGACGACGCGCTCCTCATCGGAAACCGTGCCGGCGAGATAGTCGAGCACTTGCTCAGGGCTATGCAGGACGACCAGCTTCGGGTTGCGCTGGTGGCACACGGGCTCGATCAAGTCCTCAAGCGATTCGACCCGACAGTGCATGCCAAGAGATTCCTCGACCTCCTCGCTAGCGCGACACAACACTACGTAGGTGGGCCGGCCTGACCTGGCCCTGTACCTTGATCCGACCCGACGGCACAGCGTCGAACGAACGCGAATTCCACCGATCAAGGATCGCCCGCCGCAGTGACGCGAACGCGTTGAGAGATGTCGACCACGCGTTCGCTGGGGATGAGGACCATGTTCCCACGCCAGGGCTCGGGAGATGGAAGCTCGACAAGGTCGAGCCGATCGCGAAAAGCGAAGAAGCGGTAGCCGAGTGGTCGCGTCAAGTCGACGACGTCGCTGAAGGACCGGCCCAAGTTCGGCATCATCGTATTGTTGAACTCGCCGTAGATCAGGGGGTGCATCGATTGCATACACTTGATGGCGCCGCCAAGGACGTGCGAGTCGTAGCCTTCTACGTCGACCTTGATGAGTCGAACATCGTCAATGCCTTCCTCAGTCAAAAGGCGGTCGACCGATGTGGCTCGGACCCGGGCCTTTGTTCCCCCGCCGAAGCCGGCCTCAGCTAAGCCGGCATTGGATGATCTGTTCGACTCGGCGAAAAGATCGAGGATCCCTTCACCCTCACCGACTGCGAGCTGAGCCGTCCGAATGATGCCGGTAGAGTTGATCGGAAGGCTGAGTGAAGACATGAGTCGGGAGTGGTTTACTGGCATTGGCTCAATACTGAGGATCCTACGGTGCTGTGGCTGATCGGAAATCTTGTGAGCCACCTGAAACGTGATCAGACCGACGTTAGCTCCGATATCAAGCAACCAAAGTCAGAGCGATTGCGTGTGCGTCGGCCCAGCCTGTTGAGCCCGCTTGAACGCACCTCTTTCACGATCTACCCAAGCTGTCTCAGGCGCACCGGCCTCACGGCTGGAGTCTTCACAGTTGCTGCCGTTCGTGGGCGCGTTGGTACACGTCGTCGTAGCGGGCGGCGATCACCGACCAGTCGAATTGCTCGGCCCTTGACCTTCCGGCTCGTCCCATCGACTCGCAGCGCTCGGGGTTGTCGAGCACCGCCATCAGCGCTTCGGCCAGGGCCTTGGGGTCGTCAGCCGCGACGAGGACGCCGGTCTCGCCGTCGATGACGATCTCGGGTACGCCCCCGACCCGGGTCGCGATCACGGGCTTGGCCGAGGCCATGGCTTCGAGGTTGACGATACCCATGGGTTCGTGCCTCGACGGAAGGACGAACACCTCGCAGCCCCGGAACAGCGCTGCGGTGCGTACCCGGTCGGTACGTCCGACGAACACGACGGCCTCAGCCACCCCACGCTCCACCGCCAGCTGTTCGAGCCGTTGACGTTCGGGTCCATCACCAGCGATCACCAGGTCGTGCCGGAGGCCGAGATCGGTCAGGGCGAACGCCTCGATGAGAACGTCGAATCCCTTCTGGCGCACATGACGGCCGATGGCCAGTAGGTACGGTCGACCTCGATGCTCGGGTACCGCAGTATCGAGTTCGTGCAGCGACACGCCGTTGTGTATGACGGTTCCCCGTGTGCCCAGGGTCAGGCCGGTGAAGGTCTCGGCCTCCGCCAGTGCATGGGCGCTACAGGCGGTGACGGCATGGGCCCGACGAAGCAGCTGTCGCAACACCCACGGCAGCGTCCTGCTGTTGCTATAGACCTCGGCGTCATCCATCGTGAGCTCGCCCTGGAGACTCACAACGAGAGGCACGCGGAGCAGGCTTGCTACCAACCAGGCGAACAGGCCGTTCGAGCTGACGCATTGCACGTGGACGATGTCGACCTTGTGTCGGCGCAGAGCGGTGGTGAGCGACCACGTCACGACCGGGGCCTGTCGCAGGAACCTGGCGATCGAGCGGAGGTCGGGCTCGGGGAGGCAGAACCGCCCGCGCCAGATGGGAACTCCGTTGATCGTCTCTCGGACCGGAAGGTCGCGTGGCCAGCGCATGCTCGCCACCAGCGGATCGCCGCCGTTTCGTTGCTGCTCGAGTGCGAGGCGTGCGGTGAGCTCCTCCACACCTCCGAGTGACGGGTGGAAGGCGCTCGGCATGAGAGCGACCCGCCGTCCCGTTCGACGAGGCGAGACATCGCTGGGAACGAGGGTGTCATCATCGAAGCCCGCGAGCCGACGGAACCGGGTCTCGAACGCCGAGGGGCTGAACTCGGCGGCATGCGCACGGAGCTCCCCGCAGTCCCATGTGCGGGACAGGCCATGCTCGATGGCCCGGGCGATCGAAGTGCCACTCGGATCGTCGAAATAGATGCCGGTGACGCCATCGACCACGGTGTCGAGGTAACCGCCGGCGCCGAGAACCAACGACGGCACGCCCTGGGCGGCAGCCTCGATCGGCGTGAGGCCGAAGTCTTCGTACGAGGCTCCTACAAGAAAGCTGGCATTGGCATAGAGCCATCGGAGCTCACTGTCGGACACGTCCTCGAGGAACGACACGTTCGGTCCGGCGAGCGCGTGGAGCCGATCGTGATCGGGCCCACTCCCGACGACAACCAGCGGCTGCTCGCACAAGGCAGCCGCCTCGATAACGGCCGCAACGTTCTTGTACGGAAGCAGACGCGAGACGCACAACAGCGCGCCCGTGCTCACGCTCGGGACCGGTTCGTGACTCCCGTCGGGGTCGAAGCCGTATGGGCAGTGCACGATCGGGGCCTCAATCCCGTAGGCGTTCCGGATCATCGTCTGGGACGCCGATGAGTTGGCGAGATAGAGACAGGCCGAGTGCGCTGCGCTCCTGTCCCAGGCCCTCAAGGCCGGCGCCAACGTCTGGAGCCCCACGCCGACGACACCACGCCGGGCCTCTCCGAGATACCGGTCGCGTTGGTAAAGCCACCGCGCCGGGGCATGGCAGTAGACGACCTTGCGGCCCTTGGTGCGCACGCCGTGCGACCATCCGCTGGAGTTGCAGATCACGACATCGGCGTCGACCTTCATCGACGAGAACACCGGCGCGTAGAACGGCAGCGCCAAGCGGTGGTCGCGTTGGAACGCCTTCACCCGCTGAAGTGGCGACGTGCGCACGTCGAGCTCGGCGAACTCGGGGAAGGTGGTCGTGGGCTCGTATACAGACGTGTAGATCGGCGCCCCCGGGAAGGCGCGAGCGAGCGCGAGGACGACCCGTTCGGCGCCACCGCGCTGCGTGAGATAGTCGTGGACGATCGCAAACGTTGTCACGACCGCACACCGACGGGGTTCGTCACGGATACACGCGCACTCCGAGCGCGACCACCGTCAGCCACGAGCTCGTACACGCCCAGGACGCTCGAGGCGACCTTCTCGGGGCCGAAGTCCCTGGCTCGCAGCCGGCCAGCATCACCGAGACGCTTGCGCCACGAAGGGTCGTCGGCGAGACCCTGCAACACGAGCACGAGCGCGTCGACATCGGCCGGCGGAACGAGCAGTCCGTCGACGTCGTGTGTGATCGTCTCGCGCGGACCGCCGGCGTCAGTGGCGATGACTGCGAGGCCCGCAGCCATCCCCTCCACGATCACCTGGCCGAAGGGCTCGGGAACAATCGATGCATGCACCAACACATCGAGCTCGCCGAGCACTCGGGCCACGTCGTCTCGGAATCCCAGGAACTCGATCCGGTCAGCCACTCCGCTGCCGGCTACGAGTTTCCTCAACTCACGCTCATAGTCGTCTTCGCCGAACATGGCCGAGCCGATCACGTAGGCAACCGCCCCGCCATCGGGGAAGGCCTGCGCGAAGGCCCGCAGGAACACGTCCTGGCCCTTCCACCGGGCCAGGCGGCCGAGGATCCCGATTCTCAGGTTGCCGTCGCTGGCCGCCAGTAGCCCGCGGTCAGCGCCATCGACCGAGTCGTAGATCACCGGGCTCGGGATCACCGCGGAGGGACGACGGGGCAAGTCCATGGCGTCGCGGGTGGCCTCGGAGTTGAAGATCATGGCCTGAGGTACGACTCGCCCGAATGCCTTCACGACATGGATCGCCGAGCGGGGCAGGTAGTCGTCGGCGATCCGGTCACGGACGTGCCAGATCACCGGTACGCCAGCCAGACGAGCGGCAATCCCACCGTAGAGGCAGCCCTTGAGCGAGTTGGTGTGCACGAGGTCGGGCCGAAGCTGCCGGAGTCGCCGGGCCAGACGGACCGAGTAGCCGATCGCTCCGACAACCCGTTTCAGAGGAAGCCTCCGCCCCACTTCGAACCTGTTCGTGTCACGTACCTCGGGCGCCATGGCAAGTACCTCGGTGGCGATCCCTTGTGCTCGCAAACGTTGTGCGAACGGACCGTCCTCGCCGAGGACGACCGTTGCGTCGACGTCACCCTGGAGGGCCCCCAACATTCGAGAGAGTGCGAGCTCGCCGCCTGAGAGCGCGGCCGTGTGATCGACGTACACGACCCGCCAACGCTTTCGCGTCGAGCCCGCCCGGTCGAGCGCAGCACGGAACTCACCAGCCCGGTCGCGCCAGCTCGGTATCGGGGACGGCACCCCATCGCACGCAGCGGGGGTAGAAACCGTCGGCTGTGTGGCGTTCACCCTGTCGAGAACGACCCGTAGAGCGTCGACGAAACCATCACGGCTCACGCACACTGATGGGGCACGCAGGTCTCGGAACCCCGCCACCGGGGTCGCGACCGTCACGGTTCCGACCGCTCGGCATTCGTAGGCCTTGATCGGATCGAGGCTCTCGGTGAAGGGGCTCACGACGTGCGGGACGAAGATCACGTCGGCGTGCTGCAGATAACCCGGCACCGATCGATACGGACGGCTGCCGAGCAGCATCACGTTCGAGTGCACTCCGAGGCGAGAGCGACTCGACGCGCTGAGCGAGTCGGGCCCGACGAGCACGAGGTGCAGGTTGGGTATCGCTGTGGCCAACTCGACGATCAGGTCGACGTCGATTCGGTCGTCGTGCAGCGTTCCCAGGTACACGGCCACGGGCCCGTCAGGCAGATCGGGAGGCCGCGCTTGTGGGGTCTGCATGTGGTCGAGGTCGACGCCGTTGGCGACGATCGTGGTCGCGTGCCCCGCCTCGCCTTTCGACGTCGCCAGTTGCGGCGAGCACACCACGATCTCGCCTGCTCGGCGCGACATCGCCTCGTCGCGCTCGACACGCCTCCGCCGCTCTCGCGGACTGGCTTCGGCGAGCGTCCAGTCGTCGGTGATGTCGTAGAGGACAGGCCAGTCGCAACGGAGCGCCAGCCGGCTGAAGTCGAGGCTGTTGACCCAGAGAATCGGCTGGCGCATTCCGAGGCGCGATGCTGCGTCGAGCACCTGGCGCTCGAGCGAGCGATCGGCCCAGGGCCCGAGGATGCGAGGCAGGAACTTCCGGGGTGTGAGCGCCCACAGGTGGCATCCGCGATCCGCGTCCTGTGGCCTCTTGGTGGTCTCCTCGGCTTTCGACTTCATCCCGATCTCGCCGATGCTCCGGAGCCCCTGGACCCGCTTCGGGCGTCGTCGCGTGCGAAGTGCGTGCAGATAGTCGAGGGGCGGCTCGACAAACAGCACCCGCAGTGACGGGTCGCCGTCGAGCAACTCCCGAACGAAGAACTGGTTGCGGCGCCAGACTTCGTCCCACGCTTCGAGCGACAACACCACGATCGCCCGATCCTGGGCCGGTGCCTCGCGTTCGTCTCGGTCGACCTCGGTCGGATGGGCGGCGAGAACACGGAGCGATCGGCGGATGATCCGCCAGCGGACGGTCGCCTTGGGCCGGAGACGCCCGAGCACCACGCTGGCTCCCGCCAGGATGGGCAGCCGCAGCAACGCTCCCGTCAAAGCAGCGAGTCGGTACGAAGCGAGCGCGACGGGCCCGTGATGCACGGCGATGAATCGCTCGGTTCCTCGGCAGAAGTGCTCGAACACGACCTCAGGTGTCTGCGTACCGCTGGCACCGCCCACGTGGACGGCGACGGCCTCAGGAACGACGCTTGCTCTCCAGCCCCGGTCGGCGGCCCGTCGGCACAGGTCGGCTTCCTCGCCGTAGAGCCAGAACCGCTCGTCGAAGCCGTTCAGCTCCTCGAAGAGGCGCCGTCGCACCAAGAAACACGCTCCGACCACGAACTGGCCGTCAAGGTCCTGCATCTTCGGCCGGTTCGACGATCGCTGCAGCCGGTGCATCCCCAAGGCCTCGACCCAGGCGCCCCGAGCCGACGGGAAGGGCCACGAGGGCCTCTGCTCTAGCCCGTCCGGAGCCAGGAGGCGCGACGCGACGACACCGGTGGTTGGGCTTGCTACCAGCTCGGCGACCATCGCCTCGAGGGCACCGGGCTCCATCACCGCGTCGGGGTTGAGCAACAGAACCAGGGATGCCTGACCGAAACGGGCGCCCTGGTTGGCTGCCGCGGCGAAGCCTCGGTTCTCGGTGTTGCGGATCACGTGCGCCCCGGCACGGTCAGCGATGTCAGCCGAATCGTCGGTCGATGCGTTGTCGACCACGACGATCGACGCGACCGCAGGGATGTGGCCGAGACACTCGGCGACGTGGTGCGCCGACTGGTACGTGACGATCACGACGTCGACGTCGCTGGTGGCGTTCACGGCGCTCGCTGTGGTCGCGGCACCCATGACCGAGGCGACGTCTTCGCGCCTCACGCCAGGACCTTGCGGTACAGCGCGCCGTGTCTCTCGGCCACGGCACTCCAGGAGTACTGGCGGGCCCGTAGTCGACCTCGGGCTGCGAGATCGCTCCGAAGGCTCTGGCTGGCGACGAGCCGCTCAAGCTGCCCGACCCAGGCGGCGATGTCGCCGGGCTGGGCGAGCACGCCGGCGTCGCCGACGACCTCGGGGAGCGCGCCACAGTCAGAAGCCACGATCGGGACTCCCGACGCCATGCCCTCCACGACGACACGGCCGAACTGCTCGACCCACCTCGGGGTGGGAAGCGATGGGACGGCCAGGATGTCGAAGCCGCGATACATCTCAGGGAGCGCGTCGTGAGTGCGGTAGCCACGGAACACGATCTTGTCACCCATGCCGAGCGACTGGACGTGGGTTTCGAGAGCCGGCCGATCCGGCCCGTCGCCGTGAATCTCGAGACGCACCCCGTCGAGGCGGGCCAGGGCGTCGATCAGGACGCCGACACCCTTGCGGTGCTCGAGACGGCCCACGAATCCCACCACGATCGCTCGGCCAGCGGCCGTGGCTGCAGCCCGTTCCTCATGGCGTACACCGTCTATGGGCGCGAACCGCTCGACGTCGACACCCAGACCGAACACCTCGACGATGCCCGTGAAACCCTTGCGCCGCAAGATCGATCCGGCAGCAGCGTTGCAGCAGTACACGGCCGAGGCTCGACGCAACGCTCGTTGCTCGAACCAACGGAACGGCATGGGGAAGCGCTTGTCGAGGTTCTGCGCGCTGTAGAGCAGCACCCTCGCCTCAGGCTGGTAGCGGTTCGTCACCCTCATGATCTCAGCGGCTGCCAGGCTCGCTGGTTCCTCGTGGATGTCGACGATGTCGAACCGCCGTGAGCGCAGCAGCCCGGCGATCGGCCGTGTGTCGTAGTGGAACCGATACGGGTGACGACCCCGTGTGGTCACCCGGTGGACGAACAGATCGTCTCCCGGTTGGCAGCGCACGTCCGTTCCGCCCTCGTTCCATCGGCGTGGGCTCACCAGGGTGACGTCGAATCCCCCCAGGCGCAGCTGACGATCGCGTTCGCGCCAGCCGGTGACCACCGCCGAGTGGTACACGCGCAGCACGCTGATCTGAGCTCGACCGGCTTCTGGACCTCGAGCGGCGATAGCTCCGCGGCGCTCGCTCACCTGGCGATGCTCCGGCGTTCTTCCTCGGCGAGATCGATCACGACATCGTCGGGGCCGGTGCTGTCGGACGCGCCGACCGCGACGCCGACGAGGAGCCAACCGATGGTCTGGGTGCCGGCGACCCAGTAGATGTCGGCCAGGGCACTCACGATCTTTCCGGCGAACACGGCCAGCGCCACGACCGCGATGTTCGACCGGCACCGTCTGAGCTCACGGGTCACGCCATGCACGAGCAATGCCAGCGCAACGAGCCCGACGAGACCCGACTCGGCGAGGGTCACGAAAATCACGTTGTGCGGCTCGCCACCTCGATCGGGCGCCTGCTTGAAGTAACGCAGGCCGGCGCCGAAGACCTCGCCGTCGCGGAACGTGTCCCACGCGATGTCGTAGGCGGCCTCCCTGCTGTTGACAGCGTTGAACCGGTCGTCGCTTGCGAACTCGCTCTGAAGGCTCGAGGCCGCGAAACCTGCGAGGCCCACACCCGCGATGACAGCCAATACGATGCCCTGCCGTTCGACGACACCCTTCCCCCGGCCGAGACCAAGGCACACCGTGGCCACGAGCACCACGGCCAGGGCGAGCGCAGCGCCTCGAGACTGTGTGAGCACGAGCCCGACGAGCAGCAGCACGCGGGTAACCAGGTCAACAGAACGAGGAAGCTCGAGAATGCGTCGCCCGAGATGCATGACGAGGTAGCCGGCCACAAGGAAGAATCCGGCCGGGTTCTTCTGAATCCCGAACGGGTAGGCCGGCTCGAAGCCGTGCTGCACGAACCACGCGACACACCCCGCAGCAATCACCAATGCCACCGCTACGGTGACCAGAAGCGCCTCACGCACCCGGGATCGACCGGTGAGCGTTGCTCCCACGCACACAGCTCCACCGGTGAGCACGAGGCGGTGTAGCCATTCGAAGGCCGAAGCCTCGTTGAGGTGCGCGACAACAGGGACGGCGAGGACGACCGAGTAGATCGCGACCCAGCGCAACACCGATTGCAAGCGTGGCGAGGCCCAGGGCACGTGAACAAGGCACACCGCAACCGCTCCGGTGAGCACGACGTCGGCGACGCTCAGATCGACGGCGAACGCGCCGACGCGGGCATACATGGGTGCAGCGGCAAAGACCGCCAGCGCCGGGAGGGTCGGACTGACCACTACCAGCATCAGCCCGATGAGCGCCATGGCCAGAAGCGATGCGTATAGGGGCGCATTCGCGATGCCCAGGGCCAGAACACCCTCGACCGTCACTACCACGGGGATGAGCAGCCACTTCACACCGATCCTGGGCAGGCGAGCACCGTCTCGCCCCCGGCGTTCATGCGTGCCGTTCCGTCGTGTCAGCGACTCGATCATCGCGATTCCATCCGACCCGATGCTCTGGCCCGGCCCAAGCCCAGCAGCGAACGTCTCGACCTGTGCCAGTCGCCACGCGCGGCAGCGACCTCACGGTAGAGCGCTTCGAGGGCATCGACATGACGGTCGAGATCGAACTGCTCTCGCTGGATGGCCATGGCCCTCTTTCCCATGGCCGCTCTGCGATCAGGGTCGGCGGCGAGCTCGCTTAGGAGCGCTCCGGCGGCATCCGGGTTACCAGGCTCGAACATGGCCTCCGGTGACGCGAGCCCGATGGTCTCGAGGTGTGCCCCACCACGAGCCGCGACGACCGATAGGCCCGCGGCCATGGCCTCGACGACCGTGAGTCCGAAGGCCTCGACGCGCGTAGGCGCAAGGAGTATCGATGCTCGATCGAACCACGGTTCGAGGGAGGGGACCCAGCCGAGGAACTCCACCGCATGCTCGATGTCGAGCTGTCGCGCCAGCGCCTTCAGCTCATCGAGTTGGGCGCCACCCCCGGCGACCTTCAGCGACCACCCCTGCCCGGCAGCATCGGCAAGCGCAAACGCTCGCAACGCGACGCAGGTCTCCTTCTCTGCTTCGAGACGTTGAGCGACGAGCACGATGCGCTCACGCTTGCCGATCGACCGCTCGATCGCCTCATCCGGGGCCGACTTCACGCCGTTGAGGAGCACGACACTCCGGCCCTCAACCCGACCCTCGACAAACTGCGAGATCGCGATCTGGCAATCGATGACCTTCGGGATGAGGCGAGCGCCGATTCGCGCTGGATGCGACGATCCGCGTCGGGCCGCGAAGTGCCTGGTGGTCACGCGCACCGATCCCATCAATGGACTCGCCGCAACGAGCGCAAGCTCTGCAGCCGTCATGTGAACGTGCACGACATCGCACCCGCGCTCCGCAATCAGCGCGCGGGCCACGCCCCCCAAGGATCGAATCGGCCGATGAGCGACACTCGGTCCCGCCTCAGCCGTCACGCGAGCCGGGGAACCTCCGATGATCACAACCTCGTGGCCTCTCGCGGCCAGCCCGCTAGCCACCGAGCAGATGTACCGCTCGACACCCGCGAACTGTTGCGACGACACGGCATGCACGATCCGAAGCGCTCCAGAGGCCGAGCTATCGCGGATTGGAATCGTCGAAACTGTGATGTCGGCCGTGAGTGAACCGCTCATGGCTGCGCGCGTGCAGCGGTCAGGGTGAGGAACTGGCCGCTGGAGGGGTCAAGCGACTGTCCAGCGACCTCGAGCCAGGAATGGGCGGTGACTCCCTGATCGGTAGATCGCACGCCGATATGGAGAACGGGCCGGAGCTTCCGTAGCCGCTGACCGCCGACGAGGCATCGCCTCAAGCACGTGTCACCAAAAGGCCAACGCTTCATGACCCGATCGACCGCCGCCAACTTCCGGGTCGCGACGCCCCGTGGGTATCGACTCTCGGTTGACACAGTCGGGGCTCGGCCATCGGCCAAGCGAACGCCAAGCCATCTCGTCAGCCTGGCAAGTGTCATCCGTCGAACGCAGATCTCGACAACGCAGGCCACGATCAGCACGACCGCCGACTCGTACCAGTCGAACGGTTTCAGTCGAGCAAGCCTCGAGAGCGGCCCGGGAACTGTCAGCGATGAGGAGCTGCTCACTCGAACCAGGTCGCAATGGTATGGCGCACGCCTGAGGTGACTGGCTTCACCTCGTGAATCATCTCAGAGCGAAACACGGCAACGCTGCCCAAACGGGCGGGGACTTCCAGCCCAACCTCCTCGAATCCTGGAACGAGCCCGAACACGAAGAGCTCGCCACCGGAATGCTCCTGCCCCAAGTCGTTATCGTCAAGAAAGCCGATCGCGGTCAGAACTCGTTGGCGTTCAAACGCAGGATGATCGGCGTCATCGGTACGGTCTCGGTGGGGGCAGTACATCTGACCGATTTCATAGCGCAGAAACTCGGGCGGCTGGAATCCACTGAGTGCTGCATCGCAGCGGTGGTTCAACGCGGGTATCAGCTCTTGGAACCGAGCTGCGATGACATCGCGGAGCACCCGTTTGACACCACGGATGCTCACGTGCCGCACGGTCGGTACCACCCCTCGGTCGCCCACTTCGCCCGGATTTGAACGGCGCTCTTCGTCGTCCATCTGGGCACTAAGTTGCTCACATTCGTCCGATGAGAACACGCCTGGGAGCGACAGCATCCCGAACACATCACGTTCGCCACTCATCGACAAGCTGCCGGGCGGCTCATTGGCAGGCCAACCAGGCCGACTGAACAAGCAACGCAGTTTGAGCGCTGGGCATGTCGGACAGCCATTCAGCTCTGAGTCTTTCGCCATCGACCAGATCGAGAGACAAACCCGTCCCGTCCCAAGCTCGAGCAAACGCACGAGTGTGCTCGCTGAAGAATGCTGCGTTGAAGTAGGCCTTGTCGGATCGCCCGAGGATAGCCGGGGGGAGAAGGTCGCCAAAGAACCGGTACATCATCTCGGTACGATTCCATCGCCCCAATGGCCCAACTTCTGAGCAGATCGCTTGGATCACCGGAGTTTCAATGAAAGGGTGGAGTAGTTTGACGTTGAAGTCAGCACTCATTATTTCGAAGGCGGATTTGGCCACCGTGCAAGCTCGCCTTGTCATGTACCAGCGGGTCGAGTGATCCCAACGCAAGGGCTCTGATGCAACCGACTGCGACATCGCGTCGATCACCAGGGACCGACCAGTGTCAGTCAACCATGGAAACGCCTGCTCGATCTTATACTGACGTCGCGCCCGGGATGCTCGAAGCGTCGCGGGAGCCAGCGTCGCGAGCGTAGACGGGAGCGTCCGAATCGGGACTCGACCGAGCCGGCGCATTGTCGTCATGATGTCGTAGCTCCGGCGTCTCCCGAACAGCTCGTCACCGCCGTCACCGGAGATGAGAATACCGCCTGCAGCCTGCTCGAACGTAGGTGCTCTGACGTAGGCGGCCGCAGGCCAAACCAGTCCGTGGCGAACCAGCTGATGCTGAGCCCTTGAGCCCACGAGATCAAACTCAGCCGGGTCGACGCTCACCCGGATCCAATCGCTCAGGCCGAGGTGGTCGACAACGGTCCGCTGCCAGGATTCCTCGGCTGCGCTGGGGACGCCCGGGTGACGAGAGGTCACCGGAACCGGGAGGGCCAGACCTTCGCGACGGGCTACGGCGGCTGCGACAGCGACGATCGCTGACGAATCTCGGCCGCCGGAAAACGAGACGAAGCAAGGTCCGAGCGCGAGTGCTTCAAGGAGCATCGCTTCAAGCGCCGCCCGGAAACCGCCAGACGGCTCACAAGCGGGGATCGACCCTTCGTGACCAAAAACCCAGCCGGCGGCGATCTCCAGCGGTTCCAACGGGAGCAGTGACACGGGCGGGACAGTGTCACTCAACGACAGCGAGTAGACCACGAACCTCAAGGCTCCTCAGGAAGAGGGAGACATCGACAGTCGCGACCTCGCGCTCCACGGCAAACTCAGCTACCACCGAATCAACGAGCTCGCCTTCGGCAGCGCCAACGGTGAGACGCTCCCAAAGGTAGGAACCCGTGTCATTGAGCGAGAGATACTTCGACCCGGACAAGTCGAGCACGATCAATTCATGCTCGACTTTTCGCCACACCAGGTCATCGACACGCAGCCGATAGCTCGTAGCCATATCAGGTTCGTGCATGTTCGACTAGCTCAGGATGGGGAATCCGGAGGGAGGCCCCCCAGGAGCCGGCAGGTTCGCCGGAATCCCGAAGTCGAGGACGTTGCCGGACAACGTTCCCTGGGTCAGCGTCGTGAGGGAGCCGAGGTCGGTGATCGCCGGAGGGGTGTACGCGCGAAGAGTCATGAACACACCATAACGGACGAACGGGGGTGTGGCTAGCCACTTGTGGGGCCAATCCAAGCCCAATCTCGCTCAGTGCTCTCGTGCCCATCGCACAGTCACCAAATCTCACCGTGCTGCGCGATTTTTGAGAGGTACATCGACCGCTCAGCGTGCTCATCGTGGGATTCCCACAGGTCCAACTGCCCCATCGACGGCTCGACGGGAAGTCCACGAGCACGGCCCGCGACCTTCGCTCGCCAGGGGTGTTCGGGCTCGCGAAGGAGGCGGTCACGCACCTCGACGACGACGGACCGGCCCAGCGCTCGCGCGGTCTCGAGGTCGGAGCCGCGGGTCACCGCAACGAAGGTGCGGCCGGTAAGAAGCTCGTCATCTCGTTCTGGGATCGGCCGGCGGACCAGTGCTCGCATGGAGAGCCTCCAGGCGGAGCGGCCGCTCAGGGCAGCCACCACCTCCGTCGGGACAGTGCCAACGAAGTGTCTGGTCACACGGTCGAGCATCACAGCAACCACGAGGTTCAGTCGGGTGGCCCGGGCCCGGTCCACCAGATCGTCCCAGTGAGCCGGACAGGCCCGAAGCTGGCGTGAGATGTCGGAGAGCCACACCAGGCGGTCGCCGCCCGAGAGCAGAGCGTGGGCGCAGAGATGCAGCACGGCGTCGACAGGGTCGTGCATGCGGATGGCGCCATCCGCTGGGCCGCCGAGCCCCACGTCCACGGAGCGATCGAGCACGTCCTGGCTGCGGACGGGGAAGTCGGCACGGCGCTCGGGCTCGTTGAACCACGACCAGTGGAGGTCGAGCAGCGTACCCCGAGGCAAAACGAGCGAGAGCTGGCCCCTCTGCGTGTCGTTGATCATCGGCCAGTTGCGGTCGCGTAACACCGCACCGGCGGCCTCCAGCGCGCCAAGGGCGACT
>JANLSK010000184.1:0-24850 GCA_031362415.1 Actinomycetes bacterium | reverse complement strand
GACGAGCAGTCCCGAGATGATGGTGAGGACCTGGCGGTGGCTGAGGTGCCCGCGCAGGTCGTCGACCGAACCCGCCGGTTCCGTGGGAGTCGACGGGGTCACGCCGGTCACGGGGTCACGCCGATCACGGGTCACCGATGGTCTCGGGCGCCGTCTCCAGCCGGTGCACGGTAGCGCCGGTCTTGAGCGGGTACTCCTTGAGCCGCAAGGAGTTGACGACGGCGATCGCCGCGATCGGGATGGTGAACCAGTAGATCTGCGAGATCGAATCGGCCAACACCGACACGACCTCGGAGTGCAGCGGCTCGCCGAGACGGGCGATCGCCGCCGGGCTCGAAGCGAGCTCCCGTGCCGTCATCCCTTCCGGCAACGGATTTCGGGCTGCAACACCACGCAACCCGGCATCGAGCTTCGACACGAGCACCGCGCCGCTCAGCGCCACGCCGATGGCCTGACCGACCGAACGGGTGAACTGCAGTGTCGAGGTGGCCGTGCCGATGTCGGCGATGTCGACCGAGTTCTGGGCAGCCAGGTTGAGCACCGGCGACGACGTACCCATGCCGATCCCGAGCACGAACATCACCCCCATCACGAACCAGGGCGAGATCGACGTGTCGAGCCGGAGGAAGGCCAGCTGGCAGATCAACGTCACCACGGCACCACCGACGAACCAGTGCTTGTACCGGCCCGTGCGCGAGGTGAGGCGCCCGGTGACGACCGAGCTGATGAGCACGCCGACCATCATCGGGGCGACACGCAGCCCCGAGTTGGTCGCCGAGACGCCGATCACCACCTGCAGGAAGGTCGGAAGATAGATCGTTGCGCTCACAAGGGCTGCCGACGACAGGAACCCCTGAAGACAGGTGACGCGCATCACGTCGATGCGGAACAGCCGCAGGGGCACCACCGGCTCCCGGGCCCGTCGCTCCCACCACAGGAACACCATCGTCGCTGCGACCGCGAAGCCGAACAAGCCCACCGAGAGCGGCGCGGTCCATCCCTCCTCGGGTCCGGCCCATGAGGTGGCGAGCACGAGGGAGCTGATCGCCCCCATGAGCAAGGTCGAGCCGAAGTAGTCGATGGAATGCTCGCGGGGGGTGAACGGGAGCTTCAACATGAGCTGGATGACCACAAACGACACGATTCCCAAGGGAATGTTGATGTAGAAGATCCAGCGCCAGGACAAGTGGTCGACGAAGAAGCCGCCCACCATCGGTCCGGTGACCCCGGCCACCGCCCACACCCCGGTGAAGTAGCCCATGTACCGACCCCGCTCGCGGGGCGCGAGGATGTCGGCGACGATGATCATGGGCACCGAGAGCAACCCGCCCCCACCGATCCCCTGGATTCCCCGGAACACCGCGAGTTGCAGCAGCGACTGGGCGACGCCGCACAGCACCGACCCCACGAGGAAGGTCACCACGGCGATCTGGAAGATCAGCTTCCGGCCGTAGAGGTCGGAGAGCTTGCCCCACAAGGGGGTGACGGCCGTCGAGGTCAGCACGTAGGCGATCACGACCCAGGCGATGTGCTGGAGCCCGCCCAGGTCACCACCGATGCGGGCCAACGCCGTGTGGACGATCGTCCCGTCGAGCGCGGCGACGGCCGTTCCGATCATGAGGCCACTGAAGACCGTCATGATCTGACGGTGGCTGAGCGTCCCTCGCAGGTCGGCCGTCGGTTGAGCCGGCATGGTTGCACGCTACAACCAACTATCCGGAGATCACGCCTCCGGGTTTCCGTGCGGGGCCGTCCTCGAACCACACCGTTGGAATTAGCGCAACCTTGAGCAGCCGCTGGGGTCCGCGACACGTCGGGTGGGGTTTGCTGATAGGTGACAGGCCCATCGGCACACGCAGTGCGACGACGCGGTACCCCAAGGAAGGGTGCGCCGCCTCATCGGCACGACACCTGCGTTGCCTCCAAGCGTCGCGCCCAAGCGCGCGCAACCCGACCCCGGGAGACACGATGAAGCAACGACCGGCGCGCTTGACCGCGCTCGTTTCGGCAGTGCTGGGAATGATCCTGCTCGCCATGACGCTGTCCACCGTCGTGGGCTCGGCCGGCGCAGGATCGTCGACGCCCATCGGTATCTACCGGGGCCCCGGGCCATGGGGGGCGAGCGAGGTCGGAGCCTACGAAGGCTTCGTCGGACGCGACGCCGAGTACATCCTCGACTATCAGGACATCGACACCTGGGCCAACCAGGAGTGGCCCGACTGGCAGGCCAACGCCTGGCGTCCGTTCGGGAACGCCAAGATGGTGCTGGGCTCCACGGGGATCTTCCCCACGGGTGGATCCTGGGCCCAGGCGGCGAGCGGCGCCTACGACCAGCACTGGCTGACCCTCGGGCAGCGTCTCGTGTCCACGGGCCAGGAGAACGCCGTCTTGCGAGGCGCCCACGAGTTCAACGGCGACTGGTTCCACTACGGCGTCGACCAGGGCGAGGTCCAGGACTTCATCGTGTCATGGCGTCGGTGGGTCGACATCATGCGGTCGGTTCCGGGTCAGCAGTTCACGTTCGACTGGAACCCGTCGGTCGGGATCAACCCCGGCCTGGCCCACGCCGAGGTCGCGTACCCCGGAGACCAATGGGTCGACCGGATCGCGCTCGACGTGTACGACGGTTGGTACAACCGTGGGTGGGCGCCGGGTTCGCAGCAGCCGTCACAGGCCGAACGCGATGTCGTCTGGGACGATCTCCTCAACGGACCCCGAGGGATGAACTACTGGCGATCCTTCGCCAACGCCCACGGCAAGCACATGAGCCTCCCCGAGTGGGGGCTCGAGCTGTGGACCGTTGGTGACGGCCTGATCCACGGCGGCGGCGACAACCCCTCGTTCATCTCGCGCATGTCGGCCATCATCAACGACCCGGCGTGGAACATCGACTACCACGCCTTCTGGGAGCAGCGGGGATACGGGGTCATGGATCCCGACAGCGACTCGGCTCGCATCGTGGCCGTCCCCCAGAGCCGTGCGGTGTTCCTCGCCCAGCTCGGCGGTGCTGCGGCGCCGCTTCCCCAGGTGACCACGCCCACGGCTCCCGTCACGCAGATCCCGGGTACCACCTTGGGCACCCTGCCTCCGCTCCCGACCTCGACCGGGCCGGTCGACACGACGCCGTCGACAGCGACCACGTCGGCCCCGTCATCGACGGTCCCAACGGTCCCGACGACAGTGACGACAACGGCACCCGCACCGCCGACAACAACGCCGACGACCGGTGCTCCGACCACGACCGTCCCGGCGCCCGTCACCACCGTGCCCGATCCCGCCCCGGGATCGAACGGCCTGAGCCTGGTCCGAGCGATCGACCTGGGTGGACCCGACCACCAGTGGGAGACACGACCGTACGCCGCCCACGACGGGCAGACGCCGGTGACGGACTTCACGACCAACGGTCTCGTCTCCTGTGTCGACCCGGCGTCGGTCGGCACCCCGCCCGACGACGTGGACCTGGCCGAGCTCGTGCGCTGCGGACTGGCCAAGGATCCGCAGCAGCCCGATCTGGCGCTCACGTTCACCAACCTGGCGCCCGGGAACTACGAGGTCGTCTTCGTGACGACCGATCCGGCGGGGGTGACGGGCATGACCGTTCGGCCGACGGCGCTCGTCAACGGCAGCCAACGACGGCTGGAGAAGCCCACCACCGACGGCGGTTGGTGGATGAGACGCCGCCCGTGGAAGCTCGAGATCACCGGCACGTCGCTGGAGCTCACGTTCCCTGACCAGATACCCATGCCGACCATCGCCGCCATCGAGCTGTGGCAGAAGTCGTCCTGACAGATTCCGAAGATGACTGACGGCAACGCCAAGGGGCACCAGGCCCCGGAGCCGCCAACCACATTCCGTCGATGTCCCGGTGCGCGTCATTGGCACCGGGACATCGACGGGCCTCGACTACGGTCTCCCGCCTGTGCCCCGCATCGGTGTGGTCACCGACACGGCCTCGGCCAACCTCGACGAGGATCTCCCCCAGCTCGTGGAGGCCCTCGAAGCGGCCGGCGCGCGGCCGGAGATCGTCTGCTGGGACGATCCCCACGTTCGTTGGGGCGAGCTGGCGATCGCCGTCGTCCGTTCACCGTGGGAGTATCACGAGCACCGGGCCGAGTTCTGCGCCTGGGCCCGAGCGACGGGCGAGCGCACCCGGTTGTGCAACCCCGCCGCCGTTCTGGAGTGGAACACCGACAAGCGCTATCTCCTCGACCTGGCCGAAGCCGGGATCGGGTGCACACCCACCACGCTGATCCACCGGCCCGACGGCCCGATCCCCTTCCCCGCGGGCGAGTTCGTGGTGAAGCCCACGGTCTCGGCCGGGTCGAAGAACACGGCGCGCTATCGATCCGGCGATCATGAAGCCGCCGAGGCGCACGTCCACCGACTCGCGGCCCTGGGCAAGACCGCCATGATCCAGCCGTACCTGGGCGACGTGGACACCATGGGCGAGACGGCTCTCGTGTACATCGACGGCCGCTTCAGCCACGCGCTCAGGAAGGGCCCGCTCCTCGTGGCCGGCGCCGACCCGGCGGCGGGACTGTTCGCCGTCGAGCAGATGAGCCCGCGCACACCCACGGCTGCCGAGATGGCGTTGGGGGAACAGGTCATGGCCCATCTCGCCGAGCGCTTCGGCGAGCCACTGCTCTACGCCCGTCTCGACATGGTCCCGCTCGACGCGACCACGCCCCTGGTGCTGGAGGTGGAGCTCACCGAGCCCTCGCTCTTCCACGCCTACGCGCCGGGGTCGGCCCAGCGGCTCGCCGAGGCCATCGTCTGCCGAGCCTGATCCCGCACGGGGAGGGCGGATACGGTCGCGGACATGACCAACGTCCTCATGAGCCTCCCCGTCGGCGAGCGTGTCGGCATCGCGTTCTCGGGGGGCCTCGACACCTCGGCCGCCGTGGCCTGGATGCGCCACAGGGGCGCCATCCCCTACGCCTACACGGCCGATCTCGGCCAGCCCGACGAGCCCGACCTGGCTGGCGTGCCCGACCGAGCCCGGGAGTACGGCGCCGAGGCGGCCCGGTTGGTCGACTGCCGCGCCGAGCTCGTGACCGAAGGGCTCGTTGCTCTCCAATGCGGAGCGTTCCACATCGCAACGGCCGGGCGTACCTACTTCAACACCACCCCGCTCGGCCGGGCCGTCACCGGAACGCTGCTCGTCCGGGCGATGCGAGCCGACGGCGTCGACATCTGGGGCGACGGCTCCTCGTACAAGGGCAACGACATCGAGCGGTTCTACCGCTACGGGCTGATGGTGAACCCCACGTTGCGGATCTACAAGCCTTGGCTCGACCAGACGTTCGTCGACGAGCTCGGCGGACGCGCCGAGATGAGCGAGTGGCTCACCGAGCACGGCCTGCCCTACAAGGCGTCGAAGGAGAGGGCGTACTCGACCGACGCCAACATCTGGGGCGCGACCCACGAAGCAAAAAGCCTCGAGCTCCTCGACACGTCGATGGAGATCGTCGAGCCCATCATGGGCGTGCCCCACTGGGACGAGACCGTGGCCATCGCCGCCGAGACCGTCACCGTCACCTTCGAGGAGGGCTGGCCCGTTGCGCTCGGGGGCCGTCGCTTCGCGTCACAGGTCGACCTGGTGCTCGAAGCCAACGCCATCGGTGGCCGTCACGGGCTCGGGATGAGCGATCAGATCGAGAACCGGATCATCGAGGCCAAGTCGCGCGGCATCTACGAGGCCCCGGGGATGGCACTCCTGCACATCGCGTACGAGCGCCTCGTGACGGCCATCCACAACGAGGCCACGCTCGAGAACCACCGCACGATGGGCCGCCGGCTCGGCCGTCTGCTCTATGAGGGTCGCTGGTTCGACCCCCAGGCTCTGATGCTGCGCGAGCCGTTGCAGCGCTGGGTCGGCTCGGCCGTCACCGGTGAGGTCACCATCCGCCTGCGCCGGGGCGACGACTACAGCGTGCTGAACACGACCGGCCCACACCTCACCTACCACCCCGAGCGCCTGTCGATGGAGAAGAGCGAATCGGCGTTCGGCCCGCTCGACCGCATCGGCCAGCTCACGATGCGCAACCTCGACATCGCCGACAGTCGCGCCAAGCTCGGCGTGTACCAGCACCTGCAGTCGCTCCAGGTCGGCCACGACCTCGGCATGCTGGGCCAGGGCGACTGAAGGCGTCCGCCTCCGTCCTCTACGGCATGATGCCGATTCGGGCGACAGGCGCGGCGGCAACCTGGCGGCGGGAGAGAGCGAGCTCGAGGGCCCGCAGCAACACGTTCCTGGTCTCGCGCGGGTCGATCAGCTCGTCCATTCCCAGGGACTGGGCCGAGCGGTACGAGGCATCGAGCTCGGCCCGTCGAAGCTGGTCGGCCAGCTCCTCATCGGCCTTCATGGCCCGGCCCGATGCCTTGGCCCCCATGGCTCCCAGGGTCACGCCGGGATAGGCGTACGTGGCGGTCTGACGGTCGAAACCGACCATGGCCATCACCATCGAGCCGAAGCCGTACGCCTTGCGCAAGGTCACCTGGAACTTGGGAGTGGTCGCCAGGGTCTGAGCTGCGAACATCCGGGCGCCGCTGCGCAGGATTCCCTGCTGCTCCGACCTCGAGCCCGGCATCACCCCCGGGTTGTCGGCGAGGAACAGCAACGGGAGGTGGAACGAGTCGGCGACGGTGATGAAGTGGGCAGCCTTGTCGGCGGCGTTGGCGTCGACCGATCCGGCCATCACCTTGGGCTGGTTGGCGATCACGGCCACCGCCTCACCGGCGAGCCGGGCCAGACCGCAGATGACGACCGGCCCGAACGTGGGCTGGACCTCGAACCATTCGCCGTCGTCGACGATGCAGCCGATGACGCGGCGCATGTCGTACACCTTGCGGTTGTCGCGAGGCACGATCGAGAGAATCTCGTCGGTGCGGCGCGGACCCTGGTCGTGGGTCTCGACACGGATCGGGTACGACCACGCACTCGCCGGGAAATACGACAGATATCGCCGAATGGCCGCTAAGGCCGCCACGTCGTCGTCGGCCACGTTGTGCACCAACCCGCTGGCGATCGCCAGCCCGGGTCCACCGAGATCTTCCTTGGTGATGTCCTCACCGATCGACTGCTTCACCACCGGTGGCCCCGCCGCGAAGATCGACGCCTGGCGGGTCATGATGGCGAAGTCGCTCATGGGAGCGATGAGCGCGCCGTGACCGGCCGAGGCACCCATGACGCCGGTCACCATGGGAACCTTGCCCGAGAGTTGCGATTGCATGATGAGATCGGTCGGCGACCGACCGCTCATGCGCTCGGTCGGGCGGAATCCTGCGCCCTCGAGGAGCATGATCAGCGGTATGCGCTCCTGGAGGGCGAGCTCGGCGATGCGGTACCGCTTGGCGTTGCTGCCACTGGCGATGGTCCCGGCGACGGTGGTGAAGTCCTCGGCGCCCACCATCACGGGTCGACCGTCGATCATGCCGCTGCCCGCCACCAAGGCATCGGCCGGGACCTCGCCGACGAGGGTGCCGATCTCCTGAAACGAACCGGGGTCGAGCAGGCACTCGACCCGAGCCCGAGCGTCGAGCTTGCCGGCAGCCCGATGACGGGCGAGGCGCTCGTCGCCGCCCATCACCCGAGCGGCGGTCCGCCGGTTGTCGAGGTCGGCCAGGGTCGGGCCCCAGCCGTTGGGGAGATCATCGATGTCACTGCTCGTCTCACGGTCGTCGCTCATCGTCGACGACGCTAGCCCTGGGCCCGGCGAGGAGACCTGCTGCGCGCCGAGCCGCCTCGGGTGTCGGGTGCACGGCCGGGACCGCGCTGGGCCCCTGTCGACGAGCGCCGGGCACACGTGGAGCGCAGGGCGTACGGTGAGGCCCGTTGGCGAGCCGATCGTTGAACACGGGGGGTGCGATGGCTTTCACCAAGCGCAGGGTGGTCACCGGTCACGACGGCGGGGGCCGAGCGGTGATCGTCTCCGACGGCCAGCCGGCCAAGACGGTCGAGGTCCCGGGCAGCTTCGGGATCTCGGAGCTGCTGTGCCTCGACAACCGTCCGGTCGATGCCGACGACGGGGGCGATTCCACGGACGAGGGCTTCGGTCTCCATCCCGAACCGGGCGGAGCCAGCTTTCGGATCATCAGGTTCCCGCCTCCGCCGCCCGATGCGGCCGAAGACGACCGCTGGATCCGCATCGACATCGAGGACCCGGAGCGCCCGGGCATGCACACGACCGACACCCTCGACTTCGAGATCATCCTCGACGGCGAGATCGTGCTCGGCCTCGACGACGGCGACCATCATCTCCGAGCCGGCGATGTGGTCATCCAGCGGGCCACGGCCCACCGGTGGGGGGTGGTGGGCGACCAGCCCTGCACCTACCTCGTCGTCATGCTGCGCCCCGACCCGTCGGCCCCTGCTGCAACGCCAACGACACTGGCGCCCCGGGCATCGAGCGCACCCACGGGTCTCGGCTTCCGGCGCCTCGTGACGGGTACCGACGAGCACGGCCGCTCCTACGCGGTCGACTTCGGCGAGCCGCCGATCGTCGTGCAGCCCGGTGGGCTCCACGGCGTCACCATGGCCGACCTGTGGCAGACCGGCGGACCGCTCGTGACCCCCGATCAGGGCGGCGACGCCGAGCAGCCCGGCCCGCTCGAGCCGCTCGGCGCGGGAGTGTCGTTCCGGTACGTGGAGCTCGCCGCCGGCCACGATCCGGGCGAGCGGGGCTGGCACACCACCGCCACCATCGACATCGACGTGATCCTCAGTGGCCGCATGGAGCTGTCGCTGCCCGAAGTCGATCCGATCGTGCTCGTGGCCGGCGACGCTGTGATCCAACGAGCCACGAACCACCGGTGGCGCCCGCTCGGCGACGAGCCCGTCCGCATGGCCGCCGTGATGCTCAGCCTCGCCTCAAAGGCCTGACCCGTCACCCAGACGAGCCTGCCACCTCGGCTCGGAGGACGTCGTTGACAGGACGGCCGGGGGCGCGGCGGGGATGGTGGATACCGGCCGCCGAGATCAGCCGCCAGACGCGGGCTTCGTGACCGGGGAACTCGGCGAGGAGCTCGGCCATCCGACGGTCGTCGCCCCGCATCTCGCCGGTGAGGGCGAACACGACATCGCGGCCCACGTGCCAGTCACCCACGAGGACGGCCGACGGATCACCATACGCCACATGGCGCACGAGGCTGAGCGTCCACTCCCCGATCCCGGGAATCGCCGCCAGCCGCCGGGTCGTCCGCTCCACGTCGTGCGCTGTCGCCGACAGAGCTGGCGCTTCGGCGGCGACCATCCGCAGCGTCACAGCCCGCCGGTGCTCGAGACCCACTCGACGGAAGTCCCACACCGGGAGGCGAGCGACCACGGCCGGGTCGGGCGCCAGCCAGAGGCCGGCCACCGGGCCCGGAGCAGGCTCGCCGTAACGGCGCACGAGCGCCGACCACGTGCGCGTGGCTTCCTGCGTCGTCACGCGCTGCTCGACCACGGCGCGCATGGCCAGCTCCACAGGGTTGGCACCGGTGGTGAGGCGCAGCCCCCGTACCCGCGCCGCGAGCGCCGACACCCCCGGGTGCGCCGTCGTGAACGCCTCGGGCGTGTCACGTTGGCCGAGCAAGCCCGGCGCCCGGGCGATCGCTTCGCCCGCTCCGGGTCCGTACGCCCACACATGAACGGCCTCCACGGCCGGCGTGAACACGAGCGTCGCGGGCCCCGAGGCCGTTCGGGTCGCCAGCGCAGCGCCTGAGCGGCCGACGCGCACGCACGGATCGGACGGGCCACGGCCGAGGATCCCGAGCGTGAGCGCCAGGTCGAGGGGGCCCCGGGGGGTCACCACCTCACTGCGCTCTTCGACCGCTCCGGGCGCCGTTGCAGTCATCGGCCTGAACGTACCAGACTCGGGCCGACTCGGGCATCGACCCCGCCCTGCTTCACCCGCTGTTCACGCCACGGCTACCTCTTCGGCCCGCCGTCCCCCTATGGTGAACCCGTGCCAACGATTCTCGTGGTCGATGACGAGCCTGCGTATCGCGACGCTCTCCGAGCAGCGCTGCAGCGTGAGGGGTTCGGTGTCGACCTTGCCGCCGATGGTCCCGACGCCCTGCGCAGGGTCAAGGCGGGCGCCCCCGACCTGGTGCTGCTCGACCTCATGCTTCCCGGTATGTCGGGCATCGACGTGTGCCGGGAGATCCGCAAGACCTCGGCCGTGCCCATCATCATGGTGACGGCACGCGACTCCGAGCTGGAGACGGTCGTCGGCCTCGAGGTTGGCGCCGACGACTATGTGACCAAGCCGTTCCGCCTGCGCGAGCTCGTAGCTCGGGTCCGGGCCACGCTCCGACGATCGGCTGCCGCGTCACAGATCGCCTCGGGTAACGGAGCGGTGGGTGCGGGCGAGGTGGTCGAGATCGCCGACGTGAGGCTCGACGGTGGCAGCCACGAGGTGGCCGTCAAGGGAGAGCCCGTCCACTTGCCCCGTAAGGAGTTCGAGCTCCTCGAGCTGCTCATGCTCAATGCTGGAATCGCTATCACCCGTGACACCCTCATCGACCGGGTGTGGGGCGGCGACTACGTGGGAGACACCAAAACCCTCGACGTCCACGTGAAGCGCATCCGGGCCAAGATCGAGGACGATCCCGCCAACCCCAAGCGGATCACCACGATTCGCGGCGTTGGTTACCGCTACGAGAAGAAATAGCTGTATCCCAGCCCGACCTGCTGCTCAGATGCTGAAGGCCGCCACGGCGCTCACGGGCCGGGCCGGTGGGTCGGAGCCGAGGGAGCCGGCGAACGGCCGGTCGGAGAAGGCGAAGGCACCGCCGTCCTCGCCCACCATCAGATACCCGTTCCCGAACGCGACCATGCCTGCGATCGGACGGCGCAGGGGCTGATCGGGTCGGAGCACGCCGGGGATCGAACCCCGGAAGTCGGCCAGGAAGGCGAACACCCCACCGTCGGACGCGACCAGCCAGTAACCGGTACCGTCGGGATCGGGGACGAGCGACTGCACCGGCGCGTTCAGTACCCGTCCGCCCATCGAGCCGTGGAAGTCGGCGTCGCCGAACGCGAACACACCACCATCGGCTGCGACCATGTAGTAGCCGTTGCCGGACGGGCTGCGGACCGAGTCGAGCACGGGGCCGTTGAGGTGCACGCTCGACAGGTCGCCGAACGAGGCGATGTTGCCGAGGCGGATCACGCGACCGCGATTCGTGAACACCCAGTAACCCGACCCCATTGCCGTGGCCGAGATGCTCACGGCGCTCTCGCCGCCCACGAGCTGTCCGACGGGAACCGAGCCGTGGTTGGCGGCGTCGCCGAACGGATACACGCCGCCCAAGGAGTCGAGGAGCCAATAGCCGCCTGCCGAGGCCGTCGGCTCGATGTCGACCACCTGCAGGCCGACACGGCCGTCGGCTCGCGCTGCGGCAACGCTCGACGAGGCATCGCCCAGCACTCGCGAGTCGCCGAACGCGTAGACCATCCCACCGTCGTCGACCATCCAGTATCCAGAGGCCCGCGGGGCTGCCCCGATCGCGCTGCCCAGCGTGACACTGTTCGACGGGGCCGAGGCCGGACCCGAGCCGACGGCGTTGACGGCCGTCACGGTGAACGAATACACGCCGTCAGCCAAGGGTGCCACGGTCGCCGCCGTTGCCGTGGCGCCGACTGACACCGATAACCCGCCCGGAACGGACGTTATCTTGTAGCCAGTTATCGGGGTACCGCCGTTGTCGCCCGGGCTGATCCACGAGACCTCGGCCGAGCCGGAACCGGGTGCTGCCCGCACCCCGGTGGGAGCGCCGGGGGGCAGGTCGTCGGCGATCACGAGCGCCACGACCGATCGGTCCTGGAGCTGAGGCACCCCATTCCCTGCTGTCCGCTGACCAAGCAAGCTCACCGTGAGCGCCCCAGCACCGACCCTGGTCAGGAGCGAAACGGCGATCGGCTGGTCGAACCCGTCGTTCGAATGGTCGACGAACGAATCGACCAAACGGTCGGTTGAGGGCTCGCCGCTTGTCGCGCCGATCCCCAACCGGAAGCGCCCCTGGGCGTACCCGACACCGTTCTCGAGGTTCATCGAGGTCGTGGCCGTCGCGATGAGCCTTCCTGGGAGAGGGGCCGCGAACGTGCACGTCCCGAGCGTCTGCCACGTCGGGATGCTCGACGTGCTCGACGTGACGGCGAGCACGTCGGCGACGGTTCCGGAACATCGCGTCACCGCGGGGCTGGCGTCAGGGAACGTGATCACCGCCAGGCTCGGGGCGTCGAGCGCGACGGTGCCGGTGCCCGCGTCGCGAGCCACGCTCAGCTCGAACGATCGCGTCCCAGCCGTCACCGGGACGATCGACACAATCCCGATGCTGCCGGACGTATGTCCCAAGGTAGGGACGTCGTCGACCGTTGCCCCGTGTTCGATCACAGCCGGCGAGAAGTCGTTGGACGCACGCAACCGAGCCTCGTAGGGCTTGCCCTGCTCGCCGGGGAGCCGCCCGAGCGACCCGCTGCCCAGCACGAGCGCGAACCCGTCGACCGGGACCGCCATCGTGCAGCGACCGGCCGGCACCAACGAAGCCGACGAGGCCAAGACCGGCGACGGGCCACCGGGCTGCGTCCAGCAGGCCTCGGAGTCGGGGCTGTCGCTCGACACGGCGATGGCGACGATCGCAGGGTCGACGATGAGCATGCGCGTTCCCGACAGGTGCTCCCGGTTCGCCACGAGGTCGATCGCGTGGACGCCCGGCGCCATGACGGTACCCATCGAGAGCGTGAACGTCCGGCTGACGGGGTGGTTCACGTCGAGGTGGGCTCCGTCGACCGTGACGAGAGTGTCGACGTCGGCGTTGGAACCGTCGATCGCCAACCCGAGCCGGGCGTTGTAGGGGCCGTTGTGGGGGAATGCGTCGTCGGTCTGCACGACGGCGCCCGTCGAGAGGATCACGACGTGGCTCTCGACCGCCAGGGTCAGCGAGCACGAGCCGACCACCGCCGGCGTGGTCGAGGCACTGGTCCACACGGTGTCGGCCGAGTACCCACAGGTCACGGGGATCGAAGGCGCAGCGACAGCGTGCACAGTCGGGCGTGGCGATCCGTCGGACACCGCCGCACCAGCAGCAGTCGGAGCGATGGCGATGGCGACGCCGACGGGTCCCGGGACCCGGCCGATGCCGGGAACCCCGATGACCCCGGCGAGGAGCATCGCACCCAACGCCGGTACGGCGCCTCGACAGCGTCGATGGGCGCGCGAGCCACCAGGCGCGCCGGAGGGACGTCGGATCATGGCGGCCTCCCCCGATTCCCGGAATCCCGGCTCGTCTGCGTCCGTGCGTCTTGGCTTCTCGGCGGCGCGTCGTCGCTGCGTCGCCGGCTGTGTGCAGCCCGAGCCGTCACATCGGGAGACGGCGACGGCTGGCCCATCAGGACCGGTGGCCTCGCTCCCCGACGACCTGGTCACCCAGCGTGGCGGGGCCCGGGCGCCGAGTCAAGCCGAAGCAGCCAACCGGACCCGTGCGTGGGCCTCTCGGATCACAGGGGCTTTGGGCAGCGTCACGTCGAGCACTCGGGCCAAAGGGATCACCGCCGCTCGCACCATGGGCGTGGCCGGAGCCAGCCACGGGAGCCCGTAGAGGCGACGGATGCGCCGGGGCAGGATCGCCACGGCCGCAGTCACGGGCACGGCCCACAAGGGCCTGAACCTCAGGGGCATCGGCGGGAACATGAGGAACCGCAAGCCTTCTCGGGCCGCCGGTGTCACCTGAAGACCGTCGATGGAGCGAAGGTACCCGCTCAGAGCGGCGTAAGTCATGGGGGTCCGCCGGGATGGCAGCCCAACGAGACGAGCGACCTGCGCCATCTCGCTCACGTAGCGGTTGGCGTCGTCCGACGAGACCCGGCCGGCGTAGGCCCGGTAGGCGGTGAGGAACGAGTGGACCTCGACCGCGTGAATCCAGAGCAGGAGATCGGGATCGGAGGCCGAATAGTCCTGCCCCGTCACCGGATCGACCCCCACCACGGTCCGGTGGACGGTCCGCACCCTTCGGACGAGCCGATGAGCGGTGGCCGTGTCGCCGTAGGTGGTGCCGAGCACGAACTCGCTGGTTCGCCGCAACCGACCCCACGGGTCGTCGCGAAAGCCACTGTGCTGCACGACCCCGGCCATCGCCCGGGGCTCACAGGCCTGGATCAGCAATGCCCGCAAGCCTCCGATGAGCATCACCGGATCGGCGTGCAGGCGCCAGGCAACGGAGTCGGGTCCGAACAGCCCCAGGTCGGTCATCGACCTCGAACGGTAGCGTGCGCCCGACGTCAGGCGACCGCGTCGGCTGACTGATCGCCCATGACCCGTCGATCCGCGACCGTCTGTGGAGACCCCCATGAGCCCGTTCGACGTTCTCGATTGCCATCACCATGTCGGCGATCCGATGACGGCGCTCGGCGGCACGATCGGGGCTGAGGGCTCGGGGATGGCCGCGGGCGATACGACCACGAGCGCCGCACTGGCCCAGGCGACGGCATGGGAGCTGGCCGAACGACTGAGGATCATGGACGCCGGCGGTGTTCGTCAGGCGATCGTCATCCCCGGCCACGGTTATCTCCGCCCCGACGGGATCACCGACACCCGTCGGGTCAACGACGACATCGCCGCGTATCGCGACCGCACGCCCGACCGTTTTCCCGCCGCCGTCGGCATCGTCGAGCCCCAGCACGGCCCGGCGTCGTTCGCCGAGCTCGACCGCTGCCGGAGCGAGCTGGGGCTGGCCGGCATCAGCTTGCACACCCGGTTCCAGGGCGTGTCGCTCGACAGCCGTTGGATCACCAGCTACGTGGAACGCATGGGGGAACTGGGTCTCGTGCCGGTCATCCACTGCATCCCCGAGTCACCCGACGAGGCTCTGTGGAAGCTCGTCGCGCTGGCCCGGGCCTTCCCCGATCTGCCGATGCTCGTCCTCGACGCCTTCGAGGCCTACGAGACCACGCGAGAGATATCGACCATCGCGGACCTCGTGCCCGCCGTCTGCTTCGACACCAGCCTCTCGTACAACTTCGATTTCATCGAGGACTTCGCCCGCCGCTTCGGCGCCAACCGGGTGGCCTTCGGCACCGACCTCTATTCAGCACCCCTGGGCCGTCGCATCAGCCATCTCCTCCCCCAGATCCTCGAGTCGACCCTGCCCGACACCGACAAGGCGCTCATCCTCGGCGGCAACGCCCGTCGCCTCTTCGGCCTGTGAGGCCCTGAGCCAGGGACCTCCATGACGGCGTAGGCTCCGATCATGGCTTCGGTCCAAGCGCTCCAGGCCCCCCAGCACGCCTACGACGACCACGATGCGCTCGTCGACGACTACCACGGGCGGGGATGGACCGACGGGCTGCCGATCGTCGCGCCCACGCCCGAGAAGGTCGCACACTTCCTCGCCGTCGCCGGTCTGCACGGCGACGAGATCCTCGGGCTGGTACCGACCCGGGAGGTCACCGTCACCGCCGAGCAGGTGGCGATCAACGCGGTGATGGCCGGGTGTCGCCCCGAGTACCTCCCTGCCGTGATCGCTGCGGTCAAGGCCCACCTGCACGAGAAGGCCAACTGCCACTCCACCACAGGGACGCTCTCGGGCGCGTTCCAGATGGTGATCGTGAACGGCCCGGCCCGGGGCAACCTCGACATCGCCTGCGAGGGCGCCTGCTTCGGACCGGGCTTCCGGGCCAACGCCACCATCGGACGGGCGCTGCGCCTGGTGATACGCAACGCCTGCCGGGCCATCCCCGGTTTCCTCGACCGGGCCTCGTTCTCGACCCCGGCCCGGTACTCGATGTGCTTCGGCGAGGACGAGGAGGGTTCCGGCCCCACGTGGACGCCCATGCACGTCGAGCGGGGCTTCGACGCCACCGACTCCACGGTCACCGTGCAGTCGGTGATGGTCGTCGTGCCGGCCACCGACTTCATGGCCCGCACCCCCGAAGCCGTGTGCGACACGCTGGTGAGCACCATCCGCTCGAAGGGCTCGTCGGGCGACGTGTTCCTCGGCGGCTCCGGCGAGATCGTCGTGGTGATCGGCCCCGAGCATCGGCGGTTCTTCCTCGAAGCCGGATGGTCGAAGGCCGACATCCGGGCCAATGTGCACCCCCGTATCACAGCTCCCGACGGCCCCGGACGTCCGGTCAAGTTCCCCGACGATGAGCCCGAGCGGCTCCTGCTGGTCGCCGCCGGGGGCGCGGGCATGGGAGAATCGTGGGTGTTCATCCCCCACCTGTCGCGAGCGATCACCGAGCCCATCCGATCGGTGACCATCGCCTCGGCCGAGCTCCTGGAGGACCGCCCATGATCGTCGGCCTCGATCCCACCAGCGGATCGCTCGACAAGCTCCCCGACAAGGGCACGGCACTGCGCCCCAAGACCCTCGACGGCACCGTGATCGCCTTCATCGCCAACGGTCTCGGACGCGGCGTCGACCTGATGGACGCGCTGTACGCCGAACTGAGCCGTGACACGGCCTTCGCCGGGGCCATCAAGGTCAAGAAGAACAGCGTGTCGATCCCTCCCGAGCCCGACGATTGGGAACGGATCCTGTCGGAGGCCACCGTCGCCGTCACCGGCTTCGGTGGTTGAGGCTCCTGCAGCGCCCGCAGTTTGCGGGACTCCGTGGAGCTGGAATGGAACGGCATCCCGTCGATCACCCTCGTGCACGAGGCTCTCCGGGGCTCGGCCGAGGCGATCTGCCGGGTCAGCGGCATGACGGGCTACCCGTTCATCACCGTGGGATATCCCCACGTCCCCACGGCCATCTGGACCGACGATGAGATCGCCAGCATCGCCAAGGCCGTAGCGCCGGCGGTCCGCGCCCACCTCACCGCGTAGCAATCACCCGCCAGAGGTCGTCGACCGCAGCTTCCAGCTCGGCTCGACCGGCTGCGTTGGTGATCACCACGTCGGCGATCTGGCGGCGCTCCTCGTCGCTGGCCTGGTTGGCCATCCGGGCCAGCACGTCGTCGCGAGCCATGCCTCGGGCGACTGCGCGCTCGATGCGTAGCTCGACGGGCGCCTCGACCACCACGACCATCTTGTAGATCCCGCGCCCGAGACGGCTCTCGGCCAGCACGGCCATGTCGAGCACCACGATGTCAGGCGGGGGCTCGGCGCGGCCGAGCTGCGCCACCGACAGCGCCAGCTCGGCATCGATGGCCGGGTGCACGATGGCCGTGAGGCGCGCCAACGCGGCCGGGTCGCCGAAGACGATGCGGGCCAGCGCCGGACGGTCGACACCACCATCGGCTCCCCTGACGCCCGGCCCGAACTCGGCGAGCACCGCGTCGACCGCCCGACCGCCCGGCATCTGCACCTCCCGGCCCAAGGCATCGACGTCGATCACCGACGCGCCCCTTTCGCCAAGCAGCGCGGCCACCGTCGACTTCCCCGCTCCGATACCGCCGGTCAAGCCCACCACGACCATGGTGCGATCTTCCCCCATCATCTCGCCCCCGATGCCTGAGCCGACTCACCGTCTCCGGGGTCTCCCGGGCGAACGTGGAGACCGGCACGGCTACACGATCGGGTGCATCATCTCGCGCGTCGAGGTCGATCGACCATGCGCTCGTTGGCCGAGCCGGACCCGACCAAAGCCCGCCGGCACCCGTCCACCGGCACCAGCACTCCATCACCAGCCCACAGGCACCCGGCCCCGAGAACGGTCATCTCGCGCGCCGTCGCTCGTCACTCGGTCACCGAGACCGGCGGGGTACTGCTGGTGCGACGCTGTCGGATCCCCGACAAGGTCTCAACCACGATCGCCAGCTCGTCGGTGAGCTCGTGGTCGGCGGAGCCGTCGATGCCACTGACTCGGGGCGGGTCGTGCTCGCTGTCAGGCACGCCCGACAGGGCCAGCAGGGCGCAGGCTGTGATCCACGGTCGTCGCCACCGGGCATCGCGGTCCTCGACGAGGTCGCGCGCCATGGCGGGCGCGCTGGACGGTTCGACGGGGAAGAGCCGCGTGAGCGCTCGCAGCTGCTCGTCGGCGGGGCGCCCGGGATCGAGGAGCGCGATGGCGACGCGCTCGGTGCCCGTCATCGTCACGTCGAGCCACTCGACGGCGAGGGCATGGGCCTTGGTGCTGTGCTGGGCGAGTTGGAAGGCGACCCTGCTCAGCCCCTCAGAGCCGTAGCGGAGCGAGAGCCCCGCCAGCACTCGCCGGCGCAGCAACACCAGCTCATCGTGGAGGGCTGCCCGGAGCGGGCCCGCCGACGGCCAGGCATCGAACGCCCGGAGTGCCCGGAGCACGTGCGTGGCGTGCTCCAGGTCGGCCCGGATGACCGTCTCCACGAGCTCGTCGGAGGCGTTCCCGTCACTGGGGACACCGACGGGGCCACCCAAGGCGACACCGATGCAAGGAGCGCCGAACGCCTCGTCTGCTCCGGATGAACCGGACGAATCGGGAGCATCGGGAGCATCGGAAGAGCCGAGAGCGCCAAGGACCGCGAGTGCCTCCATGACGGCGAGGCCGACGTCGCGATCACGATGGCCCACATGGCGACGGAGCACCGTGACCGCGTGAGGACCGCCGATCAGTCGACAGACCCGGGCGAGGAGCTCCTGAGCCTGCCGACCGAGCCGGATCCGACCATCGAGTCCTTCGTCGACGAGGGCGAGCACGTCGCTGCCACAGCCGACCAACGTGTTCACGGCCGCCCCCGCGGTACGGCGGTTCGAGAGCCGGCCGAGAACGTCGACCATGAGCTCGGCGTCGTCGGCCCATCGCACGGCGCTGAGGGCGGCGACGACGACCTCGTGGTCGGGATCGGCCAAGAGCGTGTGCAAGAGGTGGCGATCGATCCACGGCCCGGCAGCGCACTGGCCGAGCATCCGACCCGACTCGATCCGGCGCTCGGCAACGGATGATCTCGCGAGCGTGAGGATCGATTCGGCGATCCCCCGGCGGGTCACGTCGTCGCCGACATGGCTCAACGCAACGGTCGCAGCCAGCCGCACCCCGTCGTCGACGTCACGCGCTCGGGCCACCACGGCAGGCACATCGGACGAGCCGCCGACGAGGGCGAGCGTTCGGAGGCTCGCAGCACGAACGCGTGCGTCGGTATGGTCGAGACCGTTCCGGGCAGCCGCTGCAGCCCTCGCGGGATCGGCGACGACGAGCCGTTCGAGCGCATCGGAACGCAGAGCGACCCGCTCCCCCGTGGCCAGCCGTTCGAGCCTCGATGCCAGATCGGGGTGCTGGGCCCGAGTCAGCGTGTCGAGACCGAGACGGACGTCGCGATCGTCGGGGCTGTCCAGGAGTCGATCCAACACCGCCATGGTGCTCACGCCGTCGATCGTGAGCTCGGACGGGTCGAGGGTGCGGTGGCGCAGGTTGGCGAGGAGGTTCACTCGATAACCCCGGTAGACGGCGAGCGCCACGGCAACCCAGGCCACGAGCACGAGGGTGGTGAGGATCGGCAGCATCAGCCCATCGGTACCGACGGTCGAGCGGACGACGATGAGCACGAGACCGCTGAAGCCGATCGCGAGCGGAACCGAAAGGCCTTCCACGGTGGCCTGGGCGGCCAGACGTTCGCGCAGGGGAACCACTTGGTACGCGGCGCCCACCGAGGTTCGGGTCGTGCCGTCGCTCAGCACCATGTCGCTCACCCGGGTGGCGACGATGAGCATGAACACCACCGTCGAGCCTGTTCCTCGCACCACGGCAGCGCCGATGATGGCGACGACCAGGGAGAGGACCACAACCGGATTCGCAGGCAGGCCAGAGCGCAGCCCGAACCGACGCATCACGTAGCCCGCGCCGGCTACCAGGAACAGGATGTCGGCGCCGTAGGCGATGGCTGCGAACCGGCCGATGAACCGGGCCAGGTCGACGCTGTCCTCGTAGCGCTGCGCGGCTCGGTCGAGGACGAGATAGTCGAGCCACTGGCTCTCGATGGCCGAGAGCGCCTGGAACGACATGATCAGTACGACGTACCGATTGGCGAGCAGTGAGCGCAGGGTCGGGCGCTCCCCACCGTCGTCGTCATGGGCGATGGTCGACAGCTCCGCCGGGAACGTCCGCTTCGTGAACGCCACCAACATCAGGAACGCTCCTGCGGCACACGCACCAGCAGCGAGAAGGTGCTCCGCACCCCCGAGCGCGGACAGCAGCGGCGGTGCGGCCAGGCCACCCACCACGAAACCCAGCGCACAACCCGCGATCACTCGAGGGTAGAACGCCTTGATGACGCGAACGTCGAGGAGCATCCCGGCCTGGCCGATCAGGAACACAAAGCCGACCGGGATCAGGATCGGCACGAAGGCCACGAGCCCGAACGACACCCACGTGGCCTCGAACCTCACCAGCAAGACCCACGATGCCGTGAGCGTGGCCGCCATCGTCGCAGCCACCCTCATCGCGATCGTCGCCAGCGAGCGCCGGCGGAGTGCCCGCGCGAGCAGCGAGGTGGTCGCCGCGCCGAGTGCCGCCGCGCCGATGTAGGTGACGGGAAGCAGGCCGGAGCCGAAGGCGTCGAGGAACAAGGCGCTCGAAGGAACGACGATCCAGGCGATGGTCAGCCCGAGGGTGAACGCCTGCACTGTGAGGAGGCCGATTCCCCGGCCCGCCGGGCTGATCACGTCGTTCGCGCGTGCCACTTCTGTCACGATCCCGCCGCCTCGGCGAACTCGTCGGCCACCTTCTGCAGCTGGCTCGCCAAGGCGGCGATGACGGCGCGGGCGATCTCGGTGCGGTCGTCGAGGAGCTCCTCGAAGGGCCTGCGGCGAAGGCGCAGGACGAGCGTGGGTTCGAGCGCCGTCACCGAGGCCGACCTGGGTGCCGGAGCCAGGACGGCGAGCTCACCGACGACACCGCCCGGTCCGCGCTCACCGAGCGTCCGTTCGCCCACGTGGGCCCGGACCCGTCCGGAGGCGACGACGAAGAGCCAGTCCTCCAACGCCCCGCGCTCGATCAGCGTGGCGCCCGCGGGCACGTGCACCTCCTCGAGGATGCGCGCCACTCCCACGAGCAAGTGCCCCGGGACCGAGCTGAAGAGCCCGACGCGCTGCAAGACCGCGACGCGCTCGATCGTCAGCAGTTCGTCGGACGAGCTCACCGCAGTTTCCGGACCAGACCGGACGACAGCTCGCCAGCCCTCGCCCGGACCACAGCCCCGGGCGGCATCATCTGAACCGGGCAGGCATCCCACGAAGGGCTCGGACGCGGCGGGGGTGGGGTCATGGTCAGCTCCGGCAGATCGAGGGTCGTCCGCCCGTCCAGCCGGCGGCAACCGGGAGATCTTCAGGGCGGATGGTGTCGGGCCAGTGGCCACCGTGTTACAGGAGTGCGACGTCCGGACCGCAGAGACCGTCGGCCCGCCGGCCCGCCGGCAGGGCCTCTCGGGGCGCGCCTCGGGCCGCCGCGCCTATCCTCCGCGTCACGCGGCCCGACCGTCGCGGCAGGACCGGGAAATCGAGGAGAGCACGTGGGGCGTATCGTCGTCGGACTCGAGGGCTCAGAGGGCTCCCAGGCCGCGCTGCGGTGGGCGCTGCGCCAGGCGGCGATGGCCGGGCATGCCGTCGAGGCCATCACCGCGTACTCCTTCCCCAACGCGCCGATCTACCCGGAGGTGAGCTACGTGCCCACCGAGCAGCCGGGGCTCATGCAGCAGATCACCGAGATGCAGGAGAAGGCCATCGCCGATGCGCTCGCCGCCACGGCCACCCAGGTCGAGGTCTCGCGTCTGATCCTGCCCGGGCCGGCCCCGGGCGCTCTGGTGAAGGCGGCCGAAGGCGCCGATCTGCTCGTGGTGGGCTCGCGAGGACGCGGTGGCTTCCTCGGGTTGATGCTCGGGTCGGCGAGCAACTACGTCACCCATCACGCGACCTGTCCGGTCGTGGTCGTGCGTGGGCAGGCCACCCAGGCGAACTGATCGACCCATGTCCTCAGCGGTGCTCCGCAACGCCCAGCTCGCCGATGGCCGAACGGTCGACGTGACCATCGAGGGCGGTCTCATCGCCGACGTTCGGGCCGCCGGGAGCTCGGCCCCCGAACCGGGGATCACCCCGTCGGCGGCTCGGCCTCCGATGCTCAGTCGCGACCTCACGGGGTACGTCCTGCTCCCCGCCGGGGTCGAACCGCACGCTCACCTCGACAAGGCCCTCACCGCCGAGCTCGTCCCCAATCCCACGGGCGATCTGTCGGGGGCGATCACGGCCTGGCTCGAGTACCGCAGCTCCCTCACCGTCGACGACATCGCCCGCCGGGCCCGGGCCGGGGCGTTGGCGCTCCTGGCCAACGGGGTGACGGCCATCCGCACGCACGTCGACGTCGGCGTGGGCATCGGGTTGCGTGCGGTCGAAGCGCTGCTCCGGGTCCGAGCCGAGCTGGCCGACGTGATCGATCTGCAGATCGTGGCGCTCGTGAGCCGTCCGCTCGTGGGCCTCGACGGCGCCGAGAACCGGGCGTTGCATCGTGAGGCGATGGCCATGGGTGTCGACGTGGTCGGCGGATCACCGCACGTCGACCCCGACCCCGCCGGGCATCTGCGCGAGTGCGTGGCGCTCGCGGTCGAGCTCGGTGCCGCCCTCGACCTGCACGCCGATGAGAACCTCGACCCGTCGTCGAGCGATCTGGAGCGGCTCGCTGCCGCCGTTCGCGATATCCACGGGCCCATGGGGGTCACCGGGTTTCCAGGCGTGACCGCGAGCCATTGCGTGAGCCTGGGCATGCGCCAGCTCGACGACCAGCGCCGGATCGCCGAGGCCGTCGCTGCCGCGGGCATCGGGGTCGTCACCCTCCCGATCACGAATCTGTACCTCCAGGCCCGTGGCATCGCCACCGCTACGCCTCGGGGACTGACCGCGATCGACGTGCTCCGCGCCGCTGGGGTGGTGGTGGCCGGCGGGGCCGACAACCAGCGCGATCCCTTCAATCCCCTGGGTCGGGCCGATCCCCTGGAGACCGCAGCCCTCCTGGTCGTCGCCGGGCACCTGACGCCCGGCGCGGCGTACGACGCGGTGAGCACCTCGGCCCGCGCCGTCATGGGGCTGCCCCCGGTGGAGGTGGCCGTCGGATCGCCCGCCGAGCTCCTGGCGATCAGGGCCGCGTCGCTCACCGAGGCGATCGGTGCTGCGGACGGCGACCGTCTCGTGTGGCACGCCGGTCGTCTCGTGGCCCGCAGCCAGCGTCACATCGAGCTCGGTACCGATCTGGAGACCACGGCACATCGTGTGTGAACATTGCTGCCCTCCGCCTGCGACAGGGACCGGCCCATGAGCGAGATCGTTGAACCGGCGGCCAGCACGTCGATCGTCGGCGCGAGCTCACTGAGCTTCGAGAGCGTCTCCAAGACCTACCCTGACGGCACCGAGGCCCTCCTCGACGTGAGCTTCGCGGTCGAGGCCGGCGAGTTCGTGACCGTCGTCGGGCCGTCCGGGTGCGGAAAGTCGACCCTGCTCAAGATCGCTTCCGATCTCACTCCGGCAACCGGGGGACGGGTTGCCGTGCAGGCCCGGAACCTGGGGTACGTCTTCCAGGACGCCACGCTGCTCCCGTGGCGCACCGTGCAGAAGAACGTCGAGCTGCTCGCCGAGCTGCACCGCATCCCGAAACCCGAGCGAACCCGCCTCGCTGCCGACGCCATCCACCTCGTCGGCCTCGACGGCTTCGAGCGCCATCACCCGCGCCGGCTCTCGGGAGGCATGCGCATGCGGGTGTCGCTCGCCCGGGCGCTCACCCTCAAGCCCGAGGTGTTCCTGTTCGACGAGCCGTTCGGCGCCCTCGACGAGATCACCCGCGAGCGACTCAACGACGAGTTGTTGCGCCTGTTCATCAGCGAGCGCTTCGCTGGGCTCTTCATCACGCACTCGGTGTACGAAGCGGTGTTCCTCTCGACCAGGGTGCTCGTGATGTCGGCTCGGCCCGGGCGGATCGTCGCCGATTTCGCCATCCCGTTCGCCTATCCCCGCTCTCCCGATCTGCGCTTCGCTCCCGAGTTCGCCAAGCTGTCGGGCGCGGTCTCGCACGCGCTCCGGGCCGGCTACGCCGACGCGGCGGGAGATTCCGATCTGGTCTGAGCGCCGGCGGGTGGCGGTCCCCGAGCGGGCCGATGGGCCGGTGGGCTGGCCGACGGGCGGACGAGTTCAGCGCCGCCGTGATCCGTTCACAGCCGGGCGAGACGACGTTCGACGCGCGAGAGGAACTCGAGGCGATCGTCGTCATCGGCGCGGTCCATGCCGTACATGGCGATCCAGCGGGTGCGCGCCAGCGGATGCACGAGCACCCGGAGCCCACGGCCGACGAGGCGCTTGCCGGCCTCGCCCTGGACGGCATTCACCAGCTTCGACGAGCCGTGGGTCGTGACCACCACCAACCGCCGGACGTTGCGCAGCAAGGGTTTGATGCGGTTCGCCCCCGGCGGCAGCGTGTAGGCCACGCCTTTGATCCACACGCGGTCGAACCACCCCTTGAGGATGGCCGGCTGGGCGCCGAACCAGGTGGGATGCACGAACACGATGGCCCGGGCCCAGCGCAGGGCCCGCACGTGCTCGGCGATGTCGGCGCGACCGTCGGGTCCGTCGCACCTGGTGGCGTACTCGGCTGCTGTCACGCAGGGATCGAACCCCTCGGCGTAAAGGTCGACGAGCCTCACCTCGTGACCCCCGGCCCGGAGCGACTTGAGCACCGTGTCCCGGATCGACGAGGCGAAGCTCCCGTCGACCGGGTGGGCGTAGACGACGAGGACGTTCATCGGAGCGTGCCCAGCGACACCTCGACACGAGTGAGGAACTCCAAGCGCTCGTCGTCGGTTGCGGTGTCGATGCCGTAGAGACCCAGCCACCGGGTGCGGACCAGGGGATGGCACAGCAGGCGCAGGGCCCGGGTGAGGGTCCGCCTACCGCCGTCGGTCGCGAAGCGGATCGACGGCCGC
>JANLSK010000155.1:0-50495 GCA_031362415.1 Actinomycetes bacterium | reverse complement strand
TGGCGCAGCGCCAGCAGGTACACGGCCGTCCACACGGTGAGACGCCTGCTGGCAACGGCGAGCGCGGTGGCCTGGATCAGCCCGTCGTAGCCCCGTCCGCCCCTGAACGAGACGTGATCGCCGACCGAGACGGCGTCGATGCCGGCCGCCTCGATCTCGGCGAGGTACGGGCCCAGCTCGGCAGCATCGCGGCTGAGAACATCGTGCGGGATGCGCATCCCCACCCGAACGGGCTCGACGCCGCTCATTCGCACGTGGGACCGCTGAACACCGCCGGACGCTTCTCGCGGTTCGATGCCACCCCCTCGATGACATCGGGGCCACCGAAGCCGAAGAACTCGTAGGCCAGCGACGCGTCGAACACCGGGCCGAACATGCGGTACGCGTGGTTCAGGGTGTGCTTGGTGAACCGGATCGCCTGCTGGGCGCCGCCAGCGAGTTCACGGGCGACGGTCAAGGCCTCGTCGAGCACCACCTCGTCATCGACGCACAACGAGACCAGCCCGATGCGCTCGGCCTCCTCACCGGAAAGGTCACGACAGGTAAGGAGGTAGTACTTGGCCTTGGCCATCCCGCACAGAAGCGGCCAACAGATCGCCGCATGGTCGCCGGCCGCGACGCCCAGCCGGGTGTGACCGTCGATGATGCGGGTGCGCCGGCCGACCACCGAAACGTCGGCCAACAGCCCGGCGACGAGTCCAGCGCCCACCGCCGGGCCCCACATGGCCGACACGATGGGCTTGGAGCAGTTGATGATGTTGAGGACGAGGTCGCGGGCCTCGCGCAGCACTCGGGAACGCACTGCGAAGTCGGTGATGATGGCATCGAGCAGTTCGAAGCTGCCGCCCGACGAGAACGCCCGTCCCGCCCCCGCGAGCACGGCAACGCGCACCTCGGGGTCGCGGTCGATCATCAGCCACACGTCGGCCAGGTGCGCATGCTTGGCCTCGTCGACCGAGTTCAGGCCCGGGCCCTCCATGGTGATCTGCAGCACACCGCCACCGACATCGGTGAACGTCAAGGTGCCGAAGGCTTGGCGGTAGCGGTCGAGGTCCATGGGATGGCTCCTGTCGAATCGTTGCTGTGGAATCGGCGCTGTGGAATCGGCGCTGTGGAATCGGTGCTTCAGTACGTGCGCAGGCCCATCGAGCGGGCGATGCCATTGCGTTGGATCTGGCTGGTGCCGGCCGAGATCGTGGCCACGATCGACTCCCGCCAGCGAAAGCTCATCATGCTCTCGGTCGCGAACCCGTGCCCGGCCAGGATCTGCATGCCCAGACGGGCGGCGGCCACATAGGTCTCCGAGCATTTGAGCTTGGCCATCGCGCCCTCACGTGAGCAGTCGCGACCCTGCGAAAGCAACCACGCCGCCCGGTAGGCCAAGAGGCGAGCGGCGTCGATCTCGGTCTGGAGGTCGGCGAGGTCGTGGGCGATGGCCTGGAACGTGCCCACAGGACGGCCGAACTGCTCGCGCTCCTTCGAGTAGGTGAGCGCCTCGTTGAAGGTGGCCTGGGCGGCGCCCACATAGCCGCCGCACATGAGCACCCGCTCGATCTCGAGGCCCGACAGCATCACCTGCCAACCCCCGTTCACCGGCCCCACGAGAGCGCCGGCGGGTACCTCCACGTCGCGCAGGAAGACCTCGTAGGTACCGAGGATGTGCCGGGCCAGCGTGGGGATGCGCCGCAGCTCGACCCCGTGGGTCGCCGGGTCGATGAGCAGCAGGCTCAGACCCTGGTGCTTGGGCGCCTCGGGGTCGGTGCGCACGTAGGTCGCGATCGTGGTGGCCGGCACCCCCGCCCCCGTGCACCACATCTTCTGGCCGTTCACGAGGAACCCGTCGGCGTGGGGGACGGCCGTCGTGCGCAACGAGGCCGAGTCGGAGCCGGCATCGGGTTCCGACATGCCGATCGCCAAGCGGGCCGTGCCATTCATGATGTCGGACAACATCCCCGACTGCTGCTCGGGTGTTCCCCACCGGGCGAGGAGAAGACCGCCGATCAGGGTGCCCGAGTAACACATGGCCACGTCGAGACTGGCCCGCCCCAGCTCCTCGGCGATGACGACGAGATCGACGACGTCGCCCCCTCCCCCGCCGAGCGCCTCAGGAAACGGCATCCCGAACCAGCCCAGCTCGGCCATGCCGCGGAACAGCTCGGGTGGCGTCGTGTGGCTGTCGTCCCACTGCTTGGCCACCTCGGGCGGGCACACCCGGTCGACGAAACGACGGGCCGTTTCTTGCAGGAGCGCCTGCTCTTCGCTCAGACCGAAGTCCACCGCCGATCCCCCTCACGACCCCTGTGTTGCGTCCGCCCGCGTTGCGACCACGACTGTGACAGTGCAGCACAATCAGCGCCACGATCGGGGAACCGGTGACCCGGGAGGCACGATGAAGCACGGCGTCCACGCCATAGGGGCCAGAGCCGCAGGGCTCAGAGCCGCAGGGGTCAGAGCCGCAGGGGTCAGAACCGATCTCCGGTCGCCAGGCCAGGATCGCTGATGGACCCTCGCCACTCGCCGGCCGCCGAGGCCTTCAGATCCGAGGTACGGGCCTTTCTCGGTGAGCACCTCCCGGTGGGATGGACCGGTGTCGGCGCGCTCGACGGTGACGAGCTCGATCGATTCGTTATCGACTGGCGGGCCACGCTCTTCGAGCACGGGATGCTCGGCGTCGCCTGGCCCAAGGAATACGGCGGAGGTGGGCGCACCAAGCTCGAGCAGGTGGTGCTGGCCGAGGAGCTGGTGAAAGCCGGGGTACCTCTGGGCCGCCCCAACGACACCTTCAGCATCAAGATGGTGGGGAACACGTTGCTCCGGTGGGGCACCGAGGAACAGAAGCGCCACTTCCTGCCCCGCATCCTCTCGGGCGCCGACGTGTGGTGCCAGGGGTACTCCGAGCCCGACGCCGGCTCCGACCTCGCCGCACTCCGGTGCCAGGCCGGTCTCAGCGACGACGGCGAACGCTGGATCGTCGACGGCCAGAAGATCTGGACGTCCAATGCCCACCTGGCAAACTGGATCTTCCTCCTGGCGCGTACCGACCCCGGAGCCAAGGCCCACAAGGGAATCAGCTTTCTCCTCGTCCCGTTGCACCAGCCCGGAATCGAGATCAGGCCGATTCTCATGATGAGCGGCGCCCGCGAGTTCAACGAGGTGTTCTTCACCGGCGCCGAGACGGCAACCGAGAACGTGGTGGGGCACGTGGGCCAGGGATGGACCGTGGCCATGACCCTGCTGGGTCACGAGCGCGGCGAGGAGGCGGCCACCAACCCATCGCTGTTTCGGGCTGAGCTCGACCGCCTCATCACGATGGCCCGAGCCCGGGGCTGCCTCTCCGACCCCACGGTTCGCGACGAACTCGCCTGGTGTTACGCCAAGGTCGAGACCATGCGATTCCTGGGCTATCGCATTCTCACCGGGTATCTCCGAGACGGCATCCTCGGACCCGAGGCCTCGATCACCAAGCTCTACTGGAGCGAGTACCACAAGCGGGTCACCGACCTGGCGCTGCGGGTGCTGGGTCCCGCCGGCCTCGTACCCGAGGGTCGGAGCCCACCCCGGGCCTACCGTACCGACGACCCGTCAGCACCCAACACCACCAACTCCTGGCTCGGTGCCCGCTACAACGCCCAGGCCGGCACCATCTACGCCGGCACGTCCCAGGTGCAACGGAACATCTTGGGCGAGCAGGTCCTGGGCCTCCCGAAGGAGCCGAGCGTCCGATGAGCCAAGGAACTACCCGTCATCCCTTCCGGTTCGCGGTCTCGTTGCCCACCGATCTGTCTGACATGACCGCCTGGACTCGTTCCGTCCGCCGCATCGAGGACATGGGTTTCCACGCCGGGGTGGTCGCCGACCACTTCACCGACGGGTACACGGCAGAGCCCATGGTCGCGTTGACCGCCGCGGCCATGGTCACATCCGAGCTCCGACTGATGACGGGCGTGCTGGGCAACGACTATCGCCATCCCGTGTTGCTGCACCGGATGGCGGCGCTGCTCGACGTGCTCTCAGGCGGACGGTTCGTGCTCGGGCTCGGCGCCGGATGGATGACGAGCGACTACGAAGCTGGCGGGATGCCGCTCGATCCCCCCGGCGTGCGTGTCGACCGTCTGACCGAGACCATCGCCGTGGTCAAGGGGCTCTTCGGTCCTGAGCCATTCTCTTTCACCGGCGACCACTACCGCATCGCTGCGCTCGACGGCCTCCCCAAGCCGACCTCGACGCATCGGCCGCTGCTGTTCCTCGGCGGCGGCAGCCCTCGCGTGCTGCGTCTGGCCGGGCGCGAGGCCGACATCGTGGGGATCAACGCCAGCCTCGCCGCCGGTCACCTCGGCCGTGACGCCATGATCGACCTCACGGCCAAGCGGGTGGCCGAGAAGGTGAGCTGGGTGCGTGACGCGGCAACCGCAGCCGGCCGGCACCCCGACGGCATCACGTTCGAGATGAACCACTGGCTGCTTCGTATCACCGACACCGATGCCGAAGCCGACGAGCTCCTGGCGCGCATGGCCGGACGTTTCGAGGTGGAGCCGGCATTGCTGGCCGAGTCGCCCGGCGTGCTCGTCGGCCCGCTCGGGCGCTGCATCGACACCCTGGAGGCCCGACGCGAAGCCCTGGGCCTGAGTTGGCTCCAGCTCGACGCGGGCTTCCACCCCAAGGATCTGGCGACACTGGCCCCGCTCGTCGCCGCCCTCGCCGGCCGCTGAGCCTCAAGCCCCCGCCACCACCACCCCTCAGCGCGGGGGTCAGCCGGGGGTCAGCCGGGGCCGAGGGCGCGTATCAGCTCCAGGGTGCGATCGGGGGGACCGAGGGCGTGGACGATCGGGCGCACGCCCGACTCGGTGACCATGGCGGCCAAGCGCTCTCGACACTCGGCTGGCGACCCGTGCACGATCAGAGCGTCGATCGCCTCGTCGGGCACGGCCGCGGTCGCCCCAGCCCAATCGCCCTTGGCCGCCAGTTCCCACATGGGTGCAAGCAACTCGCCCCGCCCCATCCGAACCTGGTGGCCGGCATAGGCCGGAGCCGCCAGATAGGCACCCAGCAGCGGCCGGGCGATCGCCCGGGCCACCACCGGGTCGGGTTCGGCACAGACGTTCACGAACACGCTCACCCGTGCCCTGTCGTCGGGGAGCGGCATGCGGTCGAGATCGTCGGCGGCGCACCAGTTGAGCAAGACGCCGTCGGCTTCCTTCACAGCCAGGGCCAGCATCTGTGGGCCCGCCGCGGCAACGAGCAGCCTCGGCGGTACGGCAGTGCGGCTCGTGAGCCGGAAACCCTTGCTGGCAAAGGTCTCGAACGGTCCAGCCACCTTCTCGCCGGCCAATGCAGCGCGGAGGAATCGCAGCAGGTCGCGTGTTCGGGCCACCGGACGCTGGAACGGGATGCCGTTCCACGTGTCGACGAGCAGCGGGGACGACGCCCCGAGCGCGATCGTGACCTGGCCGGGAAAGCTCGAGGCCAGGGTGGCTGCGGTCATCGCCATGATGCTGGGCGCCCGGTGATAGATCGAGAGCATGGTCGCCAGCCCGATACCCACCTCGGGCGCGTCGTCAGCCATGCCCGGAGCCCTCGCCGACCGAGCCGGGGCCAGCGCCCGAGCGCCGGCCCCGGCCAGTGCCAGGGTGGTGACCGCGTCGAGGCCAGCCACCTCTCCCGTCCACAGCTCGTCGTAGCCGGCCTCGGCCACCGAGCGGCCGACGACCATGCCGTCGGGATCGACCGGACGGTCGCCGGGCAACACCGAGCCCCAGCGGGGCCCTCGAGCTCGATCCCTCATGTCGACAGCTCCCTTCGCAGCACCTTGCCGGCCGCATTGCGGGGCAAGGCATCGATGAACACCCACTCGGCCGGGACCTTGTAGCCGGCCAGGCCTTGGCGAGCATGGCGGCGCAGCACTTCGGAATCGGGCGGAGCGCCAGGATCGACCGCCACCACGTAGGCCCGCACGAGCTGGCCCAGCCGAACGTCGGGCGCGCCCACCACGGCCACCTCAGCCACCTCGGGATGGCCGCCGATCACACCCTCGACCTCGGCGGGATACACGTTCTCACCCCCGCGGATGATCATGTCGCCCTTGCGCCCGTTGAGGAACAGGTACCCCTCGTCATCGAGGCGCCCGAGGTCGCCGGTGCGGAGCCAACCGTCGACGTCGGGCTGGAAGAAGTGGTCGGCCCGGGCCCACACCTCGCCCAGGCCCCGAGTGTCGGGCTCGGCGATCACGAGCTCCACGCCAGGCGCGGCCCGCCCGGCCGAGGCGAGCAACTCGTCACGTCCGGCCGCGGCCAGCTCGTGATCGGCCGCGGTGAGACACGTGATCGGGCTGCCCTCGGTCTGCCCGTAGATCTGGGCCAGGGCCACGCCGGGGAGCGCGTGGAGCATGCGCCGCAACGTTGACGGGCTGATCGGCGACGCCCCGTAGTGCAGCAACCGCAAGCGTCCGGGGAGGAGACGGCCCTCCTCGAGCAGGGCCTCGACCATGGTGGGGACGAGCACGGCATGAGTGACGCCGAGCTCGACGATCTCCGACCAGGCCTCGACGGTGAAGCGGGGCAGCGGTACGAGCGCGGCGCCGGCACCCAGGGCCACGAACAGCAACCCCAGACCGGCGATGTGGTGGAAGGGCGACGCCGAGGCGTACAACGAGCCGGGCCCGAGCATGATGAGCCCGGCGTTGGCCCGAGTGCGCAGCGCCATGCGGTGCTGGCGGTACGCGACCGGTTTCGGGAGACCGCTCGTGCCTGAGGTGTGGATGATCGCCGCGATGTCGTCGACAGCATGGTCGAGATCGAGCGGGCGCGACGATGGCGCGAACGCGGGGAGGATCTCGACCCGCATCCCCGCGGCCCGCCCGACGGCCAGCGCGTGATCGGCGACCTCGGCCTCGGCCACGAGCACCGGCGCGGCCAGCCCGGCGAGGCAGGCCACCAGTTCCCGTTCGGTGAGCCGGGGCCCGAGGGGGGCGAGGTGCCGGCCCGAGCCCAGTGCGCCGAGCGTGAGCGCGAACGAGTCGGCTCGGGTGGTCACCAAGGCCGGAACAGGTCCGGTCGCGGGCAGGCCGATCTGATCGAGCCAGTCGGCTGCGCCAGCGGCCCGTGCGGCCAGCTCCATGCCGCTCCAGGTGGCGTCGGCCGAGACCACCGCCGGCGCCGTGGACGTGATCCGCCGAGCAAACAGCTCCGACCACGTCGAGGTCTCACCGACGATGACGCCCTCCGATCCTGCGACCATCGCTCAGGGATCGAGTCGGGCGGTGGCCGTCCCGGTGACGACCTCTTCCCCGTGCTGGTTGGTGGTGACGACCGCGAGCTCGACGACCGGATGGCCTCCGCTCCCCTCGGCCGGTGCCGTCACGGCGACGACGGTCGCCCGGACGGTGAGGGTGTCGCCGGGCCAGACCTGCTTGACGAAGCGGACGCCGTAGCTGAGCACTCGCCCGTCGCCCACCCAGTCGGTGATGATCCGCCCCGTGGCGCCCATGCTGAGCATCCCGTGGGCGAACACGCTCGGGTATCCGGCCACCTGGGTCGTGTAGATCTCGTCGGTGTGCAGCGGGTTGTAGTCGCCTGAGGCGCCGGCGTATTGGACGAGCTGGGTGCGGGTGAGGTTGTCGACGACGACAGCAGTTCGAACGTCTCCGACTCGTAGGTCTCTGGCCGACAGCGCCATCGTCACGCCTCCTGCGGTGCCGGGGATTCCGGGGATCCCGGGGATCCCTGGGGCGCATGGGATTCCTGGGTCACGGGACGTTCGGTGCGCACGCCGACGGCCCGGGCCGTCACGACCAGCTCGCCGGTGCTGGCGTCGCGGTACTCGGTGATGGTCTCGCTGAAGGCCAGGTTGCCCGAGCGGCGCCCGACCTTCTCCCAGGTGTCCCCCGGACGCGTGGTGACGGTCAGCGTGTCGCCCGCCCGAAGCGGCCGGTGGTACTGATAGTGCTGCTCGGCGTGCAATCCACCACCGCTGCCGCTGCCGGGCTCACGTGGCACCCCCGTCGCATCCCGTCCCGAACCGAACCAGGGCTCGCCGATCTTCGGACGGAGGTGGTAACCGGGATCGTGCTGGGCACTCGACTGCACGAAGGTCGGTGGGGCGATGATGGCACCCACCTCGCTGTCGGCGGCGTGGTCAGCGTCGCTGTAGATCGGGTTGGGATCGCCGATGGCCCGGGCGAACAGCTCGATCTGTATCGCCTCCACCGGAAACCGTTGTGCGCTCATGGGCTTGCTCCGTCTTCGGCCGACCGGACCGTCGCATCCTACGGGTGGCGGGAACTGGCGGGACGACCGTCGCCGGGTACTGTCGCTCGATGAGCGCCGCCTCCACGTCTCCGGTTCGGGTCACCATCGACGGTCCGGTCACGGTGCTCACGCTCGACCGGCCCGAGAAGCTGAACGCGTTCGACGCGGCCCAAACCGCGGCGCTCGGGCGCGAGCTGAGCGTCGCAGCCGACGACCCTGTCGTGCGGGCCGTCGTGATCACCGGCACGGGGAGGGCGTTCAGTGCCGGAGCCGACATTGCCGAGTTCGGTGCGTTGGCCGACGGTGCGGCCTTTCGGGCGTTCATCGCCGCGTTGGAGGGCGTGTTCGCCCACATCGAGCTGATGTCCAAGCCGGTGATCGCCGCCGTGCACGGCCTGGCCCTGGGCGGCGGGTTCGAGCTGGCGCTCGCCTGCGATCTCCGCATCGCCGACGAGAGCGCCCGGATGGGACTTCCCGAGATCACGCTGGGCCTGCTCCCCGGGGCGGCCGGAACCCAGCGCATCGTGCGGATCGTCCCACGTTCGACGGCACTGCGGCTGCTCATCACCGGCGATTCGTTCACGGCCGCCGATGCACTACGCCACGGTTTCGTTGACGAGGTCGTGCCCGCTGGCGGTGCGCTCGACGCCGCGTTGGCCCTGGCCCATCTGCTTGCCGCCGGGCCCGCGGCCGCCATCGCCACCGCCAAACGCCTGGTGCGAGAAGGCGCCGAACTCCCGCTGCGATCGGCGATCGAGCTCGAACGTGATCTGGTGAGCGCACTGTTCGACACCGCCGACCGGGCCGAGGGCGTTGCCGCGTTCCTCGAGCGCCGACCGGCCGTGTTCCCGGGCGCTGGAGCCTGAGACAGCTCGAACGTCAGCTCGCGTCGCGGCCCTTGGTGAGACGGACGGGGGTGTAGACCATCACCACCTCGTGGCGCTGGTTGTACACCGTGTTGCGTGTGGTCACGAGGCCCCGTCCGGGCTTGCTCGTGGCTCGTGACTCGGTGACCTCGACCAGCACGGTGAGCGTGTCGCCCACGTACACCGGGCCCAAGATGTCGAGATCGGTGTGCACGAACGCCATGCCCGTGCCGTGCAGCGAGCCGCCCTGGATCACCAACCCGTCCGACACGGAGAACGTCATCATCCCGGGGACGGGCATCTGGCTGTATCCGGCTGCGATGCCGGCGCGGGCGTCGTAGAACAGCGGCTCGTTGAGCCCGATCACGTTCACGAACGCCCGGACATCGGCCTCGGTGAGCGTGCGGGCCGACGTGCGGAAGGTGAAGCCGATGGGCATCTCCTCCCACGTCCGACCGTGGATGAGCTGGGGCACGCCGTCGAAGGGGCTCTCGGTCACTCGTTCTCCTCGTGGGCATCGCGGGGTGGCTCACGCCGGGTCGTGTTCGGCGCAGGTCTCGTCGGCGTGCGGGACCCGTCCCGTGTGCGGGAACTCGTCCCGTGAATCGGTAGACCCTATTGTGCGTCGATGGTCGATGCTCGGAGCGGGACGGAGCGGGTCGCAGCCACTGCGAGCACGCTCGGCGGGCGGGTCGCTGTCGTCACCGGAGGCGGCCGCGGTATCGGCGAGGCCATCGTGGCCGAGTTGGCCGCCCGGGGAGCCCGGGTCGCGGTGTGGGATCTCGACGGCGACCGGGCCGCTGCGGTTGCCGACGCCGTCGGCCCGCCCGGCTCCATCGGCATCGCCGCCGATGTCACCTCGGCCACGAGCGTCGCGGCCGCCGTCAGCCGCACCGTCGCCGAGGTGGGCCCGATCGACATCGTCGTGAACAACGCAGGCATCGACGTCATCGCACCATTTCTCGACACCGACGAGAGGGACTGGGACCGCATCATCGCCGTCAACCTCAAGGGCCTGTTCAACACCTGCAAGGCCGTGCTCCCGGGGATGATCGAGCGGGAGACGGGCACCATCATCAATCTGGGCTCCGACGCCGGTCGGGTGGGCTCGTCGGGCGAGGCCGTCTACTCGGCCACCAAGGGTGGCGTCATCGCCTTCACCAAGACGCTCGCACGCGAGCACGCCCGCGACAACGTGACAGTGAACTGCGTCTGCCCGGGCCCCACCGACACCGCGCTGCTCGACCAGGTGGCTACGGCGAACCAGAAGCTCTACGACGGTCTCGCCCGCGCGATCCCCTTGCGGCGCATCGGCCAGCCGGCCGACATCGCCAAGGTCGTGGCCTTCCTCGCCAGCGACGACGCCGCCTACATGACCGGCCAGACGCTTTCGGTGAGCGGCGGCCTCACGATGAGTTGAGTGTTTTCCCACGAGATGCAGGAGGAGCCATGACCACCGAGTTCGAGGGACGGATCGCGCTGGTGACCGCAGCTGCGGGCAAGGGGGTCGGGCAGGCCACGGCCCGGCGCCTCGCTGCCGGTGGAGCCCGGGTCGTGGTGACCGACATCCACGAACGCCGCTGCCGGGCCGTGGCCGATGCGATGGCCGCCGACTACCCCGACACCACCGTTGTGGGCATCCCCCTCGACGCGGGCAACCGCGAGCAGATCGACGCCGTCGTCGCCGAGGTGAGCCGCACACTCGGACCCATCCAGATCCTCGTCAACAACGCCACCATCAACGTGATCGGCTCGATCTTCGACTACGACCCCGAAGACTGGGACTGGGTCATGCGGGTCAACCTCTCGGGGGCCTGGTATCTCTGCCGGGCAATCATGCCCATCATGCGTGACGCCGGCGGTGGCGTGATCGTCAACACCTCGACCTACGCTCCCGACGTGGGCGGGGCCGGCATCGAGGCCCCGTATGCCGTGTCGAAGGGCGGGCTCCACACCCTCACCCGGTCGTGCGCCCACGAGGGCGGGCCGCACAAGATCCGCTGCGTCGCCGTGGCCATGGGGCTGTTGACGAACACGAAGTTCTCGGACGACCATCCCGAGATGTTCGAGCGCACCGACACCATGGGCCCCCTCGGCAGCCTGCCCGACCCGGCCGAGATCGCCGAGATGATCGCCTTCGTCGCCTCCGACAAGGTCCCCCACCTCACCGGCGAGATCATCAACATCAGTGGCGGCGCCTACATGCGCAACTGACGCCGCGGGCAATCGGCCCAGCCGCTCAGACGCCGACCGGCAAGGAACGCGAATGGAGCACCGATGATCGATCACCACGGCACGCTGTTCGACGCTGACACGCACTACTACGAGCCGGTCGATTGCTTCACGAGGTACATCGAGCCGGGGAAACGTCACCTCGCCATCACCGCAGAACACGTGGGGGAGCCTGAGGAGACGGTCAGCTGGATGGGAAATGCATTGCCGCTGATTCCTCCGGGTTTCTTCGATCGAGCGCTCAAGCCCGGATCGCTCAAGGACATGATGCGGGCCCTGAAGTCGGGACGCTCGCCGGAGGACGCGGGAATCATCTCCAACCTCCTCCCGCAGTGGGTGTCGCGCGATGAGCGGCTCGCCGAGCTCGATCGTCAGGGGGTTGCCGGCTCGTTCCTGTTCCCGACGCTCGGGGTCTTGTTCGAGCATCATCTGCGCGGTCACGTCGAGGCCCTGTACGCCAACATCGACGCATTCAACCGATGGCTCGAAGAGTGTTGGGGGTTTGCCCATCTCGACCGCTTGTTCGCTGCGCCGATGGTCTCGCTGCGCGATCCCGTGCTTGCCGAGCGATGCGTCGCATCCCTTCTCGACCGCGGCGCGCGCGTGCTCTTCATGAAGACTGGTCACGCCCACCACCGATCTCCAGCCGACCCGGTGTTCGATCGCTTCTGGGCGCGAGTGGAAGAGGCTGGTGCGGTCCTGGCGTTCCACATCGGAGAGTCGGGATACAACGAGCTCTATTCCGTCGACTTCGGCGAAGAGCCCCACCCGTTGCCGCACGCCAAATCGGCATTGCAATGGGCGAGCTTCTATTGCGACCGGCCGATCATGGACACCTTGTCGGCATGCATCCTGCACAACCTCTTCGGCCGGTTCCCCAAGCTGCGGTTGTTGAGCGTAGAGAACGGGTCGATGTGGGTTCCCTACCTGTTGGCTCAGCTCGACAAGATGAAGGGTATGGGCCGCTCGGGGCCCTGGCTTGGCGGTCGGGTCGATGGGCGACCGAGTGACATCTTCAAAGAGCACATCGTCGTATCCCCGTACCCCGAAGATGACGTCGTCGGCCTCATTGAACTGTTGGGGCCTCGCGGGGTGGCCATGGGATCTGACTTCCCCCACCCCGAAGGCGCGGCCGCGCCGGACGAGTTGATCGCGTCGGTGCGTCACCTCGATCCGCCAACCCAGGCGCTGTTCCTCGGCGGCAACGCACGGCGTCTCATCGGCATCGACGAACCGGTCCGCTCCTGATCTGTTGGTCATCGTCCTCAGTGAGGACATCGAAGGCCGAGCGGGGTGCGATCCGGATCACGCGGCGCGGAGGGCGGTGACGATGTCGTTCACAAGGCCGGGGGCGGCCGGATAGTTCACGTAGAGCTGGATGCGGGTGGCGACCGGGCCGAAGCGCTCGTGGATGACGGTGGCGACGGTCTGGGGATCGCCGACCGCGGCGAACTCGCTGAGCATCTCGTCGTCGATCAGGTTGCCCATGTCGGCCCAGCGACCCTGCTTGGAGAGGGCGGTCAGCTCGGGCTGGAGATCGCCCCAACCGTGCAGCTCGAGGACGGGGCGATACGCCGGGGTCGAGGCGTAGAAGGCGATCTGGGCCTTGGTTCCGGCCGCGGCGACCGCCATCTCCTCTTCCGTGCGGCCCGCACACACGAACGCCGGTCCGCAGAAGGCGAAACCCGAAGCACCGGAGCCACCCGCGCCCGAATCCGCACCCGAGCCACCCGAGAGCGCAGGCCGACCCGCTAGAGCCCGGCCCCGTTCGAGGGCCGGAAGGGTCACCTCGGACATGTACCGGCTCGTGGTCAAGGGATGGAAGAAGAAACCGTCACACACCTCGCCCGCGACCTCCGTCATGCGCTCGCCGACCCCGGCGAGGTACACGGGCGGAGGCCCGAACGGGTGGGGATCGGGCGAGAAGAACGGGGTCATCAGCGTGTGGCGGTAGAACTCGCCGCGGAAGTCGAGAGGTGTCCCGTCCTGCCAGCACGCCCAGATGGCGTGCAGCGCCAGCACGAACTCCCGCATGCGCTTGGCCGGCTGCGACCACGGCATCCCGAAGCGCTTCTCGACGTGCGGCTTGATCTGCGAGCCCAGTCCCAGCACGAAGCGTCCGCTCGAGCACTGAGCCAGGTCGAAGGCCGAGTGGGCCAGGGTCATGGGCGTGCGGGCGAAGGCGATGGCGATCGACGTGCCGACCGTCAGCCGCTCGGTCGCCTGGGCGGCCATCAGCACCTGGAGGAACGGGTCGTGCTTGGTCTCGCCGACCCAGAGACCGTCGTAGCCGCCGGCCTCGATGGCCCGGGCCGCGTCGGCGGTGTCGGTGACCTTCTTGGTCAGCGAGCTGTCGATCTTCACGAACGTCCTCCTCTATGGTGGCTGACGGTGGCTGACGGTGGCCGCAGCCGTTCAGTCCTCACCGCAGCCACATCTCAGGACCGCGGCGCCGCTGCGGACGATCCTCGCGCTCCCCGCAGGGGAAGGTCGAAGCCCACGCAGACGCCGCCGCCCTCCCGGGGACGGGCGAAGACCGTGCCCCCGTGGGTCTCGGCCGCGTCACGCACGATCGCCAGCCCCAGCCCCGACCCGGGGCGGCTGCGCGCATCGACCGCCCGGTAGAACCGGTCGAAGACGTTCACCAGGTCATCGGGAGGAATGCCCGGTCCACGGTCGCAGACCGAGACCCGACCGTTCTCGATCGTGAGCTCGATGGGCGCCTCGGCCGGCCCCGGAGCACCGTCGGAGAACTTCACCGCGTTGTCGAGCAGGTTCGAGATGGCCCGGTCGAGCACCTGCGGACGCCCGTCGACCACGGAGGCGTCGCCCACGACCACGATCGTTCGACCCGACCGCCGGCGGACCCGATCAGCGGCCTGCTCGGCCAGCTCTCCGAGGGCGACGGGCTGCAGCTCCACGTTGGTCTGACCGCCACTGGCCAGGACCACGATCTCTTCCACGAGATGATCGAGCTCGCGGGTCTCGGAATCGAGATCCTCGATGATCCGCTCCCGATCGTCGGTCGAGAGCCGGTCGTAGCGACGCAGGAGGGCGACGTTGGTGCGCAGGCTGGTGAGCGGGGTGCGCAGCTCATGGCCGGCGTCTTGCACCAGGCGTTGCTGGGCATCCTTCGACCGGGCCAGGGCTTCGAGCATCCGCCGGAATGACCCGGCCAGCCGCCCGGCCTCGTCACGCCCGCTCACCGTGATGGGAACGTCGAGACGCGACGTGCTCGCGACCTGCTCGGCGGCCAGGGTCAGCGACTGGAGCCGGCGGGTGAGCTGGTGCGCCACCAGGAATCCGGCGAGCCCGGTGACCACGATCACGGTCAGCGCGGCCAACGCCGACCGATCGCGGATCGAGTCGAGCGCCCGGCGGGTCTCGGCCAGGCTCCGGGCCACCATCACGGCTCCCCGACCGTCGTCGCGGGAGACCGTGAGGAGCCGGTACGACTCGCCATCGAGCTCGATGTCGCGTCGGAACGCGACCCGCGGCCTCGACGAGCTCGCAACCTCGAGCTCGCGATCGCCCACGGGCAGCACGCCCGTGCTCGGCGAGGCCACGACCGAACCCTGCCCGTCGATCACCTGAACCAGGATCTGCTCGAAGCTCCGGGGCCGCTCGAAGATCCCGTCGGGAAGCTCGACCGTCGACCTCGGACCCCGACCGCCCTCGGCGCCACGACCGCCGAAACGAATCTCCGCCAGTCGCACCACGGCCAGCTCGAGGGACTCGTCGACCGCGTTGTAGAGCTGGTCGCGGGTCGTCACATAGCTCGACACGCCGATGGTGATGGTGGCAAAGGCCGCCAGCGCCACCAGACCCAGTACCAGCTTGGCCCGCAGGCTCACGAGACCCTCACGGTGTAACCAACGCCTCGAACCGTGTGGATGAGCTTGGGCTCGTCGTCGATCTCGAGCTTGCGGCGGAGATAGCTGATGTACACCGCGAGGTTCTTCGAATCGGGCCCGAAGTCGTAGCCCCAGATGCGGTCGTAGATCGTGGAGTGATCGAGCACGATGCCAGCGTTGCGCACCATCAGCTCGAGGAGATCGAACTCCGTCTTCGACAGCTCGACCTCACGCTCACCCCGCCAGACCCTCCGCGACGACGGATCGACGAGCAGGTCGGCGATCCGCAGGTCGTCGCTCGACTCGTTGGTCTGGTCGTCGGGACGGGCCCTGCGCAGCAACGCCCGGAGGCGGGCCAGGAGCTCGTCGAGCTCGAAGGGCTTGGCCAGGTAGTCGTCGGCCCCGGCGTCGAGGCCGGCGACCCGGTCGCTCGTCTCGGTGCGGGCCGTGAGCATGAGGACGGGCACCCGGTTGCGTTCGGCACGCAGCACCCGGCACACGGTCAGCCCGTCGACGTTGGGCATCATCAGGTCGAGCACCACGACGTTCGGCGCGACGTCCTTGACGGCTTGCAGCGCGGCCGCCCCGTCGGCGACGAGGAGCGGCTCGTACCCCTCGAGGCGCAACGCCCGGCCGAGCGATTCCCGGATCGCCCGATCGTCGTCGGCCACCAGCACACGCTCGGCCATCTCGTCATCCTCGCTCGTCGAGAGTCGCCACGGGGCGATGCCCACGCCATGTGCGGGCCGCCCGGGGAAGCGGCCCGCACATGGGGTGGGTGAAGGATCTGGTGGACGGGGTTGCGGAGGGAACGATCAGCTGCCGGTCGTGGCCGTGGTGTCGTCGTCGGTCTCGAGGTCGTCGTCGGTCTCGGCATCGCGGTGACCGTGGTGCCCACGACCACCGCCAGGACCGAAGCCGGGAGCGCCGGCCGGGATCTCGCCGTTGACGATTGCGGTGATCCGCTCGGTGGCGTTGGCCAGCTTCTCGTCGACCTCGGCCTGGGTGTGCTCACCGGAGGCGACTTCCTCGGCGAGGTGCGTCTCGAGCTGCGCCACCATGGCGTCGATCACGACCTGCACGTCGACGTTGTTGGCCGCCGCGACCTCGGCGATCGTCTGGCCGTCCCTGAGCGCCTGGCCCAGCTCCTCGGTGGTGACGCCGATGGCCTCAGCCGCGCCCTCGAGCCGGGCGCCGCGACCGGGACCGTGACCGCCACGCCCGCCGTGGCCGCCCGCGGGGGCCGCCTCGATGAGGCGGGCAACGACGGCGTCAGCCTGAGCCTGGGTGATGGTCCCGTCGGCCACCAGTGGGGCCAGGACCTCCTGCAGACGGGCGGTGCGGTCGACGGGAGCCTCCGCTGTTCCCGTGGTGCTCGACGTGCTCGATGTATCGGTCTGGAGGGCAGAGGCTCCACTCGAGTCGGTGGAGGCGGCGCCTCCGATGCCGGGGGCGGCCAGGGCCAGGCCGGCACCGGCGCCGGCGACGAGGCCGATGCTGAGTCCGACGGCGGCAAATCGCTTGTTCATGATGGGGCTCCTTGAGGCGGGGTGGTTGGGGTGGGGGGTGATGACGGACACGATGCACCCCCGGGTTGTGAGCCCCCTTGTGAGAAGGTGAGAACCAGGTAGGAAGACTCGTCTCGCAGCGTCGCGCCCACGAGACGCTGCGCACCCACCGGCGTGCAGGCTAGAACGACCACGGGAACGCCCAGGACCGCACGACCCGGGGGAGCACATGGCCACACGCAACCTGTACCTGCACGAGACCGTCGACGTGATCGGCCAGGGCCAGTACGCCTACATGGAGCACCTCTGGAAGGATCCCGTGCTGCGCATGCCCGAGATGTTCGGCCTCCAGGGCGCGTTCTACGTCTGCGCGGCCGGCGGGGGGCGCTGGCCCCAGGTGATCAACATCTGGGACATCGGTACCAAAGGTTGGACGGGCTGGGCGTCGAACGTCGATCGCATGAACCTCAAGCGCCGCAAGGCGTTCTACGGCGACTGGTGGGACGAGGCGGCCCAGTGGCGCAGCGGCGGATTCGACCGCCTGTGCGGCGGTGTACCCGGGAGCCCGTCGACCGAGGAGATCATGGCGCAGGGGATTCGCGGGACGATCTTCGTGCACGAGGTGCTCACCGTGAGGCCGGGCTCGCAGCTCGACTTCCTCGCCGCGGTCGTCGAGGCACGCGTCCCGCTGATGAAGGAGTACGGGCACCAGGCGACCGGTCTGTACGAGGTGATGTCGAACCAGCACGAGGTGGTGATGGTCTGGGCCACCGACATCCCGTCGCAGGTACGGCTACGCCAGAACCGCGACACCGCCCGGGGCCTGTGCGACGAGGGCGAGGCCGACGAGCGCCTCCCCGGCTGGGACCGGCGCAGCGCCGAGTGGGTCACCGGCGGCGAGACGCACCTCATGACCCCGCTGCCCCGCACGGCCTACGGTCCGCCCGATTGGGAGGACGCCTCTCTCGACGACTGGCTGAAGCCCGAGGCCTGAGACGGCACGCGCCGAGACCACACGCCGAGACCGCTACGCCCAGGCGGCGGCCCCGGGAAGTAGCGGCCCCGGCCTCGGCGCCCTTACGCCACAGGGGTTTCGGTGATCTCGGCGAGCGGATCGAGGCCGAGGTGCGAGCAGATGTTCTCGACGAGGATCTTGCGGCGCAAGCCCGCTTCGACGTCGGCGAAGTTGGTCTCGATGTAGGTGCGGGAGTTCGGGAACGTCCCCACCGAGTGCGGGAAGTCGCTACCCCAGATGAGTCGGTCGAGCGGGAAGACGTTGCCCATCTTGAGGATGGGAGCGTCGCCGACCATCCCGAACATCACGTGCTCGAGCACGTACTCCGACGGTTCCTTCTTCAACGGCACCTGGAACCAGTCGTTGAACTCGTGGTAGTTGCGGTCGAGGTAGAAGAGCATCCCCGGCATGTAGCAGCAGTTGAGCTCGGCGAAGTAGAGCTGCATCTCGGGGAATCGGTCGAACACGCCGTGCACCATCATCTGGGCCAGGGTGGCGCCCGGTGCCATGGGCGCGTGTTGCGACATCGCGGCTTCCACCGACCACAACGACGTGTCGGAGCGGGGATCGCCCCGCCAGACCACGCCTCCGAAGTTGAGGTGCGGCGACAGGGCCAGTCCCAACTCCATCGCCGTCTCCCAGAAGCGGTCGTCCTCGTCCTTGGGTGCCCCTGAGCCGTTCGGGAACTGCTGCAGCTGCACAGTCCGCAGCCCCAGCGCCTTGGCTCTGTGGAGCTCGCCGACGGCGGCATCGATACCGCAGATGGGGATGAGCGCATTGGCGAGGAGCCGGTCGGGCGCCACGGCCGTGTACTGCTCGGCCAGCCAGGTGTTGTAGGCCTGGACGATCGACAGGTACACGTCCTTGTCGCCGATCGACTCGATGAAGCGGGCCACGAACACCGGGGCGAAGAGCACCTCGGCGTCGATCCCGTCGAGGTCCTGCTCCTGCAGGCGCTGGAGCCCCCCGCCGGCGCCCTCTCGCAGCGAGCCGTCCTCGTGGTAGTAGCTGGCGTTGGCGAACTTCACCGGCCCCCGGCCCTTGATGTTCTGGCCGTTGTGGAGCATGGGCTGGCCCTCGACGAGCCAGCCGTCGGCCCCGTTGGGGAGACGGATGAGCTTGGGCGCGCGATCGCGCCACTTCTCGGGCACGTATTCGCGCCAGCCGTCGGGAGGCGTCTCGACGTGCCCGTCACCCGAGATCACGTTGTACGTGCGACCCATGTCGATCACCTCTCGCTCGATCCGGCTCACCCGCCGGTTCCCCGTTCAACCTACGCCAGTGCTTTGAACACTGCGAGTGCACCATCGCCGGCGCGCGAACCACGGGCAGGTACCGGCGTGCTCGCCTGTGATGTCCCGGGTTCTCCCGACCGTCAGGCCCGGCGCAGGATCGCGCCCTGGGAGTTGAAGAAGAAGCCGCCCGACATGACCAGCGCCGTGCGGGCACCCGGTACCTGACGCACCCCGGCGTCGCCCCGGAGCTGCACCACGGCCTCGCGGACGTGGCCCGTCCCGCGGGTGCCGCCCTCCGAGAGCGAGCCGCCGTGCGGGTTCATCGGGACGCGGCCGTTGATGAGCACCCGGTCGTTCCCGGCATCCCAGTGCTCGGCGAGGAAGCGGCCGGCCTGTCCGGGTTCGCACCAGCCGGTGTTCTCGATCCAGCCCACGGTGATGATCGTGAAGCCGTCGTAGGGCAGGTACACGTCGATATCGTCGAGCCAGATGTCGCTGCGGGCCTGGAGAGCCTTCACGACGACGTGCTGTCCGTGATGGGCCAGGCTCCCGAGTTGGTCCTCGTCGTTGGGGCCGACGAGCCCGGACGTGGCGACATGGATGAGCACCGGAGGGTGCGGAAGCGTGCGAGCCCGTTCGGCGGTCGTGAGCACGAAGGCGTCGGCGCCGTCGACGGGAAGATCCATGTCGAGCATCGATAGGGGCTCGCGGATCATGCGGGCCATGTGGTAGTCATCGAACGTCATCGGCGACCGCATGGCGGCCAGCGGGTTGTCGCGAGCGTTCGTCCGGCAGTTGACGGCCACCCGGGCGAAGGCGTCGCGGCTCACGCCGTGCTCGTGGAGATAGCGGCCGGCCCAGGCGGCGTAGGCCGGAGCGTTGGCCACGGTCTCGGGCATGGCCGTCACCCCGGAGCGCAAGTGGCGACGAAACGGGTCGTTCGCCGCGCTCTGCGACGACCAGGGCAGGCGCAGCATCGACGAGCACACGAGCACGTTCTCGCACAGCCCTGAGAACACGGCGTGCATGGCGTCGAGGATCGAGAACATCACCACGGGCGCCGGCTTCGCATGGTGGGTGAGCTCGGCGATGCCCAGTGCCGAGGCGAGCTGGTGCGGACCGACTGCACCGGGCTCGGCCGTGGCCACGATGCCGTCGATGTCGTCGCGAGTGAGGCCGGCGTCACGGATGGCCTCGACGGAAGCATCGAGCGCCATCGCCAGAGACGACCGCTCGCCTCGGCGACTGAACCCGGTGGAGCCGATCCCCACGATCGCCACCTGGTCCTTGATCGGGTATCTCGTCACGCCCACACCCTTGGCCGACATGCGATCACGCCCCGTCTGTGGCGACGGCCACGGGATCGCCTGACGAGGCGCGGGCCGCGGGACGGAACACGGGGAACGGGGCGCCATAGCGGTCGATCCAGTCGAGCTCGACGGGCATCCCGATCGTCACCTCCGAGGACGGGCAGCCGATCACCGTGCTCGTGAGCCGCAGCCCCACCTGCTCCTCGAGCTCGACGGTGACCACCGGATAGGGACCAGCCATGTAGTCGACGCCGGGGGCGGCCGGACCCTGGTGCACGTGCATGAGCAGGTGCACGGTGCCCCGCCCGGTGACCGGCTGGGCGCTGACGCTCGTCGACCAGCAGCTCGGGCACATCGGCCGAGGGGGCTGGGCCCAGTGCCCGCAGTCGTTGCAACGGTTCAGGCGCAACTCGTGCTCGAGCCAGCCCCGGTAGAACGCTGCCGTGTCGCGATCGACCGTGACGTGCGAGAAGCGCTCGACGAGATCGGCGTCGCTCACCCCGGCGCTTCCGACGGCCGCGGCGCCCACAGCAGGCCCGGCATCCCCCGTCGCCACGTCAGAGTCCCCACGGGGAGACATCGACGCCGAGCGCCTTGAGCCGGTCGACGATGCGCTCGGGGTTCATCGACTGGCTGGGCCAGTGGTAGTCCCACCCCCTCACACCGATGGCCGGCTCCACGTAGTCGCGTACCTGCTGCATCGTGAACACGATCCCCCGCCGGCCGATCTGGCGCTCGAATTCGGCCGCGTGGTCGAGGTCGATCACCAGGTTCACGTTGTCGCACATCGACTTCATGTCGTCGTGGACCCAGTCCCAGACCGGCGTAGCGCAGTGCACGAGCGGCTGGTCGGGCACCATTCTCGTGATCGTGAAGCTCTGCGACCAGAACGTGATGGGCGCCAGGCAGCACGCGCAGTACGACTCCAGGCGCAGTTCCCTTCCTTTCCAGTGCGGCATGTTCGAAACCGCCACGGCCTCGTGCGCGCAGCCGATGAAGCTGTGGAAGCGGTCATCGACGTACATCTCGACCTGGCTCGGGAACGCCGAGTACGGCGGGATCTTGAGGATGTCGCAGTTGGGCGAGTTTTGGTCGACGACCATCACGATGCCGGTCTGGAGCTCCTTGTAGGCCTGCACGAGGTCTCGGCGAGTCAGGCCGGTGCCCTCGTGGGCCTGGCGCAGGTTGGGACCCCGACCGTGCTCGGCCCAGAAGTCGAAGATGAACTGCCGGGCCACCAACGCCCGGTCGCTCCACTCCATGGCCGGCACGTACTGCGCCATCGCTGCCCCTCGCGCTGGTCGAACCGCCGCATCGGTGGTGCTCGCCGGCGGACACTCGTGACTAGCAGCCACCGGTACGCGGCCACAAGCCGCCTGCGGGATCGGTGCTGGCCGCCGGCCTTGTTCGACACGTAGCGTGAGATTATCTGCCCATTAACCAAACCTGCGGCTACTCTCCGGCGTGTTGGGTAGCTGAAGTGCGCCGACAGCGACTCGATAGGTGGGGACTCGTGAGGAACATGAAGGTATGGATCGTTGGTCTCGCGGTCTCGGGCGTGTTTGCGCTCGGGCTCGTGGGGATCGTGGGGATCGGTGCCGCGCCCGTCCGAGGCGAGACCCAGTGGCGGGAGCTGTACGAGACGACCGGCCTCACCTGGGCCCAGATCTCGACCGTGTGCCCCACCGACGGCGTGACGCCGTGCGCCGGGTCGATCGGGACGGTCGACCTCACCGGTTGGGTGTGGGCGACCAGCGCTCAGGTCCTCGAGTTGCTCGACGACTACCAGCCTGCGCTCGACACGGCCAATCCCCCGTACATGGCTGGCCCCGACCAGTTCGGCGCCGGGGCGGGCTTCCTCAACGACATGCGCTGGACGGCCTACTTCTCGTTGACGTACTTCTACTCCGAGGTCACGTACGGCTGGACCGCTTCGAAGGACGGGGATCTTCCGATTTCTGGAGGGGCGTCGTTTGCGTACCCGATCATCGACGGCAGCATCGGCATCGAGAGCGGCCCTGATGGAGCCGACCCGAACCGCGGCGTGTTCCTCTGGCGCATCGGGACACCGGCCCCGCCGCCTGAAACGACCACGACCACCACCGCGACATCGCCGGCACCGGTCCCCGACCCGACCACCACCACAACCCTCGCAGCGTCGGTCCCCAGCCCGACCACGACCACGACGAGCGCGCCTCCCGAAGACGACCCCACCACGACCACCACCACGACCGCAGCCGCGCCGCCACTGCCCGCTCCGGTCGTTGACGGCACACCGCCGGTGATCACGCCTCAGGTGGTCGGGACCCTGGGCTCGAACGGCTGGTACGTCTCCAACGTGGCAGCGACCTGGGACGTGACCGACCCCGAGTCGACCGTCGGCTCGAGCGACGGCTGCTACCAGGCGAACTTCGCCACGGACACGGCGGGCACCGCCCTGCAGTGCACGGCCGACTCCGAAGGTGGCTCGACGTCAGCGTCGGTGATGATCAAGCGTGATGCCACGGTTCCGGTGGTCGCCTGTCCCTCTGTGGCGCCGACGTTCCAGCTCGACCAAGCCGGCGCCATCGTGACGGCTTCGGTGACCGATGCAACGTCCGGCCCGTCGGCGCCCACCGTGGGCGTCGGTGTCAATACGTCCTCGCCGGGCTCCTTCCACGCCTTGTTCGTCGGTTCCGACCAGGCGGGCAATGCCACCTCGAGTCAGTGCCCCTACACGGTCGTCGTCACCTGTGGCGGCCTCACGCCGACCATCCTGGGAACGCCCGGCAACGATACGATCCGGGGAACGTCGGGCCGTGACATCATCCATGGCCTCGGCGGTAACGACACCATCGATGGCAACGGCGGCGACGACGTGATCTGCGGCGGTGCCGGCAACGACGACCTCGACGGCGACAACGGCAACGACAACATCGACGGTGGACCCGGACGGGACACGATCCGCGGTGGTCGAGGCAACGACGCCTGCACCAGCGGCGAGGTCCGCATGTCGAGCTGCTGAGACGTTCGGTCGTTCCCGTTCTTTGCGTCTCGCGCCGGCCCCGACCGAGCGTGGACGCAAAGAACGGTTGTGTCGTACCCCGTTGGTAGCGTCCGACGGTGATGGACGACACCAGCACTGACGCCACCAGCGACCTGCCCAGCTCCCCGGGCTCCGGGAGCCCCGTCGTGGGACGGGTGATCGGGACCGAAGACTCGACGCCGCTCGAGTTCTGGGTGGGCCTGCTGCCCCACGAGGTGCTACAGCTCGACGACGTCGTGATGGTCGACCGGCTGCTCCCGAGCGGCGAGCTCGTGCGGATCTCCGGGATCGTCAACCAGGTTCGCGCCCGCCACGAGGGCACCCGCTTCGATTCCGACGTGCACCTCGTGGCCGAGGGCGTGCTGCCGGCCCAGATCTCCGAAGCGGCCCAGGTGCTCACGACCCGCTTCGACCCCGAAGTCTTCGTGCCCCCGCTCCCAGGCACCGACGCTCGCCGGGCCACCGGGACCGATCGCGACGAGGCGCTGCTGTTCGACACCATGGGGGCCCGCCTGCCCGTGGGGACGAGCCGTGACGGCTGCCCGGTGTTCGCCAACTTCGAGTTCATCGACGGTCACCGCGGAGCGCACGTCAACATCAGCGGCATCAGCGGCGTCGCCACCAAGACCACGTATGCCACCTTCTTGCTCCACAGCATCTTCAACACCGGGGTGCTCGGCGCCGACGCGCTCAACACCCACGTCCTGGTCTTCAACGTCAAAGGCGAGGACCTCCTGCACCTCGATCGGGCGAACGCCCGTCTCCCCGCCGACGAGCACGAGCGCTACCACCAGCTCGGCCTGCCCGTGGGGCCCTTCCGGTCGGTGGGATTCTGGGCGCCGCCCCGGCCGGGACCGTCGGGCGTCCCCGACGTGGCCAGCCGCACCACCGACGTGCGGTCGTACTTCTGGACCCTCGAGGAGTTCTGTCGCGACGCCCTGCTCCCGTTCCTCTTCGCCGACGCCGAGGACGACCGTCAGCAGTACACGATGGTGGTGCACAACGTGGCCCACCGCCTCCAACGCGACGCCGTTGCCGTGGGAGACGGCGCGGTGCGCATCGGCGCCGACACCGTCCGTACCTTCGAGGAGCTGTGCCGGGTCGTCGAAGCCCGCGTCACCGACGACATGACCATGGCCGAATGGGCCGGCCGCTCGATCGGCGCCGGTACCATCAACGCCTTCGTGCGCAGGCTGTTCGGGGCCGAGCGACACATCGGACGGCTCGTGCGCTCCGACGTCACCGACCCGGCTGCGCACCGCATCGATCCTACGGCCAACCAGGTGACCGTCGTCGATCTGCACAACCTCAACGACCGGGCCAAGCGTTTCGTCGTGGGCACCACCATCCGACGGGCCTTCGACGAGAAGGAGCGCAGCGGCCAATCTCGACCGCTGTTGTTCCTGGTTCTCGACGAGCTCAACAAATACGCCCCCCGCACCGGCGACAGCCCGATCAAAGAGATCCTGCTCGACGTGGCCGAGCGGGGCCGGTCGCTCGGGATCATCCTCATCGGCGCCCAGCAGACCGCTTCCGAGGTGGAGCGGCGCATCGTGGCCAACTCGGCGATCAGGGTGGTCGGCCGACTCGATCCGGCCGAGGCCGAGCGCGGCGAGTACGGGTTTCTCCCGGCGATCCTCCGGCGGCGGGCCACGATCCTCAAGCCGGGAACCATGATCGTGTCGCAACCCGAGCTGCCGATCCCGCTCGTGGTGCAGTTCCCGTTCCCGGCCTGGGCCACCCGGGCCGAGGAGGTCGTCGCCGCGGCCCCGTCGCCCGCCGACGTGTTCGACGGGCTCCCGCGATGACCGCCTTGGTGCGACGGCGGCAGGGGCGCGCACGCTCGCAAGCGAAGCTGGGGACTGCGTGAAGCTGCTCCACACCTCCGACTGGCACGTGGGCAAGACGCTGCGGAACCGGTCCCGGGCCGACGAGCACGAGCAGGTGCTGGCCGAGATCGTGGCCCTGGCCGTCAGCGAGACCGTCGACCTGGTGCTCGTCACCGGCGACCTGTTCGACACCGCAGCCCCGGCACCCGACGCCGAGCGTCTCGTGTACCGGACGCTCGCCGACCTGGCGCACGGTGTATCGGGGGCCGGGGCCGAGGTGATCGTGCTGGCCGGCAATCACGACAACGCCCGGCGCCTCCAAGCCGTCGAGCCACTGCTTCGGGCCGCCGGGGTCACGACCCGGGCCACGTTCCTCCCCCCCGATGAGGGCGGCGTGGTGCGGTTCACGGCTCGCAGCACCGGTGAGTCGGTGCAGGTGGCGTGCATCCCGTTCCTGTCGCAGCGCTACGTGGTGAAGGCCGACGAGCTCATGCGCACCGACTCGGCCATCCATGTGGCGTCGTACGACGACCGCCTCCGTGCTCTGGTGGGCGTGCTCACCGCCGGGTTCGACGAACACACCGTGAACCTCGTGGCCGCGCACGTGTTCGTCGTGGGCGCCCAACCCGGCGCCGGTGAGCGCGCCGCCCACATCGCGGTCGACTACGCCATGTCGGCGACGGCGTTCCCGGGCACGGCCCACTATGCGGCGCTCGGTCATCTGCACCGCCCCCAGAAGATCGCCGCCGCCTGTCCCACGTGGTACGCCGGATCGCCGCTGCAACTCGACTTCGGCGACGAGTCGAACGCCAAGCAGGTTCTGGTGGTCGAGGCCTGGGTCGGTTCACCAGCCCAGGTGCGGGCCGTGCCCCTCACCACGGGGCGGCCGCTCAAGACGCTGACGGGCACGGTGGCCCAGCTCGGGGCACTCGCGGGTACCACCGGCGACGCGTACCTCCGGCTCCGGGTGCGAGAACATCCCAGCCCCGGATTGGCCGACGACCTGCGGGCCCTGTTTCCCGACGCCGTCGACATCGTGATCGAGCGCCCCGCCGAGGCCGGTACCGGTGCCGACAGCAGGCCGAGCCGGGCCGGGCTGGCTCCCCGGGAGCTGCTGGCGGCCTTCCTCGCCGAGCGTGGGGTGCCCGATGGCGCCGTGCTGGGACTGTTCGGCGAGCTGCTGGAGGAAGCCGATGCGGCCGCTTCGGCTTGAGCTTGCCGGGTTCACGTCGTTTCGCGACTCGACCGTCGTCGACTTCGATGGGGCCGAGTTGTTCGCGCTCACCGGCCCCACCGGTGCAGGAAAGTCGTCGCTCGTCGATGCCATGTGCTTCGCGCTCTACGGCTCGATCCCCCGCCTCGACCGCCGCGCCGTGGCGCCGATCATCAGCCTCGGACGGCTGGAGGCCCGCATCTGCTTCGACTTCACGGTGGGTGATGCGGCGTACCGCGCGGTCCGAGTCGTGAGCCGAACCAAGGCCGGGGGAGCAACGACCAAGGAAGCGCGCCTCGAGCAGGCCAGCCAGTCGTTGGCCGGCACGGCCGACGAGGTGACCGCGGTGGTGAGCTCCCTGCTGGGCCTCGATTTCGAGCAGTTCACGCGTTGCGTCGTGTTGCCCCAGGGCGAGTTCGCCCGCTTCTTGCACGCCGCCCCGAAGGAACGCCGCCAACTGCTGATCGCGCTCCTCGGCCACGAGGTCTACGCGGTCGTGCAGGGCCTGGCCGACGGCCGGGCCAAGCGGGCCAAGGATCTCCGAGCGGTCCACGGCGCGGAACTGGCCCGTCTGGCCGATGCCACCCCCGAGGCCATCGTGGCGGCTGAGGCCGCGCTGTCGGCTCTCGACGCGTTGACGAATGCGATCGACGTGCGGCAGTCGCGGCTCGACGAGCTCCTCGCCGATGGTCGGGAGGCGGCACGCCAGGCCAAGGACGCCCGCCACACTGCCGACGCGCTGGCTGCGCTCGTGGTCCCGGCCGACGTCGACATGATCGCCGCGCGCCAGCGGGCCGGCCGAGCGGCCGTCGTCCACGCCGAGCAGGTCCTCGAGGCCGCGACCACTGCCGCAGACGCAGCCGAGGAAGCCTTACGCCGCTTGGGTGATCGCAAGCCACTCGACGATGCCGATGCCGCCCGTCGGGCTCTGCCGGAAGCCGTTGCCGTCGCCGACGCTCTGGCCCGGCAGCTCGAAGCGGCCGAGCACGGGATGAGTGGGGCACGCCGAGCAGCCGAGGCTTCCGAGGCGGCCGCGATCGCGGTCGCTGCTGCGCGGCGCAGCCTCGACGATCTCCAACGAGCCCATGCTGCGCACACCGTGGCCGAAGCGCTTCGGGCCGGCGAGCCCTGCCCGGTGTGCCAGCAGCCGGTGACGATCGTTCCCACCTTGGCGCCGTTGGGTCCGATGGAGGCAGCCCGCACGCACCTCAGCCACACGGAAGCGTTGGCCCAGGCCGCGCAGACAGCACAGGCCAAGGCCGATCAGGCTGTCGCCCGTCTCCAGGGCCAGCTTCCCGGAGCGCAACGTCGGGTGGCCGAGCTGACGGCAGCCATGGGTCGGTATGTCGATGCCGCTGCACTCGATGCCAGCCTGGCCGCGTTCGACGCCGCGGCCGGTGCGTTGCAGACAGCTCGCCAGGAGGTGAAGGCGGCGACGGCGCTCCTCAAGGAGGCCACCTCGGCCGAGCGAGCAGCGATGCGTGCCGGTGCCGAGGCGTGGGCCGGCTTCGACGCCGCACGCGACCCGCTCACGGCCACTGGTCCTCCGCCGACCGACCGCTCCGATCTCGCGCTCGCCTGGGCCGAGCTGGTGGCCTGGGCTGAGGTCGCGGCCCAGACCCAGGTCGCGCTGGCCGAGGCCTTCGAGACCGACGTCGAGCGACTTCGGGTCGAGTACCGGGCGATCGTCGAGACCCTTGGTGCACAGGCCCGAGGAGTCGGCGTCGAAGCAGCCGACCCTCAGCGTCTTCGCATCGAAGCGGCGCACGCCCAGGCGGCGGCGGCCCAACGACTCGAACGTCTGCGGGGCGACGCCGACCGTCGCGATGAGCTGACCACGACGGTCGAGTCGCTCGTTGCCGAGGAACGCACCGCCCGGGCACTGCACGGCCACCTGCGCTCCGACCAGTTCCCGCAATGGCTGCTCGACGAAGCCGTCGCCGGCCTGGTCGTCGGGGCCACGGCTCGCCTGCACGAGCTCTCGGGCGGCCAGTTCTCGCTCGGCGCCGAGCCGTCGGGCGACTTCCTCGTGGTCGACCATCGCAACGCCGACGAATGCCGGAGCGCCCGTACCCTCTCGGGGGGCGAGACGTTCCTGGCGTCGCTGGCCCTGGCGCTGGCCCTGGCCGATCAGATCGCCAGCCTGGCGTCGCGGGGCTCGGCTCATCTGGAGTCGCTCTTCCTCGACGAGGGCTTCGGCACCCTCGACGCCGACACCCTCGACACCGTGGCCTCGGCCATCGAGGAGCTCGGCGCCCGGGGCCGGGTGGTCGGCATCGTGACCCACGTGGCCGAGCTGGCCCAACGGGTACCCGTCCGCTTCGAGGTGACCAAGTCGCCGGCCGGGGCCACGGTGACCAAGGTCGTGACGTGACCGCCACGGGTGAGATGAAGATCGCCATCGAGGCCTGGGCCCCCGAGTACGGCTCGGCCTACGAGCCGGGTGAGCTCGACGAGGCCAGCGCGCCGGTCGAGGTGGGCCTTGAGATACCAGCCGATCGGTGGGGCCCGATCACGCCTGACGGAGCGTTGGAGGGAGCACCCGGCGAGCTCGGTGGCGGCGGGGCGCTCGCTGCGCCGGTCCTGTTCGTCGACGGGGTGCGGCGGGTCGACGCCTGGGTGTGGATCACCGATGGCGACGGTCGAGCCCACGCCGGTATCGCCGCGTCGTACGCCGCGGGGGCCGTGCTCTGCGACGGCGCCGCGACCGTGGTCGCCGCCGAGGTCGTGCGGCGGGTCTTCTCGCCTGCGGTCACCGCACCGATCGAGACCTCGTGCGGCACGTACCTCCCCACGCCCGTCCCCAGCGACGAGCTCGCGCCGTTGATGCTGGCGTTGCAGCGCAGAATGGGCGACCTCGAGGCCCGGATGGCCGTCGCCAGCGCCGGGCGCGGTGCGCTCGTGGTTGTCGACGGCCCGCTGCGCCAGCCGGTGATCGCCGGAGCGATCGGCTTCGTGAAGACCCACCACGTGAGCTATCTCCCGCCGAACCTTCGCGATGTCGTGTCTCGACTGGCTCCGGGCGAGCGCACGCCGCTGTTCCTGGTGGGCGGGAGCTGGCCGCGCTGGTCGTGGTATCTCAAGCTCGCCGGGGCCGACGGCCATCCCTGGGCCGGGGTCGTGCGCTGCGAGCTCGACGCCTCCGAGGCCGTCGAGACGGCCGTCGCCCGGGCAGGCGAGATCTCGAGTGTCCTGCCCCGCTTCGCGTCCGAGCCGCACAAGGACCCTCGGGCGCCGCAGAACCTGTACCCGATCGGCGGGCTCGAGCGCGACCTCAGCCATCGCCTCGGCGACGCGCACCTCGTGCTGCGAGCACTCCGCCGAGCCGTGGGCAGTCGGTAGCTGACTCGTCGACCCAACCGATCGGAGACGCTGTGACTTGATGCGGGCTCGTGATGTGACGCAGCATCGCCGCACCGTCGACGACAGGAGATCCAATGGCCGTAACGCACGGCGCCGCGGGAGCAACACCGCCGTACACGACAGGCGATCCCTTTGCCCTCCTGGTCGACACCGAGGCCATGGAATGGGACGAGACGGGCAGCGGCAACGCACTGAAGGTGCTCTGGGCCAGTGAGGAAACGGGGGCCTGGACGGCGCTCATCAAGTCGGCCGCCGGTCAGGTGAACGCGCCGCACGTGCATCTCGGTCCGGCGAACTTCTTCGTGCTCAACGGCGCCATCGAATACCGCGGCGGGTTCGCCCGCACCGGTTCGTTCATCTACGAGCCCATCGGCGCGGTGCACGGCGCGACCACCACCCCCTCCGAGACGATCTATCTCTCGAACGTGTTCGGTCCCTTGGCGTTTCTCGACCCGGACGGCACGGTGGCGCACGTCAGCAACGGCGAGCACATGCGCCGCCGCTTCGTTGAGCTCCACGGGAGCCGCTGAGCTCGAACGGGGGGCGTTCACCGGGGAACGCCGGCCCAGCCACCCGGGTCACCAGTTGGCGTTGGTCACGAGGTCGACGCCGCTGAGCCGACTGCACTGCTCGAGGACGAGTCGCTCGGAGCCCGCGGCGACGGGGAACCCCACACCCACGAGCTGGTGGCTTCGCCCGTCGGGGACGGCCCGGACGCACCACATGTCTCCGGGCTGGCCTCGGTCGACCAGCTTCGGCTCGTGGACCGACAGCTGCGCGCCGGTGTCGATGTCGCGCATCACGATCGTCCCGTCGTCGGCCACGCTGACGAGCTCGTAGACCGACCGGGGCACCTCGACCCAGGACACCGCCAGCTCCCGCTCATCGTCGGGGAGCAGGCGGCCCCGGTCGCTGAGGAACCGCGCGAACCATCCGCCTTCGACCAGGGCCACGTCGATCGCGGCGGGGTCGGCAATCATCTCGAGCACGTCGTCCTCATCGAGGTCGTAGGGATCGACCGAGCGACCGGTTGCCTCACGATGGGCGAGGGCCAAGGTCTGGAGCGCCTCCTGCGCCGATCCCTCTCGGCGCGCCAGATAGCTGCACGCCTTGGCCCACAGCCATTCGACCCGGTCGGCAAGCTCAGCGACCTCGGGACGGCCCAGATGACACGTCTTGTACTTGCGTCCCGACCCGCACCAGCACGGACCGTTCCGTCCCGGCTTCGCGCCGCTGCGACCGGCATGTCGCCGAACCATCTCGACCTCGTCGTCATCGAGTGGAGGAGCGATGGTCCACCACCGCAGCGCCGTCGCGGCGTCGCCCCGATCGGAGGCGTACCAGGCCCGACGATCGAGCAGCGGACCGAACCGGGCGCCGGTCTGGACGCCGAGATCGAGATGGTGCTCGGCAGCCAGCACGTCTCCCGAGCGCTCCTCGATCATGGCGGCGATGAGATGGGCCAACGCGCGCTGGCTCGGCGTGCGGGCGGCGACGACCAGTCGGGCGGCAACGGCGCATGCCGCATCGATGTCGCCTCGGACCAGATCGACGTCGAGCAGCTCGTTGACGACCACCGGGCAGAGGATGCCGTTGTCGCCGAGCAGATCGAGCAGGGCGCGCAATTGCCGAGGTGGGCACAAGGAGTCTTCGAGCACGTCGAGCACGTCGATCGCCATCTCGACCGTGGCGGGGTCGTGGATGAGCAACGAGATCCGCTCGAGCCGCTCGTGATCTTTCAGCGCGTCCCACATGTCGTCACCCGAGGCCACGAAGCCACCCCGCACCTCCAAGCCGGCGCTCTGGCAGAGCTCGACGATCGGTGGACGAGGTTCGCAAAAGGTCGACGGGTCATCGAGGAGCAGGGCGGCCACGAGGTGCTCCACTGCCACGGGGAGCCCACTGACGGCCCGCTGATCGTCGAAGCAGTCGATGATCAGCTCGACGAGTCGATCGTCATCGGCGGGTTCGACGCCGAGCACCTCGACCGCCACCCGGGTGTCGTCGCCGACTCGTACGGCGAGCAGATCGCCCGGGTGCAGGTGGTTGAGCCAGCCCGCCGGACCCATCCAGGCCACGTGCCCGGGCTCGACCGACATGACAGCGAGCGCCGACCCGGAATCCTCGCTCACGCCATCGGGCGCCGGCGGGGCAGCGGCCAGGGACCCCGCCAGCGGGCCTTCCCCGGACCCGTCGATCGTGACATCGTCGCGCCAGGCGAACCCGACGAGGTCGTTGCCGACACAGCTCAGGGCGCTGACGCCGAGCTCGGCCTCGGTCATGCGATGCGTGAGCACGATGTCGCCGAACAGGCTCGGAAGATGCACGATGCGATCGTCGCTCAGCTCGGCGAGGATCCCGTCCTCGATCCCGTCCTCGATCGTGCTCGTGACCCCGAAGGCCGCCGAATCGTCATCGGGATCACGACCGAGGATCGCCAACGAGCGGGCCGTGATCTGAGTGGGCGTACTGCCCTGGTTCTGGGCGACGACCTGGTTGACGGCGTCGGCGACCTCGTCGGGTGTCGGCATCGGCAGTCGAGCCAGCGCACGCAGATACCGCTGCTCGTCGTAGCCGAGCGGGACCCCGTCGACGCTCACGCCGGTGCTCGTCGCACCACTCTCGCCGAGCGTCCGCTGGATGGCAGCGGTCAGCACCAGGATCAGTTGTCCGGCGACGGCTTCTCGGGTGAGCCCGAGGTCGAGGAGTCGACGAATGGTCGTCCACGTCTCGGCCGGCCGCTCCTCGATCACCTGGCGTGACAGGGCGCTCACGAGTGCCGACCGCATGTCGGTCGCACCCGCACCGTCGCTGATCTCGAGCATGGCGTCGAGCTCGTCGATGTCGAAGGGCGGCTCGTCGGCACCGAACAGGAACTGGCACTTCTCCGGGTCGATCGGCATCCGCGCAACGTACCCGAGCCGCCTCGGGGGCGCTTCACCGTCGACGAGTCTGCGAGCGTCGCTACGCGATGTCCCAGCCTCGGAAGGAGCCGGGCGGGCAGATCGTGGTGCCGGCGTCGACCATCAGCGACGAGCCGGTCACGTAACGAGACGCGTCGCTCACGAGGAACATCACGGCCTCCGACACGTCGGACGGGTCGATGAGCCCGACGTCGAGGAGGTTGAGGCTCTTCATGGCCGGCTCGGCCTCCTCGAACGTGGCGCCCACCTTGCCCGAGAACAGGTCGAGCCCGGCCTGGTTCATCGTGAGGTCGGTCTTCACGCCGCACGGGTGCACGCAGTTCACCCGGATGTTGAACGGGGCCAGCTCGACGGCGAGGACCTTCATGAGCCCGGTGATGCCGTGCTTGGCCGCAACGTAGGGAGCGATGTTGGGGATGGGCGTCACGCCGGCGTTCGACGACGTGATCACGATGTTGCCCCGCTTGGCCGCGATCATGTGGGGCATCACGTTGCGGCAGATGTTCCAGACCCCGTTCATGCAGACGTCGACGGTCTCGTCCCACAGCTCGTAGCTCGTCTCCCAGGCGGGAGCGAAGGCCGTCATGCCGGCGTTGGCGAGGCAGATGTCGATGCGGCCGAACTCGTCCATCGTTCGAGCCACGAAGGCCTCGATCGCCGGACGGTCACGCACGTCGGCCTCCACAGCGAGGCAGCGCCGGTCGAGTTCGTTGACCAAACGTTCGGTTTCGAGACGATCCTCGGTTGTTGCGGTCTTGTAGAGGGGGGTCTTCAGCGGCTCGGAGATGTCGCAGAACGCGATGTCGGCTCCCTCGCGGGCCAGGTGCAGCGCATGGCTGCGGCCCTGCCCCCGGGCTCCTCCGGTGATGACTGCAACCCTGCCGTCGAGCTTTCCCATGGTGTTCCGTTCTCCGTTGACGAGTCGAGACGACCGGAGCGCCTCAAGCGATGTGCACCACGACATCACATCCGACGCCACCGTGCACACTGCTCGACTCGATGGCAGCTGCGATAAACGACGCCGACTTCGAGCTCGCCGCCGCAATCACCGGCCAGGATCACCGCTGGATCGTCGAACGGGGCACCGCCGACTGAGGTCGACGACGGGCGAGCGGCAGCTACCGCTCCGTCGCGGTGGGCCGGGATCCGTGGCGGACGAGACGGCCGGGGCGGGCGCTGGTGTGGACCCCGTCGCGGAGCACGACCTCGCCACTCACGATGGTGGCCACGTACCCGTCGGACCGTTGCACGATGCGCGACGCCCCCGTGGGCAGGTCGTCGACCACCTCCGGGAGGCGTAGCGCCAAGCGGTCGAGGTCGATGAGGTTCAGGTCGGCCTTCATGCCCGGCGCGATGACGCCCCGGTCGGCGAGTCCGTAGAGCCGGGCCGGCAGCGACGTCATCTTGGCCACGGCCGTTTCGAGGCTCAGCCGAAGCCCCCGGGGCCGGTCGCGCACCCAGTGCGACAGCATCGACGTGTACACGGAGGCGTCGCAGATCAGCCCGCAGTGGGCACCGCCATCGGCCAGCCCGAGGACGGTCGAGGGGTCGCTGAGCATCTCGTGGATGTGGTCGCAGTGCTGATTGGCGTAGCCGCCCAGCGTGAACAGCACGAGCTGGCGGCCGTCGTGCTCGCAGAACAGGTCGTAGAAGACGTCGTCGACCGCCACGCCCGTCCGCTCGGCGATGGCAGCGACGCTGGTGGACGGCTCGGGCTCGTAGTCGGGGACCGTGCCGAGTGGGAACGCCTTGTGCGGCATGCGTGACACGAAGGTACCGATGCCCGAGCCCGAAGAGCTCTCAGTCATGATGCGCGCCCGCCGGTCGGGGTCGGCGAGGGCCCGGGCCCGCTCGGCCAGCGGGAGATGCGCCACCTCCTCGTACGACGGCCGGCCCTGGAACTGGTGCTTGGTCGAGAGGCCCAGCAGGATGCCGAGCGGCCGCCCGGCCACTTGCGCCACGATCTCGGCGCCAGCTGCCCGGGCCTCGGCGACGAGCGCCAGCACCTCGCGCCAACGGTCGGGCATGGTGTCGACCTGGGTGAGGCACAGGGTGATCGGCAGGCCCGTCTCGCGCGACAGCTCGGCCGTCCACGCCACATCGCGCGTGTAGCCATCGGCCACGTTCCCCATGGCCTCGCTGGAGATCACCTCCATCACCGCACCACCGGCGCCGGCCATGGCCCGGCCGATGGCGAAGAGCTCGTCGACACCGGCGTAGGTTCCGGGAACGGGACGGCCGTCCTTCGCGGTGTGCATCGCCAGGCGGTTCGTCGAGAACCCGATCGCCCCTGCGGCCACCGCCTCGCCGACGAGCGTGGCCATCTCGGCGATATCGGCTTCGGTCGCCGGCTCGTTGTCGGCCCCCCGCTCACCCATCACGTAGACCCGCAGCGCCCCGTGGGGTACCTGCGCGGCCACGTCGAGCGCCCGGGGCATGGTGTCGAGGGCGTCGAGGTACTCGGGGAAGCTCTCCCAGGCCCAGCGGATGCCGTCGTGCAGCGCCGTGCCCGGGATGTCCTCCACGCCCTCCATGAGCTGCACGAGCCAGGCCCGCTGATCGGGCCGGACGGGCGCGAAGCCGACACCGCAGTTGCCGAGCACGACGGTGGTGACGCCGTGCCAACAGCTCGGCGCCAACAAGGGGTCCCAGGTGGCCTGTCCGTCGTAGTGGGTGTGCACGTCGACGTAGCCGGGCGTGACCACGAGCCCGGCCGCGTCGATCGTCTCGACGCCTGCTCCTCCTGAGCCCGACCCGGACCCTTCCGAGACGGCATCGCCGACCGCGACGATCACGCCGCCCGTGATGGCGATGTCGGCAGTGCGCGGCGGAGCGCCCGTCCCGTCGACGACCGTCCCCCCTCGGATCACCAGGTCGTACATGGAACCCCGCTGTCTTGATCAGGCCGGCTGGACGAGCTCCATCCCGTTGTCACGCATGATCATGCGGACCTCGGCGTCGGTGAAGCCCTCGAGGTCGTACACGAAGTCGACCGGGTTGGGAAGACCTTCGGCGTGGGGCCAGTCGCTCCCGAAGATGATCTGCGAAGCGCCGATGGACTCCCGCAACGCCAGCAGGTCGTCCTCGTAATACGGCGAGACAGACACGGCCCGCCGGAACGTCTCGATGGGGTCCTCGGAGAAGGCGTAGGCGTGCTGCCCGTAGGCCTTCTTGAACTTCTTGAGCAGCGGGCCGACCCATTCGCTGCCGCTCTCGATGGTCGCGACCCGGATGCGGGGGAAGCGGCTCAGCACGCCTTCACCGATGAGCGATGCGAGGGCGTCGCTGATGGGCGACATGGTGATGAGCGTCTTGAAGGCCGAGTACCGGAAGGCCTCGAACTCCGCGTCCTGGCCCCAGTGCTCGAGCATGAAGCCGTAACCGGCATCACCCGAATGGATGGCGAGCACGATGCCCGCTTCGTTGAGCAACGCCCAGAAGGGCTCGTGCGCGGGATCGCCCAACGAGCGCCGACGGCCGTCGGGACCCTTCACCGACGACGCCCGGATGTTGATGGCCCGGGTGCCCCGATCGAGGGCCCATCGGAGCTCGGAGATCGCCGCGTCGACGTCACCCAGGTTGATGCAGGCCGGGCTGTGGATGCGGTTCTCGAAGTTCAAGCCCCAGTCTTCGTCGAGCCAGCGGTTGAAGGCCCGGAAGGCCACCTGCAGCGCCTCCTGATCGTGCTCGAGCGCCGCTTCCATGCCCACCCCGAGCGTCGGGAACATGAACATGGCCTCGATGCCCTGGTCGTCCATGACGGCGAGACGGGCGTCGCGGTTGCGGTAGGCCGGGCTGATCGGCACCAGCTCGCCGAACGCGGCGCGAATGTCGGACGCCGACTGCTTGGCCCTGAAGTACTGGTCGAGACAGCCCGGGCGGGCGACGGGATCGAAGGTGGGGTTGGGGATGAAGCGGTTGAGCCGCCCACCCACGAGCAACCGGCGCCGGCCGTCGAGCTCCACCCACTGCATGCAGCGCTTGCGCATGTCCTTGGGAACGTGGCGGACGAATGCGTCCTCAGCCTCGTAGTAGTGGTTGTCGGCGTCGAAGGCCTTGAACGTGATGGGTTCCATGGCGATCCTCCGAGTAGGGGGGCCAGGCCGGCTCAGACCGGCTCAGACCCTCACAGCTTGCCGGGTCGCGAGGGGTCGCGACGAATGACCGCTCTCGCGACGCCCGGCCCGCGCATTGGTAGGTTCACGTCTCGAACGGCGTCGCCGACGGCCGCACACGGAGGAGAGCGCGATGACCACGGGAGCCTCTGCGAGTACCGCCATCGCCGCCACGGTCGCCCGCCAGGCGGGCGCGCTCGGGGCGCACATCACCGGGGTCGAGCTGGCCGGGCTCGACTGGGGCAGCGCCCGGGCCGCCGACACGGTGGCGTTCCTGCGTCGAGCGCTCCTCGACCATCTCGTGATCTGCATCCGGGATCAGTCGGCCATGACCACCGACGACCAACTGGCCTTCGCCCGACACTGGGGCGAAGTGTCGGTGCATCCCTACGTGCCCTCGATCGACGGGTATCCCGGCGTGATGCGCATCTACGACCCCAACCCCGTCACCACCACCTGGCACGCCGACACCACGCACGTGGCGGCGCCTCCTGCGATGACCTTGCTGCTCGCCCGGGTGCTCCCTCCCGTGGGCGGTGACACCATGTTCGCCAACCAGTACCTGGCCTACGAGACCCTGTCCGCCGGGCTGCGGGCCACGCTCGACGGGCTGCGGGCCATCCACCAGGGAACCGCGCTGGCCAAGGAGGCCGGCGTGGAATCCGAAGCTGTCACGTCGTCGCACCCGGTCGTACGCACCCACCCAGAGACCGGCCAGCGCAGCCTGTTCGTGAACGACAACTACACCAAGCGTTTTGATGGCTGGAGCGACGACGAGAGCGCGCCGTTGCTGGGCTACCTGTACGCGCAGGCGTCGCGTCCCGAACTCACCTGGCGCCACCGATGGCGCGTTGGCGACCTCATCATCTGGGACAACCGCTGCACCCAGCACGCCGTCGTCGGCGACACCGCCGGCCACGAACGCACCCTGCACCGTGTCACCATCACGGGCGACGTGCCCGTCTGAACGTCGGCGTTCCAACGGCCGTCAGCTTTTCGTCTCGACGAGGAACGCCGCGATCTGTCCGAGGTACTCACTGAAGCCGTCGAGTACGAGGGTCACGGCATCGGCCACGACCGCGAGGTCGATGGCCGTGTACTGGTGGACGAGGACGTTGCGCAGCCCGGCCGACGGGGCCAGGCGCTCAGCCAACACCGGGTCGAGCGCCCCGGCCCGGGCCGCCTCGGCGAAGGATGATCGACCCGTCGCGGGGGCGACGCCGAGCAGGCTCACGGCGATGTGGGCGTTGATGTCGATGGCGAGATCGACGCTCACCTGAACCAGGCGTTCGGCTGCAGCTCGCTCCAATGGGTGCGAACGCATCCGCTCCAGATCGAGCCCGCGCAGGTGCTCCAGCTCCCCCAGCACCTCGCGCAGATGCCGGAGTCGACGGCTCAACGTGTCACGATCGAAGTGACGCGGGGTCACGGGGTCATCGGGGTCATCGGGGTCATCGACTGGAGGTCGAGGTCGCGGAGCCACTGCGTGTCGTAGCGCTCGGCGATCGCCGACATCTGAGCCTCGGTGTAGGCACCGGCCCGATCCTCGAAGAGGGGCACCCCGACGAGCGCCTCCGCCCGAAGCACCGGATCGGCCCCGTCGAGCACTGCGATGTCGAGCACGTCACATCCGGTCAGCACCACCAGATCGTCGAGCAGGCCCAGGATGTCGCGGCGACGCTCGTCGATCCCGACGCCGAAGCTCACCGCGATGTCGAGATCACGGGGCATGGTCGGCGTGGCCGGAGAGTGCGGAACCCCCGGGGCCCCCGGATCGGCTGGGGCCCCTCGATGAGCGGGACCGATGGAGCGCGTCGCACTCCCGAAGGCACCGAGCAGCCTGACGCCGTGACGCTCACAGAGCTCGTCGAGCTCACCCGAAGTCGCGGCTTCGACGAGACGGGCCAGCGCCTCCCTCGGATCCATCGTCCCATGGTATGCGGGTCGAGCGCATCGATCTGTTGCTCTCGCGCTTCCCAGCCCAGGTGGCATTGGTGGTGCCCCATCGCCCAGGATGCCGAGATGGATCTCTCGCTCTCGGACGACCAGCGAGTGATCAGGGACGTGTTCGCCGACTTCTTCGCGAGGGAGGCGCCCGCCCCTGTCGCCCGGGCGGCCGAGCCTCTCGGGTTCGACCGGGGACTGTGGGAACGTCTGCTCTCGACCGGCGCCCCGGGCATGGGAGCGGCCGAGCACGACGGTGGCGGCGGCGCGACGCTTTCCGATCTCATCGTGATCATCGAGGAGCTCGGGCGCTCGATCGCGCCGGTGCCGCTGATCGAGCACCTCGTGGCGTCGAGGCTGCACCCCGTCGAGCCCGTCGTCACCGGCGACCTGATCGCCACGATCGCCCTCCGACCCGCTGACGCCGCTGGCACCTGGCGTCTGGTCCCGGCCGGAGCGATCGCCGACATCGTGATCGGCGTCGACGGCGACGAGCTCGTGGCCGTCCGGTCCGATCCTCCGGGACGGGCCCCGGTCAATCACGCGTCGGCCCCGCTCGCCGACCGCTCGGCCCGCGGTGGCACGGGAACCGTGATCGGCCCGGCCTCGATGATCGACCTGGCCCTCGACGAATGGCGCACGTTGACGGCCGCGGCGCTCGTGGGAATCGGCGACACGGCCATGGCCATCGGGGTCGAGTACGTGAAGTCCCGCAAGCAGTTCGGGGTTCCCATCGCCTCGTTCCAGGCTGTCCAGCACGGGATGGCCGACCTCCCGATCCTGGTCGAAGGGGCTCGTCTGCTCACCCACCGGGCCGCCTGGGCCGGAGACCGGGCCGTTCCCGGCACCACAGGAACCACCGACGTCGACGACAACGAGATCGACGACTTCGCCACCCTGGCCGGCATGGCCTTCGTGTTCGCGGCTCAGGCCGCGGCACACGCGACCGACCGGAGCCTGCACTTCCACGGCGGCTACGGCTATGCCCAGGAATACGACATCCAGCTCTACTACCGCCGGGCCCGGGGCTGGGCGCTCGTCCTCGACGACCCCACCAACGAGTACCGGCGCATCGCCGACCGGCTGCTGGGATCGCCGGGCTCGGCCGACGCTCGCGACACGCCGGCGTCGAACCTCCCCACCCCGACGGAGGCGTGAGATGGACTTCTCGCTGGCACCTCGCGCATCGCAGTTCCGCTCCGATGTCAAGCAGATCCTGCGCGAGGTCGACTTGGCGGAGATCGTGGAAACCCAGCACCGCACCGGGCTGTTCAACAGCCCCGAGGTCAACCGGGCCCTGGCTGCCAAGGGCTTGCTCGAGCGGGTCGTCCCCGGGATGGGCACGGGCGATCCCATCGAGCTCTGGCTGTTGTTCAACGAGCTCGAGAAGTCGGGCCTGGGCTACGACGGGATCTCCGTTGCCGTCATGGTTGCCGCGGTGGTCAACCATGTGGGCACCGACTTCCAGAAGGCCACCGTGCTGCCGTCGATCCTTTCGGGCGAGGCCTTGGTGTGCCTGGGCTACAGCGAGCCGGACCACGGCAGCGACGTGGCGTCGATCGTCACGCGAGCGACGCGAGACGGTGACGAGTGGGTCATCGACGGCGCCAAGATGTGGACCAGCCTGGCCCAGGAGGCCAGCTGGATCCTCCTGCTCACCCGCACCGACACCGACGTGCCCAAGCACAAGGGTCTCACCACGTTCATCATGCCCATGGACACGCCCGGTATCTCCGTGGAACCCGTACACACCATGGGTTCCGAGCGCACCAATGCCACGTTCTACGACAACGTCAGAGTCGGCCAGCAATGGGTGCTCGGCGAGGTCAACGGTGGTTGGCGCACCATGGGCGTGGCCTTGGCCTTCGAGCGCGGCGTCATGGGTGGGACGGCCGCTGCGGTGCCGCTGCTGCGCCGTTTCCACCACTGGGCCGCCGAGGGCGGGCTGCTCGACGACCCCGTCGTGCGCGAGCGCCTCGCTCGGATCGCCGTCGACAACGTGGTCGCCAGCCTCCTCACGCAAAAGGCCGCCTGGATCGCAGCATCGGGTGGCCTGCCCGGTCTGGAGGGTTCGATGGTCAAGGTCTTCGCGACCGAGGCCTACCAGCGGGCCGCCGCCTGGTGCCAGCAGATGGCCGGACCGGCCGGGCTGTTGCACTTCCACGAGACGGGCGCCGCTGCCGGAGGCTACGTCGACTATGACGCTCGCCACGCCCCGGTCACCACCATCTACGGCGGCACGAGCGAGATCAATCGCAACAACATCGCCGAGCGCCACCTCGGTTTCCCCAAGGCGAGGTGAGAGCCAGTGACGCTCGGGAGCATCCTGCGATGACCGACGATCCCCACGCGCGCCGAGAGGCCGTCATCGCCCTGGCGGCTGCGGTGAGGGCGCTCGGTGACGCCGTCGTCGAGACCGACATCGACCCGGCCTACATCGGCGAGGTGACCGCCGCCGTCGACGCCCTGACCGAACGGTTGGCGGCCCGGAAGAACCTCGACCCCTATTTCTCCGGGCTCGCCGGCGCCGACATCGATCGCACCAAGCCCGAGCAGCTCATGCCGATCAACCCGATCGTCGGACGGTGCAGCCCGACCCGTCCCGACGTACACATCTGGCTGGCCGACGGGGTGGCAGTGGGCACGGCTCGCTTGTCGAAGCGCTTCACCGGGCCGCCGGGGTGCTGCCACGGCGGGATCAGCGCCATGCTGGCCGACCAGCTCGTGGCCCTGGCCCCTGTCGCTGCCGGGCGGGGCGCGATCACCAAGGAGCTGCACGTGCGCTACCGCCGGGCGCTGCCCCTCGACACCGACCTGCGGCTGCGAGGCGTCTGCCTGCCTGCCGGCGCCGGCGACGGCGACAGCGTTGTTCGAGCGGCTGCGGAGGTGTGGGTCGGCGACACGCTGGCCGTGGAGGCCTCCGCCGAGCTGGCGCCCTACCAGCGTCTGGTGGAGCGCAACCCACGCCGAGGCTGACAGCTCGGGGTGTCACCCGACCGCGTCACCCAGCTGCGTCATCCGACCGCGTCACCCGGCCGAGTTGCTCGCACCCCAGCCGCCCTCGACGGTCCCGTCCATGATCTCGCGTCGTCTGGTGAACCGCCAGCGCCCCTCGACCAGGCCGTACTCGTCGACATACCGGCCCCAGTGATCGAGACCGTGCGCCATGAGCACGTGGTAGTACACGCGTCCCTTGGCCTGCGTCGGCGAGATCACGTCGATCTGATGGGTCGAGACGCAATGGCGGAGATAGCGCGGCTCGGCACTCTGCAGACCGTCGAACGCGCCCTGGAAGATCGTACGGATCCGATCCTGGCCCTCGTAGAGCTCACCCTCCACGTCCATCACCGCATCGGGCGCGAACAGCTCGACCACCTGATCGAATCGTCCGCTGTCGACGTTCGCGGCGTAGCGCGCCACGAGATCGCGAGCGCTCTCTCGGGCCACCAGCTCCCACAGCTCCATGCGTGTCGTCCCCTCGGGTCGTGTCGACGGGTCAGCGACGGTCAGCTGGCGCGCTGAGCCTCGACCGGCTCCACCAACGGCGCCGCATAGGCGTGCCAGCGCGTCGGCGTGTCCTCGATGATGCAGACCATGGCGTCCATCCCGAGGAACGGCGCGTCGATGCGGGCGACGTCGAACTCGAACTCGCCCCGGAGACGCACGCGGTCTCCCGGGCGCAGGTCGGCAACGATGATCGATTCCCAGGTCTTTGCCATGCGACGGAGCTTGCCGCAGATGCGGGCCGTCACGCACGTCGGTGTCGATGTTGCCCGTCGGCCGGCACGCTTGAGAGGATGGTCGCCGTTCCCGACCGACGCTCCGGCGCCGCATCACCTGGAGGCCCACCATGTCCACCGCTGACGGCCTGCGTTACATCGATTCCGACGGGCACATTCTCGAGCACCCCACGGCCATGCCCGACTACGCCCCCGCGAAGTGGCGCGATCGCATCTGGCACATCGAGACAGACGCCTCCGGGGTCGAGCACCTCCACTACGACGGCAGCGTCTCCCCGTCGAATTTCCTCTCACTCGCCGGCACGGCCGGCATGCCCGACGACGAGGTCGACCGGGCCCGAGCCGGCAACATGCGCTACACCGAGGTGCGGCCCGCGGCCTACAACGCCAAGGCCCGCCTGCAGGACATGGACACCGACGGCATCGACCTCGCCGTGCTCTACCCCACCTCCATGCTCGCCATCCAGGCCCATCCCGACCCCGAGTTCGCGCTCGTGCAATGCCAGGTCTACAACGCCTGGGTGTCGGATCACAGCCAGGAGGGCGAAGGCCGCCTGTTCGCCGCGGCCGTCGTCCCGCCGATGCCCGACGCCGACGGGGTGGACGCCGTCGCCAAGGAGATGCGCCGGGTGGCCGGGCTGCCCGGCATCGTCTCGGTGCTCCTGCGCCCCAACCCGTCGGTCGACTGGCGCCCGTTCAACGACCCGGTCTACGACCCCATCTGGCAGGCGGCTTCCGACACCGGGCTGCCGCTGGCGTTCCACCCCTTCCTCGCCCCCGACCTGCCCGGCGCCTGCCAGGGCCTCATGCTCGGCCGAGCCCAGATGCCCGACGGCCGCTACGTCGATCGCGACCAAGTGCTCACCGGACCCATGGGGCTGAGCAACATCTACTTCACCCAGGCCATCGCCAACCCCGTCGACGTGATGCATACCATCTGCTATGTAACCGCGGGTGGTGTGTGCGAGCGCTTTCCCGATGCCAAGTTCATCATGCTCGAAGCCAACGGCGGGTGGCTGGTGCCCTGGCTCGAGCGGCTCGATCACCACGCCAAGAAGTTCTCGTGGGATGTGCCCTGGTTGAAGCAGTCGCCGTCGGAATACTTCCGGCGGCAGTGCTGGATCAGCTTCGACCCCGACGAGTCGATGCTGGCGTTCACCGCGCAGTCACCGCTGTGCGGCGCCGACCGGATCATCTGGGCCAGCGATTACCCGCACCCCGACGCCAAGTTCCCCGGGGTCACCGAAGATCTGCGCGAGGCGCTCGAAGGGCTCACGTTCGAGCAGAAGAGCCAGATCACCAGCGAGAGCGCCATCGCGCTCTACGACATCGGTTGACAGGACAGGACACGGCCTTGGCACTGCGACCGATGGAGGGCGTGCACGTCCTCGAAGTGGCCCAGTTCACCTTCACCCCGGCCGCGGGGGCCGTGCTCGCCGACTGGGGCGCGCACGTGATCAAGGTCGAGCACGCCGTGATGGGCGATGCCCAGCGGGGCTTGAAGAACATCGGTCCGGCCGGCTTGGCGATCGGGTCCTTCCATCCGATCATGGAGCACCCCAATCGGGGCAAGCGCAGCATCGGCCTGGCCCTCGAGAATCCCGAGGCCCTCGATGTGCTCTACGAGCTGGTCCGTCAGAGCGACGTGTTCCTCACCAACTTCCTTCCCGACGCCCGTCGGCGCCTGAAGATCGACCTCGACGACATCCGGGCGGTGAACCCGGCGATCATCTACGTGCGTGGGAGCGCGTTCGGCGCCAAGGGTCCCGACGCCGAGAAGGGCGGCTACGACTCGAGCGCCTTCTGGTCTCGGGCCGGCAGCGCCGTCGGCGTCACCCCGCCCGACATCACCGAGACCGTGCTCGGCATGCCGGCACCGGCCTACGGCGATTCGATCGGCGGCATGACCATCGCCGGCGGGATCTCCGCGGCGTTGTTCGCTCGGGAGCGCACGGGCGAGACCTCGGTGGTCGACGTGTCGCTCCTGTCGACGGGAGCCTGGGCCAACGCGCTGGCCGTCGACCTGGCACTCATGCAGGGCGAGGTCGTGTGGAAGCAGTTCCCCGTGGGCGAATCAGCCCCGATCTTCAACCCGGTGATGGGGAATTTCAAGACGAGCGACGGCAAGTTCATCCAGCTGGCGATGCTCCAGCCCGGGCGGTATTGGACCGAGCTGGTCACCCATCTCGACCGTCCCGAGCTGGCCACCGACGAGCGCTTCTCGCCCGTCGAGCAGCTCCTGGCCAACGCCGCCGAGGCCTCGGCGATCGTGGCTTCCGAGATCGCCGGCCGGAGCTTCGCCCACTGGTCGCAGCGCTTCAGCACCCTCGAAGGCCAATGGGCGCCGGTGCAGGACTCGTTCGACCTGGGCCACGATCCGCAGCTCCGCGCCAACGGCTACGTGGCCGAGATCGTTGACGCCGACGGCGTGACCCGGGAGCTCATCGCCAACCCCGTGCAGTTCGACGAGACCGCAGCGGTGCTCGCTCGCGCTCCCCAGTTCGCCGAGCACACCGACGAGATCCTCCGCGAGCTCGGCCACGACGACGACCGCATCATCGAGCTCAAGATCGCCGGCGCCGTCACCTGAGCCCGTCGGTCGGGCACCGCCCCGTGCGGCCCCTATACCAAGCGTCAGGGTGAGGGGACGTGGTAGAGGCGGGCGGCGTTCTCCCAGAGGATCTTGCGGCGCACTTCGGCGGTCTGACCGCCCAGGCCGGCCTCGATGCGCTCGTGGACGTTGCCGTACAGGCATGTGGGGTGCGGGAAGTCGGTCTCGAAGAGGACGTGATCGACGTTCATCAGGTCGAGCATGCGGCGCGGCGCGACCTCCTCGAACCAGTAGCACGTGTACACCTGGCGCATGAAGTATTCGCTGGGCATGAGGTCCCAGAGTCGCTGGCCCTTTTCCATCGCCTCCAGGTAGCTGTAATCGACCGCTTCAAGCATGAACGGCACCCAGCCGATCCCGCTCTCGACCGACACGAACTTCAGCTCGGGAAAACGGGGTAACACCCCCGACAACAACAGATCGGCCACCTGGATCCCGTTGCCGAGGAACATCTCGACCGAGGTGAACGCGTAGGCCGAAGCTGCGCCGACGGCCTTGACCTTGGCCGGGGTGAACGACGTCGAGAAATCGCCCGAGCCGATGTGGAAGTGGATGGGCATCCCGCACTCGGTGGCCACCGCCCACAACGGGTCCCAGTAGCGGTCGCCCAGGTACGGCAGGCCCATGGCGTGGGGCTTGCCGGTGAAGAGGATGCCCCGGTGGCCGGCCTCGGCGCCGCGCAGCACTTCCTTCACCGATGCTTCCACGTCCCAGTACGGGATCGACATGATGGTGACGAAACGCCGGGGATCGACCGAAACCCAGTCGCGCAGGAAATCGTTGTAAGCCCGAACGCAGGCCAGCTTCATCTCGTCGTCGTCGATCGTGAGGAACTTCTGGCTCCCGAACCCGGCCACGTTGGGGTACAGCACCATGGCCCAGATGCCGACCTCGTCCATGTAGGCCAGACGGGCGTTGGCATCGTGACAGCCAGGATGGCAGTCGTCGAGCGTCGGCGGGTGCGACGGAAACGGCCGTCCCCAGCCGGCATTGGCGCTGAAACCCGCGATCGACACCTGCTCGTCGCCCAACAGCCACACGTCTTCCCCGGCGTCGCTGCGCACCATGCGGAACACCCGGTCGCGGAACTTGGCCGGCACCCGGCTCGTCCACACGTCGGGCGGCTCGGTGATGTGGGTGTCGCTGTCGATGATCGTGTACGTCGTCACCGGCCGATCGTAGGCCCACCGCCCCGCAACTGTCAGCGGGACGGGCCGGATACGGCCCCTGACGCTGACAGTTGGAGGGGCGGGAGCATGTGACGAGGGTTACTCGACCGAGACGCGGATGGTGTGGTAGCCGGTGGCGCCGTCGGGGGCCGGTGGACGGATCTCTCCGGTCTGGGTCTCGCCCGAGCCGTCGGTGGCCCGTACGTGGATGCGGTGCTGACCCGGCGAGAGATCCCAGTCGACGATCCACTGCACCCAGGTGTTGTCGGAGATCGCGCCCGAGAGGCGAGCCATCCGCCACGGCTCGTCGTCGACCTGCACCTCGACCCGAGCGACTCCCCGGGTCGGCGCCCAGGCGACGCCGGCGATCGGGTTCATACCCGCTCGGAGTTGGGTCCGGGTGCGGGGATGGTCGATGCGCGACTGGGTCTTGATCGGTCCTTCCTTCGACCAGCCCCGGGGAATCCAGTAGCCGTCGAAGCCCTCCCAGGTGGTGAGCTCGATCTCGCTCAGCCACTTGGTCGCCGAGACGTATCCGTAGAGGCCGGGAACCATGAGCCGGGCCGGGAAGCCGTTGCGCACGGGGAGCGGCTCACCGTTCATCGTCAGTGCCACCATGGCCGGACGGCCGTCGAGCGCGATCTCGGTCGGGAACCCGGCCGTCCAGCCGTCGACGGAGCGGCCGACGATCTGAGTAGCGCCCGGTGCGACACCGGCCCGTTCGAGGAGCGTCTTGAGAGGGACGCCCGTCCACAGTGCGTTGCCGACCAGATCGCCACCGACCTCGTTCGAGACGCAGGAGATGGTGATGTGCTCGGCGATGCGCTCGAACGCCAACAGATCGTCGAACGTGAGGCTGAGCTCGTTCTCGACCATGCCGTGGATGCGCAGGTGCCAATCGGCCGGATCGACCTGGGGGATGATGAGCGCCGTGTCGATACGGTAGAAGTCGGCGTTGGGGGTGACGAGCGGGGTGAGGTCATCGACCAGGCCGTCGAAGCTCGCGAGACCCGCCGGAATCGTGGTGGCGGTGCTGGCACCGGTGGCGGCTTCGGCGCCGAGACGCGTGGCGACCCCCTCGCGGGCCGATTCGACGTTGTGCGCAGCGCGGAGATGACGACCGATGCCGATGCCGCCGGCCGACCAGGCCACGGCGAGCCCGCCGACTGCGAGAAACCCCCGCCGGCTCGGACGTCCGGGGATCGTCATGGGAGTGGGGAGGGCCACGAGGGCCACGGGGGCTGTGGGCGCCAAGAGGGACATCGACAGCGCGCCGGCGGAGCTCTCGGCGGGGCTCGGAGATGCGCGGCGCCCGAGGCGATCGGGGACGACACTCAGCCCGGCCTGGGTTCGCAACATCGACCAGAGCACGCCGATCCCGATCACCCCGCTGACGATCGCCGAGAGCCACGACCCGCCGTCGGCAGAGAGCGTGCCTCGTGCCGCCGCCCATCCGCCGAACATCGCGAAGCCGGTGAACCCCAGTGCCCCCTTGATAAATCGGCGACGGGAGGACAGACCGAAGAGCACGCCAACCACCAGGGCAGCCAGCGTGACGCCCCACACGAGGAGGTTCTTCTGATTGGTGCCGAAGGTGCGGATGCTCCAGCGGACGACGCCACCCGGCGTGGAGTCGACGAACACCTCGGCCACGCTGATCACCAGCGACGGCACCCGTCGGCTGAGCCCCGAGACCAGCTCCCCGGTCGCCAGCGCGGCGGCCGCGGCCAGCAGGCCGCTGAGCGCTGCGCCCAGCCGCGAGTGGCTCGACGCCACGTGATCGGGACCGGGACCCCCATCGCGTGGCGGGACGGTCGTGTCGGGGAGCTGGGTCTGACTGCTCAAGGTGTCACCTTCGGGTGTTCAGTCTGCCAGTTCGGGGGTTCATGCTGCGGGCGGTATCAGCACGGCGTCGATCACGTGGATCACGCCGTTCGACGCTTGGATGTCGTAACGCTCGACGGTTGCGTTGCCAACCATCACCGTGTCGCCATTGACGGTGACGGCCAGCTCGGCACCGTTCGCGGTCACGAACGACTGACCGGCCATGCCCATCACCATCTCCGAGCTCTCGATCATCTCCACCAGGTGGTAGTCGAGCACCGACGACAGCAGGGTCGGGTCTGCGAAGAGCTCGGCCTGGCTCATGCCGGCCTCCGTGAGATAGGCGCTGAAAGCCTCGTCTGTGGGGACGAAGACCGTGAACGGCCCCGAACCGTGCAGACCGTCCATGATGCCGGCCGCCTCGAGCGACGAGAGGAACGTGCCGAGGTCACCCTCGCCGGCAGCCACCTCCAGAATGTCACCAGTGGTCGCCGATGTGGTCGCGGGGTCCGCAGGGGCAGGAGCGGCGGTCGGGACGGTGGTCTCGGACGCGGGGGTAGTCGTGGAGGCGGCGTCATCGTCGTCGCCACACGCGCCGACTGCGAGCACGACGACCGTGAGGATCGCTGCCGTGCGGGCCAGGCGAGCTGAGCGCGTCGCTCGGGGAAGGCGGGGAAGGCCCGAGAGGCGGGGAAGGCCGGAGAGGCGGGGACGGCCGGGAAGGGCAAGCGTCATTCGGGAGCTCCTGGTAGGTGGACTCCGGTCAACGTACGGTGCCCGTCCCTGATGTCGTCGCACTTCGCCAACCTGTTGAGCCGCTGTTGAGCGCATGTTTCGCGTTCCGTGAGAACTGGCCACGTTTGGTACTCGTCCTGGTGACGGAACCGATCGCGGGTCATCCGTTGCCCGGCCTGTGCTCGGATGGCGGAATCGCCTGGTTCTGATTCCCCGTATCTGATTCGCCGGGCTCAGCGGCCGGTGAACCTCGGCGTGCGTTTCTCGGCGAAGGCCCGGGCCCCTTCGGCGGCATCGTCGGTCTTCGCCACGTGCGCCGTCATCGCCCGGATCCGGGGCATGTCGATGGTGTCGAGGCCGGCCACGAGATACACGACCTCCTTCGACGCCGCCACGGCGATCGGCCCGTTCGCGACGATGGTCTCGGCCAGCGCAACCGCCGTGGCGAGAACGTCGGCGCCGGGAACGACCCGGTTCACGATCCCGAGATGGAGCGCCCGTGCCGCGTCGATCGTCTCGCCGGTGAGGGCCAGTTCCAGGGCGATGGCCGGAGGGAGTCGCAGGGCCGTCTTGGCACTGGCGCCGGCGCCCACCAGTCCCCGCTTCACCTCGGGCAGGCCGAACACGGCGTGATCGGCGGCCACGATCAGGTCACAGGCCAACATCATGCCGAACCCGCCGCCCACCGCGGCACCGTTGACCGCGGCGATCACCGGCTTCGGATACCGCCGCTCGGTGAACACGTCGATCCCCAGTCCACCTTGGGAGAGCATCGCAGCTCCCGCGGCGAAGGCCTTGAGGTCCATGCCCGAACAGAACGCCCGATCGCCGGCGCCGGTGATCACCATGACGCGCACGGCTTCGTCGGCTTCGGCGTCGACGAAGGCCCGGCCGACCCCGGCGAACGTCTCGGGGTCGAGCGCGTTACGCCGCTCCGGACGGTTGATCGTGACGATGCGGACGGCGCCACGCTGCTCGATGTCGACGGTCATCTGGCCATCCTGGCAGGGACCCGGGCGCTCCCCGTGACGCGCCACCGGCCGAGGTCGAGGTCGAGGTCGAGGTCGAGGCGACAACGGCGTTCTCGCAGGATCAGAACGTGGTTCCCGGCGGCGGCGCCTTGTAGCAGTAGTTGTTGGGCTGGTTGCCGTCGGTCTCGCAGCTGGTTCGGTCCCAGATGACCAGCGTCACCGTCGACCCTGCGGCCAATGTCGCGTTCGGTCCCGGCCGCTGCGACACCGTCACCGAGTCGTCGGGGCCGTGCTGACCACCGGTCTCGTAGTACGGGATCGTGACGGTCGCCAAGCCGACCCCGCGGACCAAGAAGTACGCGCTCGAGCTGGCGAAGTTGTTCAGCGGGGCGACGGTTGGGACACGGCCCTGGAGCGTGGTCGTCGGACCGCTGAGCCCGGCCGTGTTCACGGCTCTGACGGTGTAGCGCCCACGGGAGTTGTTCCCCACGTTGACCGTGACCGAGGTCGATGCGCCCGTGACGTTGACCGTGTTGGAGCTGAGCACGGCCCCCGACGCGTTCGACACCGTCTCGACCGTGACGACGTAGGGCCCGAGAGCTGCGCCACCGGTGTTCGTGGGTGCCGACCACGACAGCGAGACCGAGACGGGCCCGTTGAACGTCGACTGGGCGGGGTTCTGGGCGACAGCGTTGGTGACCGCTCCCGGCGCCGTGGCCGCCTGGGTCGTGGTCGTGACCGGAGGAGGAGGTGGTGGTGGTGGTGGTGG
>JANLSK010000153.1:0-12708 GCA_031362415.1 Actinomycetes bacterium | reverse complement strand
CGCTGTCGTCGAACGTGCCGACGGCCTCAACCTCCACAAACGGCTCCACCGTGGTGGTGGATGCCCCGGTCGTGGTGGTCGTGGTGGTGGAGGTGGTCGTCGATGTCGACGAGCTTGTGGGCGGCAGGGTCGTCGTGGTCGGTGCGCTGTACGCGGAAGCCTTGGGCGGACGGGTCGTGGTGGTCGTGGTCGCGACGGTCGTCGTCGTGGGCCGCCGCGTGGTCGTGGTCGTCGGCACGGTCGTGGTGGTCGTCGGCGCCGTGGTGGTGGTCGTGGGCACGGTCGTGGTGGTCGTCGGCGCCGTGGTGGTGGTCGTGGGTGCCGTGGTGGTCGTCGTGGGCGCCGGTTGCACCGTGATGACCCCCCGCACCCCGTTACAGGTGTTGGTGCACTGGTAGCTGAACGAACCGGTGGTCGCCGGAGTCCAGGAATAGCTCGCGGTGAGGGTTCCCTTGCTGTCGGGGCCACCGGCGGTGACGGGGCTCACGTCGTAGGGCGCAGCCGATTGACCAGGGCCAGGAACGTGGGGACTCCAGCGCACGACATCGCCGATGGACACGGTGAGCGTCTGGGGGTTGAACGCTGTCACGGCGCAGCTCGTCGGGCTCGCGCAGGTGACGGTGACCCCCACGTCGACGGTGGCGGCTCGGGCCGGCCGGGGGTCGATCACGCCGACGATGGCGATCATCAGCGTGAGGAACACGATCGCGCCACCGAGCACCCGCGACGACGTTCGGAGCCACCGCGACACCTGAGCTGACATGGCCGACAGCGTACGTCGCCCGTCCCCACGCACCGGCGCACTCACCCCCAGTGGAGCCGAGCCTGCGTGACCTGGGTGAAGCTTGCGTTCCGCAGGTCGGCGGAGAAGGCCATGGAAGACATCATTGGTCCTCGTGCAGGTGTCGAAGAACCTCCCGGCGTTAGGGGCGTGGAACGATCAGAAGGTTGTCGTGGGAACTGGAGAGGCCCTTCGTCCGTCAGCCAGGCCGATGGCCTTGACCCGTCGGGAGCTCTCCACGCGTGCTGTATCGCAGTGCCAGGCAGGATCCTGGACGACGGTTCCGTGCCCTCGTCGACAAGGGCGCCCGCAACGACATCGTGTGGCGGGCGTGGATCGACGTGAGCACCAACGGCGGCGCTCCTGGAGTTGATGGGGCCGTTCCGGCGTCCGGACCGGACGTGGACGGCTTGGAGTTCGCCGCGCTTTGCACCTTGCAACACGTTGACCGGCGGGTGGTGCGTCGGGCGGTTGGTGGCCGGGGATGTTGCGGTAGTCGCGCAGGCTGCCGACGCGGCTGGCGGTGAACCGTTTCGCCGCGAGTCCTTAGTTGGTGATGGTGATCGTGAACTGTTGCGTCGCGAACTGACCGGCGCTGTCATCGACCCTGACGATGAACGTGAACGTGCCCGCCGTGGTGGGCGTGCCGAGGACGCGCCCCGGCGACGCCTGCACGCTGAGGCCCGGTGGCAGCGTGCCGCCCACGTGCGACCAGCGCCAGGGCGGGGTGCCACCGAGGGGGAAGAGACCGTTGTTGTAGGAGACTCCGACGCGCCCGGAAGTCAGCACATCGGTCCCGTTGTTGACGATCAGCGGGTTGGCCGGGTCGACCGTCAGCGTGAAGGTCTTGGTGGCCGTGTTGCCCGCACCATCGCGCGCCCGCACGGTGAACGTGGTGGTCTGCACGCGAGTGGCGACGCCGGTCACGGCGGTGGTGCGTGTCAGTTGCAGGTCGTTGCCGGCGAACCGCAAGCCATCGGGAACGGTGCCGCTGACGAGCGACCACGTGTAGGGCGCGCCTTGGCCACAACATGCCTCGATGAAGCCTGCGTAGTTCTCGCCGACCCTCGCGTTCGGCAGAGGCGACTCGGTGATGATCCCGAACAACGTCGTTGCCGAGATGGTCAGCACTGCCGATCGCGTCAGGCCGTTGTACGTCGCGGAGATGGTGACTGTGCCCGCTGCTGCCGCACTGGCGATGGTCGCATCGAAGAGGCTCGACGAGCTGAACCCGGGCACCTGCAGCGTCGCCGGCACGGTGACCTTTGAGGGGTCGCTGCTTGTCAACGTGACCAGGGCACCCTCGGGAGGAGTGATCGACGAGAAGTACAGCCACACGGACGTCCTGGTGGTGCCGGTCTGCACGACCGCTGGGTCGAGAAAGACCGAATCGAGGGTCGGTGGTGGCACGACCGGGGCCGGCGTCAGGGTGAGTGTCACGGTGCGCGTCACGCCGTTGTACGTGGCGGAAATGGTTGCGGAGGTGGTGGTGGTCACGACAGCGGTGGAAATGAAGAACACGTAGCTATCGACGCCGGTCGGGACGGTCATCGTCGCCGGCACAGTCACGGCCGCCGGGTTGGTGCTGGAGAGATTGACCAGCGCCCCGCCAGTTGGCGCCACACCCGTCAGCGTCACGGTTCCGCCGACGGTGGTGCCGCCCTGCACGCTGGGAGTGGTAACGCTGACCGATTGGGTCGTGACCGACGACGGCGGCGCCGTCGTCGTCGTGGTGGTCGTGGCGACGGTGGTGCAGCCCGACAGCCGCACGTTGAGGGGCGCGCCAGTGCCGTCGCCGACATCGACGTTGCAGTCGGCCGGGCGGGTGTAGCCCGACCGATCGATCCTGAAGCTGCCGCTGCTACCGCTGGTGGCCATCGTCACGCCATCGACGGTGATGGGACGCTGTGCTGCGGCGCGGCCGTCGATGCGCAACCTGCTACCACTGACCTCGGCACGCGACACCGTGACCGCGGCCTGCGCACTCTCGGTCATTGCGACGGTGACCAGCGCGACCGTCAGCAGCGCAGCCGCGACTGCGCGCATCATCCGAGTTCCACGATTTTTCATCACGGTGTCCTCACTCGAGCTGGTTGCGGTCGTATCGGTTTGCCACGGCGAGGATTGCTGGCCGCAGAGCGCATCTCCCTGCCGGGCACATGACGGAGCACCCACTCCGGGTCACATTGCCAGGACTACACGATAACATTCAAGGTTCGTTTTTGGGGAGGAACCCTCGATAGCTAATAGCTACGCTACGTGAGGCGTCGAGGAATGCCCCCGGGCAGGGCGAGCCGATCCTCATGACGTCCGCCGCGTACGAGATCCCGGCCGGCGACACGCGATCGAGGTTTTCGCACGCGCGCCGGTCGCGGGATCGGTCGCGGCCGGAGGAGGCTGCGCGGCCTTCGACCCGGCCCCACACCACCAAGACATTCCGCGACAGCCTCGAAACCACGTCCGACTGCCCACTGTTCGGGGGTTCGCAGGCGCTCTCGGGCTGGCCCGACGGGGCCGCCCCCGGCGCCCCCGGGAGCGTTACAGGTACAGCCCGGTCTGGCCTTCGCCGCGGACCGAGGCGATGGCGTGGATGTCACGCTCTCGCAGGATCAGGTAGTTGTCGCCCCGGAGGTCGACCTCGAAGCAGTTCTCGGGTGAGAACAGGACCCGGTCGCCGTCCTCGATGTTGCGGACGGTCGGCCCGACGGCGATGACCTCGGCCCACTGGAGGCGCTTGTTGAGCTCGGCCGTGGCCGGGATGAGAATGCCGGCTCGCGAGCGTCGTTCGCCGCCGCCCTGCGCCGGCCGGGCCAGGATCCGGTCGGCGGTCATCCGGATGCCGTGGCGTGCGTCAGGCGTGTTGTCGACGGGGTCGCTCATCGATGCGAGAGGCTACCGGCGCCTTTGACCCAGCCCCGATTTCGACGGGCACCCGTCGCCGGCGACCGTCCGTGCATGATCGTCGTATGGGCGCGAGACCAGGATCTGTGCCGCATAGGCTCTGTCACGCACGACCGGACGATCCACACTGGGTGAGCGTCTCGGAGAGACGCGAGAGACGACGAAGGGTGCATCGTGAGCGAGACCGGCGAGCTCGAGGCCCGCGCCATCAACGTGATCCGGGCTCTGGCCATGGACGCCGTCCAACAGGCCAACTCCGGACACCCCGGCACCGCCATGGCCTTGGCCCCCCTCACCCATGTGTTGTTCACGCGGGTCATGAGCTACGACGCCACCGCGCCCGACTGGCCCGACCGCGACCGGTTCATCCTCTCGGCCGGTCATGCCTCGATGCTGCTCTACGGCTTCTTGCACGCCACGGGGTTCGGGCTCACGCTCGACGACATCAAGGCGTTCCGCCAGTGGGGTTCGCGCACGCCCGGTCATCCCGAGCGCGGTCACACCCCCGGGGTCGAGGTCACGACCGGTCCGTTGGGTCAGGGCTTCGCCAACGCCGTGGGAATGGCCATCGCCGAGCGCCATCTGCGTGAGACGTTCGGGACCGACCTGTGCGATCACCGGATCTTCGTGATCTGCGGCGACGGTGATCTCTCCGAAGGCGTGAGCCACGAATCGGCCAGCCTGGCCGGACATCTCGGCCTCGGACGTCTCGTCGCGATCTACGACGACAACCACATCACGATCGACGGCCCCACCGAGGTTGCGTTGAGCGACGATGCCGCCCGGCGCTTCGAGGGCTACGGCTGGAACGTCGTGCAGCTCGGCGACGTGGCCGAGGACCTCGACGCCATGGAAGCCGGTCTCCGCCGGGCGATGGCGGTCGACGATCGCCCGAGCCTGGTGATCCTGCGCAGCCACATCGGCACGCCCAGCCCCAAGGTCACCGACACGTCCAAGGCCCACGGCGATCCACTGGGCGCCGACGAGGTGGCCGTGGTCAAGCAGATCCTCGGGCTCCCCGAGGACGAGCATTTCTTCGTGCCCGACACCGTGGCCGCCTACTACCGGGCCGCCGGACGCCGAGGGCAACCGATCCGCGAGGCCTGGGAGGCACGACGCACGTCGATCGAACGCGACGATCCCGAGCGGGCCGAGCGGTGGGCCACGACCTGGTCGGCCCGAGGCCGTCCGGGCTGGGCGGGACGCCTCCCCCGCTGGCAGCCCGGGGTATCGGTCGCCACCCGCTCCGCCTCGACCGATGTCCTCACCGCGATCCTCCCCGACGTTCCCGGTCTTGTCGGCGGTGGCGCCGACCTCACGGGCAACACCGGGACGGCCATCAAGGGCTCCACCTCGATCACCCGCACCGACTTCACGGGTAACCAGCTCCACTTCGGGGTACGAGAGCACGGCATGGGTTCGATCATGAACGGGATGGCGCTGCACGGCGGCACCATCCCCTTCGGCGGCACGTTCCTCGTCTTCGCCGACTACATGCGGCCCGCCGTACGGTTGGCGGCGCTGTCACAGGCCAAGGTGGCCTTCGTCTGGTCGCACGACTCCATCGGCCTCGGCGAGGACGGTCCCACGCACCAACCCGTCGAGCAGCTGGCCAGCCTCCGGGCCATCCCCCATCTCACGGTGATCCGACCGGCCGACGCCAACGAGACCGCTGCGGCATGGAAGGTGCATCTCGAAGGTGACGGGCCCACGGCGATCATCCTCAGTCGCCAGGCCTTGCCCGTCCTCGAAGGCACCGAAGCCAACGCCGACATGGGTGTCGCGCAAGGGGCTTACGTCCTCGAAGCCGAGTCCGACCCGGCCACCCTCGACCTTATCCTCATCGGCACCGGCTCCGAGGTGAGCCTGTGCGTCACCGCAGCGGCGCAGCTCGAGGAAGAGGGCTACTCGGTGCGGGTCGTGTCGATGCCGTCCTGCGAGCTGTTCGCCGAGCAGGACGAGGACGTCCAGGAGGACGTGCTGCCCTCGGACGCCCTGACCCTCGTGGTCGAGGCGGGCACCAGCTTCGGCTGGGACCGCTGGGCCGACGACGCTGTCACCATCGACACCTTCGGCGCCTCGGCTCCCGGGGCGATCGCACTCGAGAAGTTCGGCTTCAACGTGCCCAACGTGACCGAGCGGGCCCGCCAGCTCATCCAGGAATCCGCCTACGAAGACGAAGACGTGTACGACGACGAGGACGAGGACGACGAATGACCTCCAGCACCGACAACACCGCCAAAACCGACAGCACCGGCAGCGCCATCGCCCGGCTCAACGACTTCGGCCAGAGCCCCTGGTACGACAACGTGCGGCGTCTGCTGATCACCAACGGCGAGTTGGCCCGCCTCCTGCACGACCACGGCATCCGGGGCGTCACCTCGAACCCGTCGATCTTCGACAAGGCGATCTCCTCGGGCGACGAGTACGACCCCCAGCTCCGTGAGCTCGTCGCCGAGGGCCGCAGCACCGACGAGTGCTACTGGGAGATGGTGCTCCGCGACATCTCCCAGGTGGCCGATCTGCTCGTACCGATTCACCAGCGTCTCGACGGTCGTGACGGTTTCGTGTCGATCGAGGTCGATCCCCGCCTGGCTCGCGACACCGTTGGCACCCTGGCTCAGCTCCGGGAGCTGCACACGCGGCTGGCCCGACCCACCGTGATGGTGAAGGTTCCGGCCACCCCTGAGGGCCTGCCGGTCATCGAGGACGCCATTGCCGACGGGCATTCCGTCAACGTGACCCTGATCTTCAGCCTCGCTCGCTACGGAGAGGTGATCGAGGCGTACGTACGCGGGCTCGAGCGCCTCGTCGCCGCCGGTGGCGATCCGTCGAAGCTGGGCTCGGTCGCCAGCTTCTTCGTGAGCCGCGTCGACACCGAGGCCGATCGCCGCCTCCCCGAGGGTCATCCCCTGCGCGGGAAGGCCGCCGTGGCCAACGCCAAGCTGGCCTATCGCCTGTTCCAGGAACGCTTCTCGGGCGGGCGCTGGGAGCCCCTCGCCGCAGCCGGGGCCCGGGTGCAGCGCCCGCTGTGGGCGTCGACCTCCACCAAGAACCCGGCCTACTCCGACACGCTCTACGTCGACGAGCTCATCGGTCCCGACACCGTCAACACCTTGGCCCCGGCGTCGATCGAGGCGCTGCACGACCACGGCAATCCCACGGCGGGAACGATCATGCGCAACGTCGACGAAGCTGCCGAGCAGATCGCCGGTCTCGCGGCCGCCGGTGTCGATTTCGACGACGTCACCCGGGTCATCGAGGAGGAAGGTGTCGCAGCCTTCTCGGCGTCGCACATCCAGGTGCTCGAGACCATCGCCAAGCGGGCCGACGAGATGCGGGGACACTGAGATGCTGGGACACGGAGCTGCGGGTATCTGAGCGAGGAGGACTGCCGTGGCCAACGCCCGTCCGCCCGCGACCATCGCCTGCATGGAATGCGGCGGCGAATGCTTCTTGCTCTCTGCGATCAAGCCCGACGACGAGTACCAGGGCGGCGACATCGTGGCCTACCGCTGCCCCGACTGCCGGGAACGCTGGGACATGGAGATCACCGAGGACGACCTGACCGACGACTGATCGGGGTCAGCGGGGCGGTGGCATCTGCCGACGGGCGACGGAACGAATAGCCTCCACGGCATGGACGATCTCGCTGCGGCCCGCAGGCTGCTCGACGCCCCCCTCTCCGAACTGGTCTCGAGGGCCGGGCAGCGGCGCGACCGCCTGTTCGGGAGCCGGATCACTTACTCCCCCAAGGTGTTCATCCCGCTCACGATGCTTTGTCGCGACCGCTGCGGCTACTGCACCTTCGCCAAGCCCCCGGCTCGTCTCGATGCTCCGTACCTCTCCATCGACGAGGTGCTCTCGGTGGCCCGCCACGGTCAGGCCATGGGGTGTCACGAGGCCCTGTTCACCCTGGGCGAGGCTCCCGAGGAGCGGTACCCGGTAGCCGGGAAGTGGCTGGCCGAGCAGGGCTACGCCGACACCGTCGACTATCTCGTGGCCGCCGCCCGAGCCGTCCTCGAAGAGACGGGGTTGCTGCCCCACGCCAACGCCGGGGCCCTCGCCCGAGCCCAGTTCGAGCGCCTTCGCGCCGTGAGCCCCAGCCAGGGGATGATGATCGAGACGCTCGCGAGCCGGCTCAGCGAGCCCGGAGGACCGCACGCCGGCGCCCCCGACAAGACACCCGCACGTCGTCTGGCCGCGCTGGAAGCTGCGGGCGAGGCCCGCGTGCCGTTCACCACCGGCATCCTGGTGGGCATCGGCGAGACCCGCGAGGAACGCGTCGAGGCCCTCCTGGCGATCGCGGCATCGCATCGTCGTCACGGCCACGTGCAGGAGGTCATCGTCCAGAACTTCCTGCCCAAGGCGGGCACGGCGATGTTCCGGGCCAAGGCCTGCCCGGCCGACGAGCTGCGCTGGACCATCGCCGCAGCCCGGCTGCTCTTGCCCGACGACGTCCATCTCCAGGCTCCGCCCAACCTGTCCGACGACCTGGCCCCCCTCGTGGCCGCCGGCATCGACGACTGGGGTGGCGTGTCACCCGTCACGCCCGATCACGTGAACCCCGAGCGACCCTGGCCCGGCCTCGACCTCCTCGCCGCCGCCACCGAGGCCGCCGGCAAGGTGCTCGTGCCCCGGCTCACGATCTACCCCGAGTACGTGCGCCGGTCCGAAACCTGGATCGACGCCGGTCTGCGTTTCGCGGTCATGGGCCACAGCGACGCCGAGGGCCTGGCCCGCGACGACACGTGGACCGCCGGCGACGAAGATCACGAGCCGCCGACTCTCGTGGCCGTCGATCCGGTCGAGCGGACCGAGCGGGCCCGGGCCATCCCCGGCGGTCCGGTCGAGGAGGTCATCTCGGGCGTGCGCAGCGGCCAGGAGGTGGGCATCGACGAGATCGTCACGCTGCTCAGCGCACGCGGCGCCGAGCTGAATGCCGTGTGCGAGTTGGCGAACGACCTCCGGGCCCAGGCCGTCGGCGATGTCGTCACGTTCGTGCGCAACCGGAACATCAACTACACCAACGTGTGCACGTTCAAGTGCAAGTTCTGCGCCTTCTCGAAGGGTCCGCTCTCGCTCAACCTGCGGGGGGCTCCGTACCTGCTCGACCACTCGGAGATCCAACGCCGGGTGGTGGAGGCCGTCGAGCGGGGGGCCACCGAGGTCTGCCTGCAGGGTGGCATCCATCCCGACTTCGACGGCGACTACTACGCCTCGGTGATCGAGGCCGTGAAGGCCGTCGCCCCCGACATCCACGTGCACGGGTTCACCGCGTTGGAGGTGACCGAGGGCGCCCGCCGTCTCGGCGTGCCGCTCGGCGAGTACCTGGGCCGGCTGAAGGCCTTGGGGCTGGGGACGTTGCCGGGAACCGCCGCCGAGATCCTCGACGACGAAATCAGGGCAATCATCTGCCCAGACAAGGTGAACACCGAGGAGTGGCTCGAGGCGCATCGCCAGGCTCACCGGGTGGGGCTGCGCTCGAACGTCACGATCATGTTCGGCCATGTCGAGCATCCCGTTCACATCGCCCGGCACTTCGTGCGGGCCCGTGATCTCCAGAAGGAGACCGGCGGTTTCACCGAGGTCGTGCCCTTGCCGTTCGTGCACATGGCCACGCCCATCTACCTCCAGCGCAAGTCGCGTCCCGGTCCCCTGTTCCGAGAAGCCCTTGCGCTGCACGCCACGGCCCGGATCGCGTTCTTCGGAGTGATCGACAACATCCAGGCGTCGTGGGTCAAGCTCGGGATGCACGGCGTGCAGCAGATGCTCCTCGCCGGTGTCAACGATCTCGGCGGCACGTTGATGGACGAGAACATCTCGCGCGCCGCCGGTGCCAACCACGGCCAGTACGTGGAAGAAGACCAGTTCCGCGCCATCTGCGAACCCATCGGACGGCGCATCGAACAGCGCACCACGCTCTATGGCCGGGTCGAAACCGTGGCCCGTCCGTCGGTGTCACTGAGCCTCGACGACCTCACCCGCATTCCCGTCACGTTCGTCGCCAAGCACAAGGTGCCAACGCCCACATGAGCGAGCCCCGTTCGGCCGAGCAGGCCTCGCCCGCCGGCTCAGCCGACTACGACGTCGTTGGAATCGGCAACGCCCTGGTCGACGTGTTGAGCAGCGAGACCGACGCGTTCATCCACCAACAGGATCTGGCCAAGGGCTCGATGACCCTCATCGACACCGACCAGGCCGAGAAGCTCTACGCGGCCATGGGCCCGGGCATCGAGATCTCCGGCGGCTCGGCGGCCAACACCATGGTGGGGCTGGCGTCGTTCGGCTCTCGCGTCGCCTATCTCGGCAAGGTCTCGGCTGATCAGCTCGGCCAGGTGTTCACCCACGACATCAAGGCGGCGGGCGTCGAGTTCCCCAACCCGCCGGTGGTCGACGGCACCCCCACCGGACGCTGCCTCATCGTCGTCACGCCCGACGCCCAGCGCACGATGCACACCTGCCTCGGGGTCTCGGCCGAGTTCGGTCCGGCGGAGGTGCGCCCCGAGCTCGTGGCCCGGGCCAAGGTCACCTACATGGAGGGGTATCTCTTCGACCGTCCCGAGGCCAAGGAGGCCTACGCCAAGGCTGCGTCCATCGCCCACAACGCCGGGCGGGAGGTGGCCGTCAGCCTGTCCGACGGGTTCTGCGTGGAGCGTCACCGTCCGGAATGGCTGCAACTGATGGACGACGGGATCGACATCGTCTTCGCCAACGAGGTCGAGATCTGCTCGCTGTACCGGGTGCACGACTTCGACACGGCCGTCGAACGGGTGCGGGGGCACGTGAAGATCGCTGCGCTCACCCGGGGTCCCGAGGGATCGGTGATCGTCACCCCGGACGGCGTGATCGACGTGCCGGCCCATCCGGTCGACCGCAAGGTCGACACCACCGGGGCCGGCGATCTCTACGCGGCCGGCTTCCTTCACGGCTACACCAACGGTGCCGATCTCACCATGTGCGCCCGGCTCGGTTCGTTGGCCGCCGCCGAGGTCATCACCCACCTCGGGGCTCGCCCGTCGGTCGATCTCCGCGCCCTCGCTCGTCGAGAGCTCGCCTGGTGATCGACGGCCGTCTCGCGACCCGGGTACGCACCTGGATCGACGACGATCCCGATCCGCAGACCAGGGCTGAGCTCGAGGCGCTGCTGGCCGAGTCGCGGGTCGTAGTCGGGGTCGGGGTCGGTTCAGGCTCCACCGTTGGCGAGGCCGAAGCCGATGCGACGGCGCCCGAACTGGCCGAGATCGCCGACCGCTTCAGCGGCATGTTGGAGTTCGGGACCGCCGGCCTGCGGGGCATCGTGGGAGCTGGGCCCAACCGGATGAACCGGGCCGTCGTACGCCGGGCGGCCATCGGGCTCGCCCGGCACCTGCTCGAGGTGGTGCCCGACGCCGCCGAGCGGGGCGTGGTGATCGGGCGCGATGCCCGCCACGGATCGGCCGAGTTCGCCGCCGACAGCGCAGCCGTGATCGCCGGGGCGGGCCTGCGGGTGACGGCCTTCCCGACGATCGGGCCCACGCCATGGTTGGCCTACGCCGTGCGCCGGCTCGGTACCGCTGCCGGGATCATGGTGACCGCCAGCCACAACCCCGCTCCCGACAACGGGTACAAGGTCTACTGGGGCGACGGCGCCCAGATCCGTCCGCCGGTCGACGCCCACATCGCCGCACACATGCTCGCCGTCGAGCGAGTCCGCGACCTCCCGCTTGCCCCCCGGGCCGTCGAGCCGATTCCCGACGATCTCGTTGCGGCGTATGAGAACGATGTTCTCGCCCTCCTCGATCCTCGGGGCTCACGCCAGATCGGCGTCGTGTACACGGCCATGCACGGGGTCGGGGGCGCCCCGTTCTGCTCGCTCTTCGACAAGGCGGGCTTCGCTCCTCCGCACCGGGTGCAGGCGCAGTTCGACCCCGATCCCGAGTTCCCCACGGTGGCCTTCCCCAACCCCGAGGAGCCGGGAGCGCTTGATCGAGCCGTCGCACTGGCCCGAGAGACCAAGGCCGACGTGATCATCGCCAACGATCCCGATGCCGATCGGCTGGCGGTGGCCATCCCCGACCGGTTCACAGCCACGGGTTGGCGGACCCTCTCGGGCGACGAGACCGGGGCCCTGCTCGCCGAGCACCTGTTGGCGCGATCCCTTGGGGCGCTTGGGCTCGCGAGCGACGAGCGGCCGCGCCTGGTGGTCTCCACCGTGGCCTCGGGCACCCTGGTCGAGCGCATCGCCGAGCACCACGGGGCCGCGAGCGTGCGTACCCTCACGGGCTTCAAGTGGATCGAGGCCGCGGCGATCACCCGGCCCGATCACCGGTTCGTGCTGGGCTACGAAGAGGCGCTGGGCTACGACGTGGGCGGCGCCGTGCGCGACAAGGACGGCCTCAGCGCCGGGCTGGTCATGGCCGAGTTGGTCGCGACGTTGAGGGCCCAGGGCTCGTCGATCACCGAGATGCTGGCCGAGCTGGCCCAGCGCCACGGCCTGCACGTGACCCGGCCGTGGACGCTCAGGGTGAGCGGCGCCGACGGCCTCACCGTGATCGCCCGGGGCATGGCCCGCCTGCGGGCGACACCCCCTGTGCGCTTGGGCGGTCGGCGCGTCGAGACGTTCACCGATCTCCTGCCTGGTTTCGACGATCTCCCCCCGACCGACGGTCTGATCCTCACGTTGGAAGACCGGGGCCGGGTGGTGATCCGTCCCAGTGGCACCGAGCCCAAGCTCAAGGCCTACCTGGAGGTCGTGACTCCAGCGCATGACCGCCCGGCGGCCGACGCCGCCCTCAACGCCGTTGAAGCCGACCTGGCCCGGCTCCTCGCTGGCTGACCTCCCGGACGCCGGAGCCTGAACCTGTGACGTCGTCACGGTCGGGCAAACGTCAGATCGCCCGTCCCGAGAAGGCCACCAGGCGAAGGAGGGTGCTGGCGTCGGTGGGTGCTTCGACCTCACCGGCGAAGGTGTCGCCGTTGCGCATCTCCGGCGCCAACGCCTCACGGGCGAACGCATCGATCTCACTCACGAGCGCATCGGGCGG
>JANLSK010000114.1:0-13982 GCA_031362415.1 Actinomycetes bacterium | reverse complement strand
GAGATTCGCTGACTCGAGGTCAGTTCGACTACAAGCCGTCGTAGAAGGTCGGTAGCCTCGTCGACAACCCGTGAACTCGTTTTCGCCGACTGAACGCCGACGAGCTCCCGAGGTCGTTCGAAGGAGGAGGGAAACCGATGCCGACCATGTCGCGTAGAGAGGCGGCGTTCTGCCGTAGCACGATCTGGGGAGCGTTCGCGCGCCGCGTCGTGCTGCCTTGGGCTCTGCAAGGCGTTCGACCCGAGGGCCAGATCCTCGAGATCGGTGCCGGCGGCGGTGTCATGGCCGTGGAGCTTCTCGCCGCCAACCCCGATGTCTCCATGGTCGTGACGGATTTCGACGACGCGATGGTCGCAGCGGCTACGACGCGGCTGGCATCGTTCGCCCACCGAGCCGACGCCCGTCGAGCCGACGCCACGGTGTTGCCGTTCGCCGATGACAGCTTCGACATGGTGTTGAGCTGGATCATGCTCCACCACACGCTGGCCTGGGAGACCGCGCTGGCCGAGGCGATACGCGTGGTGCGGCCCGGCGGCCATGTCGTCGGCTACGACCTCCTCGACACGGCACCGTTGCGGCTGCTCCACCAGGCCGAGGGATCGGCTGTTCGGATGATGCGCTTTGACGAGTTGCGCAGTGTTGCCCGGCGGCTACCCGCTGAACAGGTCATCTTGACCTCGAGCCTGGGCGGGCTCGCCGTGCGGTTTCTGCTCCGCAAGCAGACGCCCGGCCGCGCCGAAACGTCCCGTGCGGCGGACACGCCTGGGCGATGAAGCCGGGAGAGCACGGCTCCGACCCGATGCCCTCACGCTCGCGGACTCCGACGTCAGATGCGCGGCTTGAGCACCGGAACGACGCTGGTCCTGCCGGCGAGATCAGCAACGTTGCGGGTCGACTGCGGGTTCTGTACGCCGGCGTGTTCGTGGTGATGACGGGCTTCGGCATCACGCTCACCGTGCTCCCCGATTTCACCCACCGCGTCCATGGGTTGAGCGGCCTCGACCACAGTCGGGTCGCGGTTCATCTCGGTGTGCTCACGAGTGTGTACGCCCTGGCTCAGCTGTTGATCAGCCCGATTGCGGGTCGTCTCGCCGACCGTGTCGGCCGGCGGCCGCTCCTGTTGGGTGGTCTGATCATCGTCGGGTCGACGCAGCTCCTCTTCGCCCTGGCCCCGTCGTTGTGGATCCTGTACGGGCTACGGGCCGGGGGAGGTGTCGGCGCGTCCTTGTTGACCGTCGCCGCGACCGCGTCGATCGCGGATCTGACCGGGGAGACATCCCGGGTTCGGGGCATGGCCTGGTTCGGCACGGTCGTGAGCTTGGGCCTCGTTGCCGGTCCTGCGCTGGGCGGTGTCCTGAGTCGGCTCGATGTGAACGTAGGTCGCGGGCCGTTCCTACTGGACGGGTACTCGCTCCCCTTCGTCGTCGCCGGTCTGCTGGCGCTCGCGGTGGCCGCCGCGACGGCACGTGCGTTCCCAGAGTCCCTCGACCGGCGATCCGTCGGGTCGCGGAACGACTCGAGACCGTGGTCACGGAGCCCGCTGCGTTCGCTGCTCATGCTCGTGACGGCATCCCAGTTCGGGCTCGCGCTGTTCGAGGGGACCTTCGTGCTGTACGCGCGGGAGCGCTTGGCGTTTCGCCCCGCCCAGACCAGCGTCGTGCTGGTCGTCTGCGGCGCCGTGATGGCGGTGTTTCAACTCGCCGCTGTGGGCCGGCTGGCGCGACGATTCTCCGCCTCTACCCAGGTCGCCGCCGGGTTCGCGCTGACGGGCGTAGCGACGGCTGCGCTGGCGATCGCCCGGTCCTATCCGGTCGTCCTCTCAGCCGTGGGGATCCTGGCGCTGGGAACCGCGATCGTCACGCCGAACCTGGCTGCGCTGGTCTCCTCCCACAGCGGCGACCGGTTCGGGTCGGCGCTGGGACTCAAGAGCTCTGCGGGCAGTCTCGGCCAGTTCCTCGGTCCCATGGCCGGAGGTCTGCTCCAAGCGTGGCGGCCGCCGATGCCCTACGCGTTCGCGGGTGCCATCTTGTTCGGTGTCGGCGTCGCCACTGCAGCCGCATCGGCCCGGACGGCACCGACATCGCCGTCCAACGGACCGGCGGCCCGACCTGAGTGACACCATCCCGTCGTCGACGCCGAACGCCGAACGCGTCGCGGGGAGTCGCCTGGATCGTGCTGGCGGGTTCGGTCACCCACCACTCCGAACCCGCCGGTCGGGGGGATGGGGCTCATGCACGCCTGCGAGAGCGAGACGCATTTGGGAGCTGAGCTCGTCGGCGATGCAGTCGCGTGCGAGCCAGGCTCCGGCACCACCTCTCAGCGCGGCGTCTTCGTAGGCGGCATCAGGTTCGAGACCGATGACCACGACCCGGCGGCTTGGAAACGCTCCGAGCGACGGGTCGCAGCAGCCCGGGAAGTCGGCCGCGTCGACGACCACGAGGTCCGGAGGGTCTACTGAGAGCATGCGGGACAGGTCCTGGGGGTCCTCGACCGGCTGCACAGCCCAGCAGCCGTGTTCCCGGTTGAGTAGATCGAGGATCATGCACCGCATCTGGGGGTACCTGACGGCGACGAGGACACGGGGCCGTGGAGTACACGCGGGACATCGATCAGCGCGCACGACCAACCACACCCACGTGACGAGCTGCGAACATGAGGTTGTCGACCCCGGCGGCGCCGGCGAGAGCGAGCCCGGCGCCCGGCCCGGAGAGTGCTCGTGTCCCGACCATGGAGCCAATGGTGGCCTCACCACGGGCGTGTCGCATCCGCAAGGACTACCGATTGCCCCTGCGGTCACTCACGGATCGGCATCCTCGTCGAGCACGCCCCCGTCGCGGGCGAGCCGGACGAGCTCGGCGCGACTACGTACGTCGAGCTTCTGGTGAAGATGAGCCCGATGGGTCTCCACCGTGCGCACCGACACGTAGAGCCGTTCCGCGATCTCGCCGTTGGTGAGGCCCAGCGCGATGAGCCGCAGGACTTCCAGCTCCCGGTCCGACAGGGCACCGCCCGGCCCCGACAGCCTCGCCGTGGGAGCGTCGGGCGCGAGCAGAGCGGCCCCCAGGCTCGGGTGGACGTACTGGCGGCCGCCGGCGACCTGACGGACGGCGTGTATGAGCTCGACATCGGCCGCATCCTTGACCAGGTAGCCGGCGGCTCCGGCCTCGAACGCCCGCCGAAGGTAGGCGACGTCGTCGTGAACGGTGAGCACCAGCACCCGCGTCTCCGGGCTGACCTTGCCGACCTCGACCGTGGCAGTGATGCCGCTGCCATCAGGAAGGCCGAGGTCCATGACGAACACGTCGGGCTGTACCAGCCGGGCCAGCTCCACCGCCTCCCGGACGCTCCCGGCCTCCCCAACGACGCTGAAGTCGGATTCGGCGTCGAGGATGAGCCGCAAACCGCTGCGCACCACCGTGTGGTCGTCGCACAACGCGATCCGGATCGGGTCAGTCACGGGGTACCTCGAGCAGCACGACGGTTCCCGACCCGGGCCTCGACGTGACCTCGAGGCGGCCACCCACGATGGCGGCTCGCTCCCTCATCCCACTGATACCGAGATGAGGACCGTCGAGCGGTACCTCGAGGTCGAAACCGATGCCGTCGTCGTCGATGAGCGTTCGAACATGCCCATCGTGCGACGTGAGCGTGACGCTCAACGTCGAAGCGTGTGCATGGCGAACGACGTTGGTCAGCGCCTCCTGAACCACCCGATAGATCACCGTCTCGGATTCCGTTCGCAGGCGTTCCTCCGGGCCGGGGGCCACGACCTCCAGCTCGATGGCCAGTCCACTGCGCTCGCTGACATCGGCGACGAGCCGCTGTAGGGCCGGGACGAGCCCGATGTCGTCGAGGACCGTGGGGCGCAGGTCGAACGCGAGCTGGCGGGCTCGACGTAGCGCGTCGGCGACCAGCTCACGCAACCCGGCGACCTGACTGCGCGCGTCGGACAGGTCGACGGACGGAGGCGCCAGAGAGTCCTCGACGAGCCGGAGGCCGAGCAACACCGACGTGAGCGCCTGGCCGACATCGTCGTGGAGATCACGGGCCACCCGGGCCCGTTCAGCCTCCTGCGCGGCGATGATGGCGCCGATGAGTCGACGCCGAGCCCACGATTGCTCTTCGGCCGCGATCCGGGCTCGTTCGCTGGCCATCAGCTCGGTGCTCTCGATCGCCCCCGACACGAACGCCGCCAACGCCACGACGAGGGCCTCGTCGGTCTCGTCGAACGGCCCGCCCCCAGCCTTCTCGGTGAGATAGAGAGTGCCGTAGCGACGGCCGCCTCGTAGCACCGGCACCCCCAGGAATGACCGCATCGGTGGATGGCCGGGCGGGAACCCACAACCACGCGGGTCGGTATCGATCCGGTCGATGCGAATCGGCCGATCGGCGATGATCACCTCCCCGAGCAGTCCCAGACCCTCGGGGAGATGACCAATGGCCGCGATCGTGCCGTCATCCATGCCGTGGTGCACGAACGTCGTCATCGTCCCCGACCCGTCGTACACGCCCAGAGCGGCGTAACGCGCGTTTGCGACGCCAGCAGCACCCTCAACGATGCGATGCAGCACCGTTTCCAGGTCGTGCGGCCCGGCGAGTTCGAGCGCGGCCGCTAACAACGCCCGCGCGCGCTCAGGCCAGCCCTGCGGAGACGCATCATCAAACGGAGCATGATCAACCATCGCCGACGCAGCGTAGTAGTACGACCTCGCGTGCTGCGAGAAGCTCACACCACGTGCGCACCAGCCGAACCCCGAGCGCCGGAGAGCGGGTCAGGGGGATTTCCCGGGCGCCTCGACGGCGACGGTCGCGCTCGTCACGGGAATCGAGTCGATCCCCGTTGGCCGGGACCAGTGTTCGACCGCACCGGCGATCAGTAGCAGCACCGGATGCACGAGCGCGCCGGCTGGCCCATCATCGACCCGAGGTACACCGAACGAAAGCGGAGGTCCCATCATGTGGCCGAACCATATGGACGGTAGTGACTGGTGGTGGATGTCGCTCGCGATGATCGCCTTCTGGGGGCTCATCATCTGGTGGGTCGTCTCACTGACGAGGTCCACGAACCGCACCCGCCAAGACGTGACGCCGGTTCCGGAACAGCTGCTCGCCGAGCGTTTCGCACGCGGCGACATCGACCAGGACGAGTACCGACGGGCACTCGACACGCTGCATGAGGGCCGTCGCGGATCCCGCGTCGGGCAACGCTGAGCGACGGTCCGGCAACGTGGCGGCCATCCGTCCCGATGCGCTGCTTGGTCGAGCAGGGCATCCTTGTCCCATGACGTCTCCTGTTGCTCCCGGTCGGAGTACCGCCCCTTCCCCCGTCCCTGCCGATCTGGCCCGGGTCGATCTGTGGTGGCGAGCCGCGAATTATCTGTCGGTTGGGCAGATCTACCTGTTGGCCAACCCGTTGCTCGCCGAGCCGCTCCAGGCTGGTCATGTCAAGCCTCGGCTGTTGGGTCATTGGGGTACGACCCCGGGCCTGAACTTCGTGTATGCCCATATGAACCGGGCGATCAACGCCCGGGACCTCGACATGATGTACGTGGTCGGGCCGGGACATGGTGGACCGGGCGTGGTCGCCAACGCCTGGCTTGACGGCACCTATAGCGAGGTCTACCCGGACATCAGCCGGGATGCCCGGGGGATGGGCCGACTGTTCCGGCAGTTCTCGTTCCCCGGCGGCATCCCCAGCCATGTCGCGGCTGACACCCCGGGATCGATCCACGAGGGCGGCGAGCTCGGCTATGCGTTGGCTCACGCCTACGGCGCCGCGTTCGACAATCCCGACCTCGTGGTGTGCTGCATCGTGGGAGACGGCGAGGCCGAGACCGGTCCGCTGGCGGCCAGTTGGCATTCCAACAAGTTCCTCAACCCGGCCAGCGACGGTGCCGTCCTGCCGGTGCTGCACCTCAACGGGTACAAGATCGCCAACCCGACTGTGCTGGCCCGGATCCCCGATCGCGAGCTCCTGTCGCTGTTCGAGGGGTACGGCCACCGGGTCCTCGTCGTCGAGGGCGAGGACCCGGCAGTGGTGCACCAGCAGATGGCCGCTGCGCTCGACGACGCGTTCGACGATATCGCCGCCATCCAACGCCAGGCCCGCCAGGAGGGGGTGACCGACCGGCCTCGATGGCCACTGATCGTGTTGCGTACCCCGAAAGGCTGGACCGGACCGGCCGAGGTCGACGGCCTACCAGTCGAGGGAACGTGGCGGTCGCATCAGGTTCCCCTGGCCCGGGTCCGCGAAGACGCGGCCCAGTTGGCAGCTCTCGAGGCGTGGCTTCGTCGTTACCGGCCCGACGAACTGTTCGACGGCGCCGGCCGTCCGAACGTCGAGATCGACACGCTCGCCCCGTCCGGCAACCGGCGCATGAGCGCCAACCCCCACGCCAACGGCGGTGCGTTGCTGCACGAGCTGGTCCTCCCCGATTTTCGTGTGCACGCGGTCGAGGTCCCCCAGCCTGGTGCGACCACCAGCGAGGCCACCAGGGTGCTCGGCACGTACCTACGCGACGCCCTGGTGCTCAACGCCGACGCGAAGAACTTCCGTATCTTCGGTCCCGACGAGACCGCATCGAACCGCCTGGGCCCGGTGTTCGATGCGACCAACCGGGTGTTCCTCGGCGAACGGCTCGACGGCGATGACCATCTCGCCCCCGATGGACGGGTGATGGAGGTGCTCTCAGAGCACCTCTGCCAGGGCTGGCTCGAGGGTTACCTGCTCACCGGACGTCACGGCCTGTTCAACTGCTACGAGGCGTTCATCCACATCATCGACTCGATGTTCAACCAACACGCGAAATGGCTCAAGGTGACCCGCGAGCTCCCGTGGCGACGACCGATCGCGTCGCTGAACTATCTGCTCACCAGCCACGTGTGGCGCCAGGACCACAACGGCTTCTCCCACCAGGACCCCGGGTTCATCGACCATGTCGTGAACAAGAAAGCCGAGATCATCCGTGTCTACCTGCCGCCTGACGCCAACACGCTCCTGTCGGTCGCTGATCACTGCCTCCGTAGCCGGAACTACATCAACGTCATCGTGGCCGGCAAGCAACCCGCACCCAACTGGCTCGGGATGGACGACGCCATCCACCACTGCACCCGCGGGATCGGTATCTGGCATTGGGCCAGCACCGACGACGGTTCCGAACCCGACGTCGTTCTCGGCTGCGCAGGTGACGTCCCCACCCTCGAGACCCTGGCCGCCGCCGACCTGCTCCGCCAACACTTTCCCGACCTCCGGGTGCGGGTCGTGAACGTCGTCGACCTCATGCGCCTCCAACCCGCCACCGAACACCCGCACGGTCTGCCCGACCGGGAGTTCGACGCCCTGTTCAGCACCGACCGACCCATCGTGTTCGCCTTCCACGGCTACCCGGGGTTGATCCACCGGCTCACCTACCGGCGCACCAACCATAGGAACCTTCACGTGCGCGGCTACAAGGAGGAAGGCACGACCACCACCCCCTTCGACATGTTGATGCTCAACGACCTCGACCGCTACCACCTGGTCATCGACGTCATCGACCGCGTCCCGCAGCTCGGCACCCGGGCCATCCGCGTCCGCCAGCACATGATCGACGAACGACACCGGCTGCGCCGCTACACCCGCGAACACGGAGAAGACGCACCCGAGATCCGCGACTGGACCTGGCCCACCTGACCCCGAGCGACGACGGGGAACGGCGATGCGGTGACCGGTTCCCGGCGCCGTCCTCGTTCAGGGGGCGCCCTCGAGCACAGCCCGGGTGTCGGCGGCGATGACCGCCTCCTCGTCGACTGCGATCACCCAGACATCGACCGGCGACCCGTTGACGGCGATGCGGGCGTCCCCGCCCCGTGCGGGCCCGTTGCGGCTCTCGTCCAGAACGAGACCGCACCAGGCCATGCCCTCGCACACCCGACGCCGTACCTCAGGCGAGTGCTCGCCGATCCCGCCGCCGAACACGACGGCGTCAGCCCCGCCGAGCACGGCCATGTAGGCGCCCAGATACTTGCGTACCCGATGGCAGAACATCTCGACAGCCAACGCCGAACGGCGATCGTGGACCCCCGCGGCCAACAGGTCCCGTATGTCACCTGACCGGCCGGACACCCCCAGAAGCCCCGACCGGCTCGAGAGCAGCTCCTCGATCACGGCCACATCGACACCCTCGCCCCGAGCCAGAACACCCGGCAGGCTCGGATCGACATCCCCCGATCGGGTGGCCATCATCAGCCCCTCCAACGGCGTCAACCCCATCGAGGTCTCCACCGACCGCCCGTCAGCGATCGCCGCGGCCGAACAGCCACTACCCAGCTGCAACGTCACCAGCCTGAGCGGGTCGAGCGGCCGTCCCGAGACGGTCGCATACCGCTCGGCCATCGACCGGTGCGCCAACCCGTGAAACCCGTACCGTCGCACCCCGTGCCGATCGGCCAGCTCCCCGTCGATCGCATACCGGCTCGCCGCCTCAGGCATCGAGCGGTGAAACGCCGTGTCGAACGTCGCCACGGAGACGACACCTGGGAAACGCTCCGCAAGCACACGGATCGCTGCGATCGCCGCCGAGTTGTGCAGCGGGGCCCATCGGCTCGCCTGCTCTATCGCGGCGAGCACCACCTCGTCGACCAGCGCCGGGGTCGCCAGGTCGCCGCCGTGCACGATCCGATGCCCGACCGCATCGACGTTCGCTGCCAGACCAGCCGAGGCCAGCACATCGGCGACCAGCGCGACCGCCGCCCCGTGGTCGGGTATCTCAACCGGCATCGAGCGGGTCGCACCGTCAATCGCCGCGCGGCTGGTCCCGAGCCCGCCAACCCCCTCCACCGCCCCGGAGGCCATCGCCACACCGTCGCTCGCGTAGAACTTCCACTTCAACGAGGAGCTCCCACAGTTCACCGCCAGGATGTTCACGTCGACTCCCACCACATCGGAGGCACGACGATCGCCAGGTCGGCCGGTGGTCGGCCGGTGGGCGCAACCCACGATCACCCGCACCCAGGCTGACTGCCGATAGCACGTTCCCGGGTCAACACCGGGTCGGCAACACGCACTTTGCCGCACTCCTGATCCGCGTTCATCCCGGATGGCAGGCCACCGTCGTTGGGTAAGGATCGCATCATGGGTTCACCCATCCCCCAAGGAACCGGTGAACCATCCCTACTGCATCTGGAGCGTAAAGCGTGAAAGCCCTCGAAACCATCGTCGATCTCCCCTTGGACCGCGCCGAGGCTGCCATTCGGGATGCTCTCGCCGAGCAGGGCTTCGGGGTGCTCACCGAGATTGACGTGGCCGCCACCTTCAAGGCCAAGCTCGGCCTCGACCGCCCGCCGCTCAAGATCCTCGGAGCCTGCAACCCGCATCTCGCTCACCAAGCGCTGCAGCTCGATCCGTCGGCGAGCCTCGTACTCCCGTGCAACGTCGTTGTCGAACCGGCCGGAGGCGGCACCCGGATCGCCATCGTCGATCCTCGTGAGCTGATGCCCGGCCCTGCCTTTCGTGAGCTCGCCGAGGATGCTGCCCGCCGCTTTCAGGCCGCACTGGACGCCATAGGAACCAACCGAGGCGCAGTGTCCACATGAGGAGCGTGTACCTGTTCGTTCTGTGAATGTGTCGTGTAGGTCAACGTTGACCAACGGACAGCAAGGGGAGAGCCATGGACACCAGTACCACCAGCCAATATGACCACGAACCCTCGGGACACCATGCACGCTCGCCCGGGTTTGCCACCGTGGTGCTCGAGTTGAAGGGACTCCACTGGGCGACGGAGAAGGCCGTGGTCGAGGCGACGCTGGGACGACTCCCAGGTGTTCGGTCGGTCGCGGCGAATCCCGTGGCGCAGACAGCCACGGTCGCATACGAGCCGGGCGTGACGAGCGTCGCCGAGCTCCGGAGCGCTATCGAGGCGTGTGGCTACCACTGCGACGGCCAATCCGTCCCCCGACATATCTGTCACCCGATGGCGGAGCCGCGGCCCGACGGCCACGCCGCACAAGTCAGCCCGCCTGACGCTCACGGCGAGCCTGGCGTCGCCGAGCCGGAGGCCTTGCCTTCGCCCCACGACACGATGGGGCACGGTGGCCACGGTGCCCTGTCGATGGCCGCGATGGTCGTCGACATGCGCCGCCGATTCCTGGTCGCCGCGCTCGTGTCGGTGCCGATCCTCCTGTGGTCGCCGATCGGGCGAGACGTCCTGAGCTTCGAGGTCGACGCCCCGTTCGGGTTGCGCGACGACGTGTTCCAACTGGCGCTGAGCCTGCCCGTGATCTTCTACTCGGCCTGGATCTTCTTCGACGGCGCGGTGCGGGCCTTACGTGCCCGGACCCTCGACATGATGGTCCTGGTCGCCGTGGCGGTCGGCGCTGGGTGGCTCTACTCGCTGGGCGTCACCCTCACGGGTGGCGGTGAGGTGTTCTACGAGGCCGCGACCGTCCTCTCGGCGTTCGTGCTCCTCGGCCACTGGTTCGAGATGCGCGCCCGTGGCGGAGCGAACGAGGCGATCCGCGCGCTGCTCGACCTGGCCCCCGCCATGGCGACGGTGATCAGGGCCGGTGAGACCGTCGAGGTGGCGACGGCCGACGTGCAGGTCGACGACCTCCTGCTCGTCCGGCCCGGCTCGAAGGTCGCCGTCGACGGTGTGGTCGAAGACGGCGACAGCGACCTCGACGAGTCGATGGTCACCGGCGAGAGCCTGCCCGTGCACAAGGCGCCGGGCGAAGCGGTCATCGGCGCCACCCTCAACACCACCGGGACGCTCCGGGTCCGGGCCACCAAGGTGGGCGCCGACACCGCCCTGGCCCAGATCGTCAAGCTCGTCCAAGAAGCCCAGAACTCGAAAGCACCCGGCCAGCGACTCGCCGACCGAGCCGCGTTCTGGCTGGTGTTCGTGGCCCTGATCGGTGGCACCGGCACATTCCTCGTGTGGAGCGTGCTCGCCGACCGGCCGGCGAGCGAGGCGATCCTGTTCGCCATCACCGTGGTGGTCATCACCTGCCCGGACGCCCTCGGTCTGGCGACACCGACCGCGATCATGGTCGGCACCGGGCTGGGAGCGCGCCGGGGCGTGCTGTTCAAGAACGCGATGGCGCTCGAGGCCGCTGCGCACATCGACACGGTCGTCATGGACAAGACGGGAACCCTGACCCAGGGCGAGCCCGAGGTGACCGACGTCATCGTCGACGGGATCGACGAAGGACGCCTGCTGGCCTTGGTGGCCGCGGTGGAACGCGAGTCCGAACATCCCCTGGCCCAGGCCATCGTCACAGAGGCCGAACGGCGGGGCGGGCCGAGCCTGCGGGCCGAGAGCTTCGAGAGCGTGCCCGGTCACGGTGCCGTCGCGACCGTCGACGGTCACCGTGTGGTGGTGGGTAACCGGAGGCTGATGGATCGCGAGGGAGTCGAGCTCGGCGAGCTTGCAGCACGCCGGGCCGAGATCGCCGAGGGTGGCCGCACCGCGGTGATCGTCGCCGTCGACGGTCGCGCGGCAGGGCTGATCGGCATGGCCGACGCTGTCCGTCCCACCGCCGCCGCGGCCGTCGCCGAGCTGCGCCGGCTCGGCACCGAGGTCGTGATGCTCACGGGCGACAACCAGGCGACCGCCCGGCGGATCGGATCGCTGCTCGGCGTCACCACCGTGATCGCCGATGTGCTTCCCGGCGACAAGGCATCCAAGGTCGCCGAGCTGCAAGCCCAGGGCCGGAAGGTGGCCATGGTCGGCGACGGCGTCAACGACGCTCCCGCACTCGCCCAAGCCGACATCGGAGTAGCCATCGGCGCCGGAACCGATGTCGCCATCGAAACGGCCGACATCGTACTCATGCGCAGCGACCCCCTCGACGTGGCCATCGCTCTGCAGATCGGCCGGGGCACCGTACGCAAGATGCGCCAGAACCTCGCCTGGGCCATCGGCTACAACGCGATCGCCCTCCCCATCGCCGCCGGCGTGTTCGAACCGGCATTCGGGCTGGTGCTCCGACCCGAGATCGCCGCCCTCTCCATGTCCGGCTCCAGCATCCTCGTCGCAGTGAACGCCATCCTCCTCAAACGCCTACGGCTCCCCTCACCCGAACAATCCACCGCGACCATCGAAGTGCGGCCGGAAGCCGCCTGATTTCCGTCGAGCCTCGCCTTGTCGCAGCATGCGGGTCGCCTTGGAGTGCCAGAACTCCCTGCCGCGGACAACATGTGATCGATCGTCGGCGGCAGAGACTCACACTCGACTGCACCTGTAACCACGACGCAGCGGCGAGACGCGAGCTCAGCCTGTCGAACTCGATCAACAGGGTGGAGAAGCTCTCGACCTGGAGCGGCACGAGCGCTTGCAACTTCACCCGGCCCAACTCCGCCTTGATGTGCTCGATCACCGCCGTGTACCCGTACACGGTCGTGGGACGCAGACGGTGCTTCTGGCCGATGATCCCTCCGTCGAAGAACGTACTGGCCGACGTCGACGACCGGGTCGTGGCCGTCCCCTTGGCGACACCGTCGATCACGTCGCGCAGCGCGGCCTCGGCGTCGCGTCTCGTCCGGAACCCCTGCCGCCCGACCTGACGCCGGCGACCCGTCGCGTGATCAGGGCCGAGATCAACGCGGAACGACCGGCTGTCGTCCCTCCAGCGAACCGACCCTCGCGGGTGGCGTTGCTGTCCGAACCGAGACCGGAAATAATGATCCCAGCGCGACGGCGGGGACATCAACAGCCTCGACGCAATCGCGCCCCGCTCACTGACGGCAGCAGCGATTCGGCACGGGCTACGTCACACCGTGATCCCCAACCGCAGCCGGTCACGGATCGTCGCGGCCGGAGCCGGCGGCACGAACTGCAGCACGACCTGGTCGGCCCCAGCGCGACGCTGCTGCTCGACGCGCCCCCGCAGCCGTTCCGGCTCGTCGGCCACAACGATCGCATCGACGAGCGCGTCGCTCGTCGATGCGATCTCGTGGCGAGAGAAACCGAACCGCTCCAGGTTCGCGATGTAGTTCGGCATGCCGAGGCACAACTGCAGGTACGGCCGCACGTGGTCACGCCAATCCTCTGACGCCCGCTCGCCGATCGGTGAGAGCGCGACCATCTGTGACGGTGCCAGCCACCGCTCGGATCCGAGCGCGCTCCTCGCCGCAGCCGTGTGGGCGACGGGCGCGAAGTACGTGTGCGCGCCATCAGCAGCGCGGCCCGCCAGATCGAGCATCTTCGGACCGAGTGCACCCAGGATCCGCGGCGGCAGGCGCCGCTTCCGGAGCGTCGCGTCCATCGCGGCCAGATACGCCTCGATCGTCGCGATCGGAGGTCGGTACCGGTGACCACGGGCCTCCACGAGGGCCCGGTGGCTCACGCCCAGCCCAAGTACGAACCTCCCGGGAAAAGCCTCCTCCAGCGTCGACGCTGCCGCGACCATCGCCTCGGCATCGCGCCCGTAGATGACCGCGACACCCAACGCGACCGTGAGGCTCGTTGTCGCCGACAGGTACAGCGCAGCCCTCACGAACGGGTCCACGCCGCTGTACTCCTGGAGCCAGATCGTGGCGATCCCCACCTGCTCGATCTCACCAGCGAGCGCGACGGCCTCGGCTGCCGGCAGCGGGTCCAGGAACCCCGCCCACAATCCGAGCCCGCGCGGCCACGTGCCAGGCTCCACGTATTCCAGCTCCATCGACCGCTCCCGCTCGTGCGCTCACCTTCGCGTCATCGGACGTCGAGGATCGTACGGCCACGAGCGCGGCCACGACCGAGGCTCGGCCGCGGTCGTGGCCGCGCACCCGCAGCATGGGGCCCTCGACCAGACACGCCGCTGGACCGACGCCTCGTTGTGCGCAGAGCGGCCGGTTCCATAACCTGAGTTTCGAGATCGAGTGGTGGCACGGTGGCCCCCGGGCCGGCCGCGGCACAGAGCCGGTGGATCCGGAGGTCTGGCATCACGATCAGGGTCAAGGCAGCGTTCTTCAGCCTCACACCGCCCGCGCCTCCCGCCGACGACGGGAGCTACCTGCGTTG
>JANLSK010000080.1:0-4886 GCA_031362415.1 Actinomycetes bacterium | reverse complement strand
TGGCGCATCTCGACGAGGTGGGTGTCGGCGTCGTCGTGGGGAGCTCGGGATTGACGGTCAGCACGACGGTGGTTCCCCCAGCCGTGGGGGTGCCGGCTGCGGGCACCGAGCGCCAGACCCGCCCGGCTTCGGTATCGAGAGCTCCGGCGCGCAGCTCCACCTGGACCTGCATGACGTACCCGGCGGCCTCCACGGCGGTCCGGGCCTCGGCGGTCGTCTTGCCCAGCACGTTCGGCACCACCGGCGACGCCGTGGCCACGTCGAGGGCGATCGTGGTGTCGGGCATGAAGAACAACCCGGGCGCCGGTTCCTGGGCCAGCACCGTCCCGGGAACCGTCTCGGGCCCGGCGAGGCGCTGGAGCTCGGTGATCGAGCTGAACCCCGCCGCCCGCAGGGCGGTCCGGGCTTCCTCGACGGGCAGGCCGACGACGCTCGGGAGCGAGATGGGCAGGGCCTGGGTGGTGGTCGTCACCGGCACCGCCCACGGCGGCATCTCGGCGAAGGGAAGGATCTCATGGCCGGCGTGGGCGGCCGCCATGAAGTCGTGCCAGATCTGGGTGGGATAGGTGCCGCCGAAGACCTTGATCGGCGTGGCCGGGGGCTGCATGGGTCGGGGCCGGTCGCCGAAGCCGACCCACACCGCCGTCGAGAGGCAGCGATCGCCTTCGTCGGCGCCGAAGCACGAGGTGTAGCCCACGAACCAGGCGTCCTTGTAGTCCTGGTTGGTGCCGGTCTTGCCGGCCGCCGGTCGTCCGTCGGGGAGCGGGCCGCGACGGGCGGCGGTTCCGCAGCAGATCACCTGGGTCATGATCTGGCTCACCGTGCGGGCGGTCTCGGGCTTGACCGCCGTCTCGGCCGTGGGCGTGTGGTCGTAGATCTCCCGCCCACTCGCCGTCGTGACGCTGAGCACGAACGTGTTGTCGTTGCGAACACCGTCGTTGGCGAGCGTGGCGTAGGCGGTCGCCATGTCGAGGGGCGTCACCTCGTTCGAGCCCAGGACCGACGAGTAGTACGGCTGCATGGGTGACTCGATACCCAGCTTCTTGGCCACGTTGACCGCGTATTCCGGGCCGACCATCACGATCAGGTTGGCGTAGGCAGCGTTGATCGACGAGCGGGTCGACTCGATGAGGTCGACCATGCCATGGCCGCTGCCCTCGGCGTTGCGGGGCTCCCAGAACGTGCCGTCGGGGAGCGGGATGCGCGCCGGTGACGTGGAATCGACCTGGGTCAGCGGCGGGATGCCCTGCTCGAGGGCCGCGGCGAGCACGAACGTCTTGAACGACGAGCCCGTCTGGCGGCGGCCGACGCTGGCGAAGTCGAACTTGGCGCGGGGGTCGGTGCCGAAGTAGCCGGCCCGGCCACCCACCATGGCCAACACCTCGCCGGTGAGCGGGTCGACCGTCACCAGAGCTGCGGTGGGCCATTGCTCGGCCGGGTCGGGGAGCACGCCCTCCATCGCCTGCTCGGCGAGCGCCTGCAGCCCGAGGTCGACGGTGGTGGTGATGCGCAGGCCTTGGCGGAAGAGCAGGTCCTCCCGCACCTCTTTGGTGTCCTCGTAGCCATGGGTCTCGAGGGCCCGCCCGAACTCGGGATCGTTGAGGATCCACCGCTTGACGGCGTCGACGAAGTGCGGCGCTGGGTAGTCGACGTTGGACGGGCTGTGGTCGAGCAGCTCGCCCGGGCGCAGGTGAAGGCGCCCGTCGAGCCCTCTGATCGAGGCGAGCGTGGGGCCCCCGATGGGGGTGATCTTGGCCTCGTCGTAGCGTTCTTTGGAGATGTAGCCCTGCTCGAGCATGGCGTCGAGGACGAGGTTGCGTCGGGCCCGGGCGTCCTCGGGGTTCGTGTAGGGGTCGAGCGTCGACGGGGACTTGGGCAACCCGGCGATGAGCGCGGCTTGGGCGACGCTGAGATCTTTGGCGTGCTCGCCGAAGTAGTAGAGGGCCGCGGCCTCCACGCCATACTGCCCGTTGCCGAAGTAGATCGTGTTCAGATAGCTCTCGAGCACGTACTCCTTGGGAAACTTCTGGGTGACCTGGAGGGCGGTGATCGCCTCACGGGCCTTGCGCCCGGCGGTCTGCTCATCGCTCAGGATCTGGTTCTTCACCCACTGCTGGGTGATCGTCGAGCCGCCCTCGACGATCGCGCCCTCCTCGGCGTTTCGCACCAGCGCCCGCAGGAGGGCCTTGACGTCGATGCCCTGATGGTCCCAGTAGCGCTCGTCCTCGATGGCGACGACCGCGTTGACGACCGTGCCGCAATCGACCTGCGTCTCGAGCGGCTTCTCCAGGGCCCGACACCGAGGATCCTCACCCATGTCGATGAGATCGATCTTGGTGCGGTTCTCCTCGGCTTTGAGCGTGATGATGGGTGTGCCGTCCCGGGCGAAGATGGTCGACGGTTGGGCGTTGGTGAAGTCCTGCTGCTCGACCTCGACGTCGTAGCGGTACAGCCCGTCACACGCCGTGGCCACCACCGCCGCAATTGCCACGGCGGCCGCAGCCCGAAGGCGGCGTGTGGCCAGACGGCGACGATGGGGCGCGGCATCGGTGGCGCCGCTGCGAACAGGGGGATCTGACGGCATCTGCCCCCGATCGTACCGATCGGCAATGAAGCCCCGGTGTCATGTGGGGCCGGCGGTGGCGAAACATGTTCTCCGAGCCGGGGGCCGGGTTGCTACCGTCGCCCACCATGGTCGGGATCGGCGTCGACGAGCAGATGCAACTCCTCACCTCAGGGTCCGCAGCCCTCGTCTCGGCTGACGAGCTCCGCCATCGTCTGGCGGCAGGACGCACGCTGCGCGTCAAGCTCGGGATCGACCCCACCGCGTCCGACATCCATCTGGGCTTCGCGGTCGTGTTGCGCAAGCTCCGACAGTTCCAGGACCTCGGGCACTGCGCCGTCCTCATCATCGGAGACTTCACCGCTCGCGTCGGCGATCCGAGTGGACGATCGGCGACCCGGCCCCAGCTCTCGGTCGAGGAAGTCGAACGCCACGCCGCGACCTACATCGAGCAGGTTCAGCGCATCCTCGATCCCGCGCCCGAGCGCCTCGAGATCCGTCGAAACTCCGAATGGCTGGGCGCCATGGGCATCGCCGACGTCCTGGCCCTCACGTCGCGCTACACCGTGGCACGCATGCTCGTGCGCGACGACTTCCACAACCGGTACACCGGCGGGCAGCCCATCTCGATCCTCGAGTTCCTGTACCCCCTGATGCAGGGCTGGGACTCCGTGATCGTGCGCGCCGACGTCGAGCTCGGGGGAACCGACCAGGTGTTCAACCTCCTGGTCGGCCGCGACCTCCAGCGCTCCGAGGGCCAGCAGCCTCAGATCGCTCTCACGACGCCGTTGCTCGAGGGGCTCGACGGGGTCAAGAAGATGTCGAAGTCCCTGGGGAACTACATCGGGATCGCCGAGGCGCCGTCCGAGCAGTTCGGCAAACTCATGAGCATCCCCGACACCCTCTTGCCCCGCTACCTCGAGCTGGCCACCGGTTGGCATCCCGACCAGATCGCAGCCACCACAGCGGCGCTCGCCTCCGGCTCGCTCCATCCGAACGCAGCGAAACGGCTCCTGGGCCGTACCGTGGTCGCGCTCTACCACGGTCTTGACGCCGCGGGCGCGTCCGAGGTCGCGTTCGACCAGGTGTTCAAGTCCGGTGGTCGCCCCGACGAGATCCCCACGACCGTGGTGGCTCCCACCGAGATCACCAACGGGCGCATCGGACTGGTGCGGCTCCTGGCCCTTGCCGGCCTGGTCACGAGCAATGGCGACGCCCGTCGGCAGATCGCCGGAGGAGCCGTGCGCATCGACGGCGAGCGGATCACCGACGCCGAGCACGATCTCCCGGCCGCCAGCCTCGGCAACCTCGTCGTCCAAGTGGGCAAACGAAAGTGGGCCCGGTACGAGCCAGGGCCCTGAGCCCGGCTACGATCTCGCCGGTCAGCGCAGCCCGGAAACCCCGAATCACCGTCTGGACCCTTCGGACGAGAATCTCGGCTCCGAGTTGACAACGACTGCGACACCGTGTAGATTACCCCTCCGCCCACCGGACCGGATTGGTACACAGCCGGAACAATCGGGCGGATGAGCGTTCTCAACCCTTGAGCGCTCCACCAGTACGCAGCACCTGACACGAACGAGCGTCGGTGCCTCCTTGTGAGCCCACCCCCGCTGACGGTGTGTCGGCCAGGCAACCATCTTCGGCTCTGCCATGGCAGTCGCTCCTTGAAAACGGAATAGTTCAGCCAACAGCAAGTGCGGGTAAGGAGAGGGGTCAACCCTCAAGAACCCAAACAGCTCAATGCAAGGACAACGGTTCCGATCCACCTCGGTGGGTCGAAGGACCAGCGTCTGCGCTGGGTGGCCACAATCCAATCCCTTGTGGATTGCGAACGTGGTTGCTCTTCTTCGAATCCACGCCGCAACCGGGTCTCTCGGTGGCGACGGGGATCATTTTTTCGATGGAGAGTTTGATCCTGGCTCAGGACGAACGCTGGCGGCGTGCCTAACACATGCAAGTCGAGCGGATCCCAACCAGTGGCAACACTGGGGAATGATTAGCGGCGAACGGGTGAGTAACACGTGAGAAACCTGCCCCGGAGACCGGGATAACAGTTGGAAACGACTGCTAATACCGGATGTCGTCATCAGATCGCATGGTCAGAGGACGAAAAGGATTCCGCTGCGGGAGGGTCTCGCGGCCTATCAGCTTGTTGGTGGGGTAATGGCCCACCAAGGCGTCGACGGGTAGCTGGTCTGAGAGGACGATCAGCCACACTGGGACTGAGACACGGCCCAGACTCCTACGGGAGGCAGCAGTGGGGAATCTTGCGCAATGGGCGAAAGCCTGACGCAGCAACGCCGCGTGCGGGATGAAGGCC
>JANLSK010000240.1:0-17738 GCA_031362415.1 Actinomycetes bacterium | reverse complement strand
CCGGACGCAGCAAGGACATGATCATCCGGGGTGGCGAGAACATCTACCCGATCGAGGTGGAGTCGGTGCTCATGGAACATCCGGCACTCATCGAGGTGGCCGTGGTCGGCCAACCCGATGAGCACTGGGGCGAGATCGTGCACGCCCACGTGGTGCGTCGCGACGAGTCGGCCACCGATGAATCGCTGCGCGAGCTGTGCCGGGGCCGTTTGGCCTCGCACAAGATCCCCGCGGTGTTCCACTTCGTGGACGAGCTCCCCCGAAACGCGGCCGGGAAGATCCTCAAGCGGGTGCTGCGATCGGAGGGCTCGTCATGACGCCCGATTTCGAGCATTGTTCAGTAGGACACGGTATTTGACGTCGTTGTGAACAATGCTCGGCTCGCTGCCCGCAGGTACGTCGAGCCAAAAGCAGTCGGCCGAAGCTTCAGACGCCGAAGTTGTAGAGCCGGCGGGCGTTGAGCTCGCCGATCATGCGCACCTCGTCGTCGGGGACATCGAGTACGGCCTCGGCGAGAACCTTGCGGCTGTTGGGCCAGTTGCCGTCGTTGTGGGGGAAGTCGCTCTCCCACATGAGCTTGTCGAGCCCGATGAGGTGCCGGTTCACGATGGCGTAGCGGTCGGCGACCATGCAGACCCAGACCTGGCGGGCGAACATCTCGCTGGGGCTGATGGTGCAGTTGACTCCGTCATAGCGGCTGCGCTCCCAGGTGTAGTCGAGACGCTCCAAGGCGTAGGGAACCCATCCGGCGCCGCCTTCGGAGAGGGCGATGCGGCAGTTCGGGTAGTTGTTGAGCTGACCGGAGTAGAGCAGGTCGCCCAAGGCAGCCATGGAGTTCACGCCGCACAGCGCAATGCCGATCGACGGGGAAGCGTCGGGCGAGGGCTGCACGAGCAGGTTCGACGAGGTGCCGATGTGCATGTTGATCACGAGGCCGGTGTCGTCGGCCGCGGCGAACACCGGCTCCCATGCACCGCTGATGAACGAGCCCAGCCCGAGGGGCGACGGGTTCTCGGTGAAGGCGATGGCTCGCGAGCCCTTCTCGGCCACCCGGTACATCTCGGCCGCGGCCAGTGCCGGATCCCACAGGGGAACGATGCTCTGCGGGATGAACCGGTCGGGATAGCTCGCCGCCCACTCGTCGAGCATCCAGTCGTTCCACGCCCGGACGCAGGCCAGCGCATAGTCCTTGTCGTTCGCCTCGAGGAAGCGGGTGCCGGCAAAGCGCGGGAACTGCGGGAACAGGACCTGCGCGGTGACACCGTCCTCGTCCATGGCCTTGACCCGCTCGTGCACGTCGAAGGCCGCGGGGATCATGTCGTCGTAACAGCGCGAGAAGAGCTCGTCGCCCGTGCCCGAACCGCTGAAGCGACGGGTCTGGGAGTTGCCCTGCAACATGATGGGCTCGAAGCGACCCTCCCAGAGCCAGCCCTCGACACCGGGCTCCTGCTCGACCACCCGGGGCGCCATGTCGCGGTACTTTGGCTCGATGTGGTCGACGAAGGTGTGCGGAGGCTCGACGACGTGGTCGTCGACCGAGATCAAGAGGGTGTCGGAGCTCAGCATGGGCGCGCCTTTCGTTGCAAGTGGACTCCCTGAGGATACCCCCCGCAGAGGCTCAGGGCCGTTGCGCCCGCCTCGACAACAGCGACTCCTGGCTCACCATTGCTCCCAGGGTGCCGTGGGCATCGAAGATCGATCCGTGGTACATGCCACGGCCTCCGACGCCCTTGGCGGGGACGAGGTCGAGCAGCAGCCAGTCGTCGGCGCGAACGCGATGATGGAACCAGACCGCGTGGTCGAGACTGGGGCCGCCGGCCGTGAGCTCGGGATTGGTCAGGCGTCCGAAACCGTGGCCCAGGTCGGACAGATACGTGAGGGCACAGGCCTGGACGACCGGATCGTCGGGGAGGGGGCTGGTGGCTCGCACCCACATCAGCGACGACGCTCGGCCCCTCACACCCCGCTCGGGGAGCTGGCCGTCGACGACGCGGATCTCGGCCGTGCGGTCGACGGGGCGCCCGGGCAACCCGTCGGGGCCGGGCACGCCTTCGGGCATGGTCGGCGACAGCTCAGCGAAGGGCTCGATGCCCTGGAACGAGGCCAGCATCGAGAAGATCACCTCGCCCTCCTGCTTGGCCACGACGTGGCGGGCCGAGAACGAGCGCCCGTCGCGGTCGCGGTCGACGTGCAGGATGACGGCGCGGTCGAGCCGCCCCGGACGGAGGAAGTACCCGTGCAACGAGTGGGGGAAGCGCCCTTCGGGGACGGTCGCCGCTGCTGCGCTCAACGCCTGGGCGGCAACCTGGCCCCCGAAGAGCGTGGGCCGGTCGTTATCGGCGCGAGCGTGCGTGCCGCGGTAGAGGTCGCGATCGAGCTCCTCGAGCGCGAGGAGCGACGTGAGGTCGGTGTGGATGTCGAAACGCTGCTCGCCATCGAGGCTCAACGGCTACCGGCCGTCTCGTACAGTTCGCGCCACTCGGCTCGCGACCGGACCGTCGTGTCGACGTCGGGTGACAGGGCCCGGAGCGCTCCGACGGTCGCCTGTTCGCGCGGGATGATGGCGAACGGGTCGTAGTCGATGAAGCGGGCACTGTTGCGCCAGGTGATCTTGTCGATCTCCTCGTCGGTGCAGGATGCGGATTCGAGCTCGCCCATGAGGAACTCGGGGGCGCCGGGCCACACCGAATCGGAGTGGGGGTAGTCGCACTCCCACGCGATGGTGTCGATCCCGATCTCGTTGCGCAGCTTGAGTGCAGCGGGGTCGGAGATGTAGCACGCCAGCGAGTGCTCACGGAAGAGGTCGCTGGGCAGCTTGTCGCCGAAGTCGTGACCGAGCCAGCGCTGGTTGAGATAGTGCCGGTCGCAACGGTTGAGATAGAAGGGGATCCAGCCGATGCCGCCCTCCGACCAGGCCACCTTGAGGTCGGGGTAGTTGAAGAACGCCCCGCCCCAGAGGAGATCCTGGGCCGCGATGGCCGACACCTGCGTGGAGAGGATGATCATGTTGTCGATGGGGGCCAGCGGCGACGACTTGATGGCCCCGAAGCCCTGGCCGATGTGCAGGCACACCACGACGCCCTCCTCCGAGGCGGCCTGGAAGAACGGACCCCAGTACTCGAGGTCGTGGTAGCTGGGGTAGCCCTCGATGTGGGGGAGCTCGGGCATCGTGACCGCCCGGCAACCCTTGCGGGCAACCCGGCGCACCTCGGCGGCGAGCGCCTCGGGATCCCACACCGGTCCGAGCGCCAGAGGCAGGAAGCGGCCCGGATACTCGGTGCACCACTCGTCGATGTGCCAGTCGTTGTAGGACTGCAGCATCACCAGGGCGAGATCCTTGTCGGGAGACTCGCTGAAGAACCGTCCGCTGAAGCCGGCGAACGAGGGGAAGCACATCGACGCCAGGATCCCGTTGTAGTTCATGTCGCGGACGCGCTCGTGGATGTCGTAGGCGCCGGGTCGCATCTCGGCGAAGGTCGTGGGGTTGAGGCCCCACTCCTCCTTGGGCCAGCTCACCACGGCGTTGAGGCCGGTCGATTTCGACGCCTGCCCCTGGAACATCCACTGCTCCATGCCGTCGGTGTCCATCACCAGCTTGGGCGCCTGGTCGCGGTACTTCGCCGGGACGTGCCGGTCGAACATGTCACGCGGTTCGATCACGTGGTCGTCGATGCTGATCAGCACCATGTCCTCGACGTTCATCGTGGCCTCCAGCCCCGGTGGGAGCAGCTCGTGTCGATCATGCGCCGGCGATCACCGACGACCTCGACACTATTCCGCAGCATCGTGCGGTGACGGTGTTGGCTCCCCGCATGGGGTAGATGTACCTGGCCGCGGTCGAGCCGGCGCAGGCCGTGTTGGGAGGCGGGACGGTGACAGGCGCCCGAATTCGAGCAGTGTGCAGTTGGACACGGTGTGTGACGTCGTTGTGCACAATGCTCGACACTGCTGCCCCGCGGGAGCTCGACCCATATCTATCGGGTGCGCCCTGTCGGTTTCGGTGTTGGGGCTGGTTGCCAGAGCCGATCGATGGGGACGACGTGGATCTTGTCGTCGTGGCGGTATGAGGTATCGCCGGTGGTGAGCAGGAAGCCGGACACGGCTGACGCCCGTCGCGTCCCGGCGCAGCGAGGCGGTCGCGTAATCGTCGAACCACCTGTTCCTCGCTGCGCCGCTCACGCGGAGGGCGACGGGCATGCCGCCGGCGCACACCGCCTCCGCGTATTGGAGGCGTGTCAGCCCTTCGCCGGGCTCGACCATCAGCCGGCCCGGGTCGCTGATCGCGACCTCGAGGAAATCCTCGTGCACTCCGGCGAGCTCGCCCTGTGAGAACGGGCTCGGAGGACCCCTACTCTGACGATTGGAGGAGACTTACGCTGACGATCCGAGCAACGTGGCGCTTCGGCGGCGGGGGCGCGCCCAACGGCGTCGGGGTCAGATCTGGCCCGGACCAACCGGGTTCCCATCCCGCGAATGGTCGACGTGCCTCGACGACTACCGGAACGCCCGGAAGTACTGGCGGATCTCGTCCACCATCACCTCGGGGCGTTCGAAGCAGGCGAAGTGCCCGCCCTTGTCGTACTCCGTGTAGTGCACCACGTTGTACCGCTTCTCGGCCCACCGGCGCGAGGCGCGGATGATCTCTTTCGGGAAGACCGCCACGCCGGTCGGGCACGCCACGTAGCCGCCAGCCCCGCCGTTGAAGCTCTCCCAGTAGAGCCGCCCGGAGCTCGTGGCCGACGCCGTAGCCCAGTACAGCATCACGTTGTCGAGTAACTCGTCCTTGGTCAGGACGTTCTCGGGATGGCCGTCGCAGTCCATCCAGCTCCAGAACTTCTCGACGATCCAGGCCATCTGCCCGACCGGCGAGTCGGTCAGTCCGTAGCCGAGCGTCTGCGGTCTGGTCGACTGTTGCTTGGAATACCCCGAATCCCAACGGTCGTAGTGCGCCAACGACGCGAGCGCACCCTGCTCCTGCGGTGTGAGGTCACCCATGGTCTCGGGGTCGGGTCCGGCCACGCACATGTTGACGTGGATGGCAGCGCACCGATCGGCGTGGTTCTGGCCGATCATCGTCGTCACCAACGCGCCCCAGTCGCCACCCTGTGCCGTATAGCGGTCGTAGCCCAACGCGCCCATCAGTTGATCCCAGAGTTGTGCGATTCTTTCGACTCCGCAGCCCACCTCCTTGGGCTTGTCCGAGAACCCGTACCCGGGCAGCGACGGCGCGATCACATGGAAGGCGTCGCTGGCGTCCCCCCCGTGGCTCACCGGGTCGACCAGCGGCTCGATCACCTTGTGGAACTCCACGACGGACCCCGGCCATCCGTGGGTCAGCACCAGCGGGAGGGCATTCGGGTGGGGCGACCGTTGATGGATGGCGTGGATCCCGAGCCCGTCCACCTCCACGCGGACCTGGTCGAATCGGTTGAGCGCCGCTTCCCGGGCCCGCCAGTCGTAGGACTCGGCCCAATAGGCCACGAGCTCCTGCACGTATGCGAGGGGAATCCCTTGGGACCAATCGTCGACGACCTCCCGATCGGGCCAGCGGGTGTGGGCCAACCGAGAGCGCAGGTCAGCGAGCACCGAGTCGTCGATGGCGATGCGGAATGGGGTGATGGCGGCCATGGCCCAACGCTAGACGGCCACTAACCTCGCGGTCAGAGCGAGCAGGGGGTGCCAATGGCGGACAGCAAGCAGATGCCCGACAACAGGGTCGTCGTCGACTTCAATCAGCACACGCCCGAGTACCGAGCGGAGTTCCCGCAGGTTGGCCACGCCATACGGGAGGCGTGCCCGGTCGCGTGGAGCCCGAACAACGGCGGGTACTGGGTCGTCACCGGCCACGATCAGCTCACCGAGCTGGCCAAGCGGCACGATCTCGTGTCGAACCACCGGGACTCCGATGGCACCAAGCCCGGCTACGACGGGATCTCCATCCCCTCCCGGGAGGGCGCGTACGCCGGGTTCCTCGAGATGGACCCCCCGGAGCTGCTGGACTATCGCAAGGTGCTGAACCCCTTCCTGTCCCCTGCCGCGGTGAAGATGTGGGCGCCGCTGATCGAGGACGTCAACCGGGCCTGCATCGACGACGTCATCGAGTCCGGCCGTGTCGACTTCGTGGACGACATCGCCAACATCACCCCTGCGGTGCTGACGATGGCGATGCTCGGCCTGCCCCTGGCCGACTGGGTCGTCTACTGCGAACCCGCCCATGCCCAGGTGTACACGCCCCCGACCAGCCCCGACTTCGAACGGGTCATCCAGGGCAGCATGGCGATGGCCGCCCGCTTAGCGGAGTGCGTCGCCGAGATCCGGGTCGACCCCAAGCCGGGGATGATCAAGGCGCTCGTCGACGCCGAGTTCAGCGGTCGCCGGCTTCCCGACGAGGGGATCATCGGCACCTGCGCGCTGCTGATCGGCGGCGGTTTCGACACCACCACGTCGCTGCTGGCGGCCAGCCTCGACTGGCTCGACACCCGCCCCGCCGAACGCCAGCGGCTGTTGCACGAGGAGGGGCTCATCGACACCGCCACCGAGGAGTTCGTCCGCTACTTCACCCCGGCCCAGGGCGGGGGTCGCACCATAACCCAGGACTGCGAGGTGGCCGGCTTCGAGTTCAAGCAGCTCGACCGCGTGTTCCTCTCGTACGCGCTGTGCAACCACGATCCGGCCGTGTTCCCCGACCCGGACGAGATCCTCCTCGACCGTTGGCCGAACCGACACGCCGCGTTCGGGATGGGCGTGCATCGCTGCATCGGCTCGAACCTCGCCCGGATGGGGTTCAAGATCATGCTCACGCAGATCCTCGAACGCATGCCGGACTACCGGATCCAAGGCGACGGAGTGGTGCAGTACGAGAGCATCGGCGTCATCAACGGATATCAACACGTGCCGGCGACCTTCACGCCAGGAAGGCGCCTCGGTGCCGGGGTCGAAGAGGCCCTGGTCGACTGGCAGGGCCGTATCGACGTTGGTGAGGTGTGGTCATGAAGGTCCGGGTCGAGGAGTCGGTCTGCCAGGGCCACACGCTCTGTGCGTTGGCGGCCCCCGAGGTCTTCGCGCTGCGCGACGAAGACGGCCACGCGTACGTCATCGTCGATCAACTGAGCCCGAACCTGGAGGTGCAGGCCCGCAAGGCAGCTGCCGGGTGCCCGGAGCGGGCGATCCTGATCGACGAATGAGCGAGCCAGGACTTCGCTTGACAAGGCGCACGCTCCGCGACCGGACCAGCCTCCTCGGAAGGGTCAGACCTTGCGGCCGGACGCCGCCCAGTACTCGTCGCGGATGAGGCGCTTGTAGAGCTTGCCCGCCTCGGTGCGGGGCAGGTCATCGCGGAAATCAACCGTGCGCGGACACTTGTAGGCGGCCAGGCTGGCCCGGCAGTGCTCGATGATCTCAGCGGCCAGCTCGGGAGTGGGTGACAGCCCATCCTTGAGCTGGACGACGGCCTTGACCTGCTCGCCCCAGTCGGCGTCGGGTACGCCGATGACCCCGGCGTCGAACACCGCCGGGTGCGAGAGCACGATGCCCTCCACCTCCTGCGGGTACACGTTGACCCCACCGGTGATGATCATGTCCTTGGCCCGGTCGAGGATGAAGAGATACCCATCGTCGTCGAGGTACCCGATGTCGCCCAGGGTGAACAGCGTGCCCTGGTGGGCCTGACGGGTACCGTCCTCGTCGCGGTGATACGAGAAGCCGTCGGTGGTGGCCATGTAGATCGACCCCGTGGTGTTCGCCGCCACGTCGTTGCCCTCGGCGTCGAGGATGGCCACCGTCACGCCTTTGACGGCTCGCCCGACGGTTCCGGGCTTTTCCAGCCACCGCTTGGGCTTGGCGATGGTGGCCGCGCCCTCCATGCCGCCGTAGGTCTCGTAGATGACCGGCCCCCACCAGGCGAGCATCTGCTCCTTCACGTGACGGGGACACGGCGCGGCCGAGTGGACCACGGCCTTCAGGCTGGAGACGTCGTAGCGCTCTTTGACGTCGGCGGGGAGCTGCAACAGTCGGTGGAACTGGGTCGGCACCATGTAGGCCGATGTGACCCGGTGAGCGTCGATGAGGCGCAGCGTCTCCTCGGGATCGAAGCGCTCCATGATCACGAGGGCGTGACCGACCTGCAGTGCACCCAGGTAGAAGCTGTGCGAGCCTCCGTGGTACATGCCCGTCGACACCAGGTGGGGACCGTCGAACGGCGTGAAATCGAAGGCCCGTCCGAACAACGACGCGGCGTTGGCGATCGCCGAGGGATCGCCGGCGGGTATGGGACGGCGGATTCCCTTGGGCCTGCCGGTCGTACCCGAGGTGTAGGTGAACAGGCCCCCCGGTTGACGATCGGTGGGGACCGTCGTCGGGTACAGCCCTCGCAGCTCGTCGAGCGACTCCACCCCGGGAATCGAACCCACGGCGAAACACAAGGCCTGACCGGTGGTTCCGCCCCGGCGGATCTCGTCGACCAGGTCGGCGAACGTCTCGTGGACCACCAGAGCCGCCGCACCCGAGTGCGCCAGGATCGCTGCCGTCTCGGCCGCGGTGAGGTACGTGTTGAGCGGGATGAAGTACCAACCCGCCTCGTGGCAAGCGAGCGACAGTTCGATGATGGGCACGCTGTTGGGCGCGATCGCGGCGATCGAATCGCCGGGCTGCAAACCCCGGGCGCGGAACAGGTGAACCAGCTGATGGGCCCGGCCGGCAAGCTCGGCGTAGGTCGACGGCCCAGTGGGAGATGCGAGGACGGCCGGAGCTTCGGGGTGGTCCTCGGCGATCCACCAGAACCCGAGGCGCTGGTCCCAGTCGCTGTTCATCGTCGAGTCTCCGTCCGCGATCCCTGCGAGGGCCTGAGTGAAAAAACCTTCACCTATATTACCGACCGACGACGAGGGAGGCAGTTCCGACTGAGTGGCCGAGCACCTCAGGTCGTAGCGGTCGTAGGGGGTTCGTCGGTCTGGAGCAGGGCGCGGAGCTCGAACTTCTTGACCTTGCCGCTCATGCTGCGGGGGAGCTCGGCCACGACCTCGAGGCGCTCGGGGGTCTTCTGGCGGGCGACACCGGCCTCGGCGAAATGGCGGCGAACGTCGTCGGGGTCGAGGGTCTGGCCGGGGCGGGTGATCACGAACGCGGCGATCCGCTCGCCGTAGCGCTCGTCGGGGAACGCCACAACCGCTGCCTCCAACACAGACGGATGGCGGGCGAGGATGTCCTCGACCTCCTTGGACGAGATGTTCTCGCCGCCGCGAATGATGACGTCCTTCAGACGGTCGGTGATCGTGAGGAAGCCGGCGTCGTCGAGACGGCCGATGTCGCCGGTGCGGAACCAGCCGCCAGGGAGGAAGGCGATCGCATCGAGCGATGTGTCGCGATAGCCCACGAACTGCTCGGGGCCACGGAGGACGACCTCGCCCTCGTGGCCCACAGCCACGTCGCGACCGTCGTCGTCGACGATGCGGATCTCGTTGCCGGGCATGAGCCGGCCATCGGTCTCCGATCGCTGGGCAGCGCTGTCGTCGGGCTGGCCACTGGTGGCCACCGGATGCTCGGTGGAGCCGTAGGCCCGGTAGGCGATGACCCCGGCAGCATGGGCCTGTTCCACCAGGGCCGGGGGCACGCTGGCGGCGCCGACCATGAAGTTGCGCAGGCTCGTGAGCGCGTGACCGCCGGTACGGGCCGCCTCGAGAAGCGACGACAGATGGAAGGGGGCCCCGGCGGTGTTGGTGACCCGGTGTTCGGCGACCAGTGACGCCGCAGCAGCGGGGTCCCACTGGTCGAGGACGATGCTCGTGGTGCCGTTCACGAAGGTGCGCAGGAGCTGCAGCACGCTGGCGATGTGGCCGGCCGGGAACGCGGCCAGGTACACGGAGTCGTCGGCTTGGCCCAACAGCCCGGCGTTGCCCCGGGCCTCGGCTGCCAGTGTGTTGTGCGTGTGCTGTACCCCCTTGGGTTCGGCGGTCGTGCCCGATGTGTAGATGAGCAGGCACACGTCGTCGGGATCTGCTGCCGCACCGGGAGGTGCGAACCCCTCCGACGATGTGGCGGCGAGCGCGTTCCAGTCGTGCGCTCCCGGGGGGCGTCGATCGCCGATCACGATCAGGTGCTCGAGCTCGGGCACCGAGCTGAGGGCCTCGAAGCGCTCGAGATAGTCGATGCTCCGCCAGCGGTCGGGGACCACGAACGCCCGAGCACCGGACTGGCGAAGAATGAACCCCACCTCGGCCGGACCGTAGATGTGCACGATGGGCACGATGACCACGCCGAGCTGCATCGCGGCCTGGTACGTGAGAGCCCCTTCGAGCCAGTTGGGTACCTGGATGGCCAGTGTGTCGCCGGGCCCCAGGCCCAACCCGGCCAGTCCTGCAGCCAGGCCCATGCTGCGCTCGTGCATCGTGCGCAGATCAATCCGAGCGGGACGGTCTGATCCGTGGAAGATCGTCGTGGCATCCGGGAAGCGCCGAGCCCCGTCGGCCATGAGCTGCGCCAGCGTCGAGGCGCTGTAGAAGCCCTCGCGGTACCAGCGCTCACGCAACACCGAGCGCTCGGCCGCAAGCTCGGCCGCTCGCTGAGCGGCGATGGGTGGGGGAGCGGCCATGGGCGCAGGCGTGGCCATCGATCCGAGCTCTCCGGGCCCGTGAGCCGCCGTTACCCGAGCGCCCCCTGCTCGCGCAGCGCGCTGATCTCGTCCCACTCGAAGCCCGCTTCCAGCAGCACGTCCTCGGTGTGCTGGCCCAGCTCCGGCGCCCGGGTGCGAGGTGCGGAGTGAACACCGTCGAAGTGCATCGGCGGTGACACCAAGCGGAACGGCGAACCGGCGCCATCATCGATCTCCGGGAGGTAGCCGTTGGCCGCCACCTGCTCGTGCTCGTGGAGGTCGACGAACGACAACACCGGAGCCCACACGCCGCTGAAGCCATGGAACCGCTCGCGCCACTGGTCGAGCGTGCGCGAGGCGAACACGGCATCGAGCACCTCCACGCACTCGACGCGATTCTCGAAGCGCACCATGGCATTGGCGAACTTCGGGTGGTCGACGAGGTCGGGGCGGTCGAGCACACCACACAACTCGGCCCAGAACCGGTCGGCCTGCAGCAACACGAGGTACAGCCAGCGACCGTCGCCCGTCCGGTACCCGTTGGTGATGGGGTTGCCCGCGGCCTTGCGGTCGAGACGCATGAAGTCGTCGACATACGGCGCGCCGACGATGTCGGGGGCGAGCGACCACATACCCACGTTCAGAAGCGACACGTCGACCTCGGAAGGCTCGCCGGTGCGCTCGCGCTTGAACAGGGCCACGGCGATGGCTCCGGCGATGGTGTTGGCGCCCTGGAGGTCGTAGTACGCGGGGGGCTGGAACGGGGGCTCGCCGCCGGGCGGGGTGAGCCGATACGCCATGCCGCTACTGGCCCAGGCCGAGGCCAGGTCGTACCCGCCGGTCTCGGCCATCGGGCCCTCGGAGCCCCAGCCGCTGCCTCGCACGTAGATGATGCCCGGGGCCACGGCGCGCACGTCGTCGACATCGATCCGCAGCTTCCGGCGCAACTGGGGCAGATAGCTCGTGAGGAACACGTCGGCGTTGCCGGCCAGCTTGAGCAGCGTCTCCCGACCGCCAGGATTGGTGAGGTCGAGGGTGACGCTGCGCTTTCCCCGGTTCGGAACCTCGGTGAACGGGTTGGGGCCGTTGCTCGAGAGATTGAGCATGTTGGCCAGGCCGCGCTGCGGATCGCCGGTGGGGGGCTCGATCTTGATGACGTCGGCGCCGAGATCGGCGAGCAACGCGCCCGCGGCGGGAACGAACGTCCATGCCGCCACTTCTACGACACGAATGCCTTGCAGGGGAAGGTTCATCGGTGCTCCTGGGCTGGGTGGGCCCGGGCTCCGGGCTTCGGGTCGGGACCCTGGGGCGGGGCTTCGGGACGGGACTTCGGGGCTGATGTCGGTCATGATCGCAGGGCGCCCGTCCGACCGTCGAACGGCCCGGAGCCTTTCGGGCCGACCCGCGAGAGGGACACGATGGCCGACCTTCCCAGCTACGCCGAGCTGTGTTCCCGCACCGACGCTCCTGCCGGCTCGTCCTGGGGGATCTGGGGTGCCGACGACGCGCTGGGTTGTCTCAACCTGCTCACGGCCGAGCGCGCCGTCAGGGGCGCGAGTTTGGTGCACCGGGGACGGACGTTCTCGCTGAACCTCGATCTCGACCTGCCCGAGCCTCCGTTGTTCGGGCGACGGGCTCATCGCCATGACGTGACCTGGCTGGCCCACGATGTCGGCCACGACGACGAGCTCGTCGACTGGAATCCGCAGCGCAGCACCCAGTGGGACGGCTTCCGTCACATCCGCAGCCTCCAGCTCGGTTTCTACAACGGGGTCGCCGACGAGACCCACGGCGTGCACCACTGGGCGCGCAAGGGACTGGTGGGCCGAGGCGTGCTGGCCGACGTGGCCCGGTACCGCCAGTCCATCGGACGACCGCTGCAGCCGGGTGAGCCCGACATCATCGAACCCGACGACGTGCTCGAATGCCTCGTCGCCCAAGGAGTTGAGGTGGAGACCGGTGACATCCTGCTCATCAGGACGGGCTGGCTCGACTGGTACCGCGGGCTCGACTCCGCCGGCCGATCCGCCGTGGCCACGGGAGACCTGCACTCGTGCGGCCTGAGGAACGGAACCGAGTGCGCGGCGATGCTCTGGGACCTTCACGTCGCCGCCGTGGCGGCCGACAATCCGGCGCTGGAGGTGTTGCCGACCACCACGGGGCTCGACGCCGCTGCTCGCGCGGCCCTGTTCTCGGGGACGGCCGACACGCCCGTCCTGTTCCTGCACGGAAACCTGTTGGCATTGCTGGGAATCCCGATCGGCGAGTTCTTCGATCTCGACGCGCTGGCCACCGACTGCGCGGCCGATGGCGTCTACGAGTTCCTGCTCACGTCGGCTCCCCTCAACCTCACCGGTGGCGTCGCATCGCCGCCCAACGCCCTGGCCGTGAAGTAACTCCGAAAGGCGCTCACGGTGGAACAGGCCAAGGCCGTCACCTATTCGTCGTACCTGGCGCTCGATGAGCTCCTGGGCTGCCAACGGCCGGTGAGTGACGAGCACGACGAGTTGCTGTTCATCGTCGTGCACCAGGTGTACGAGCTGTGGTTCAAGCAGGTGCTGCACGAGCTGGCGTTGCTGCAGCGATCGTTGGAGGCCGGCAATGGCGGGCTGGCCCTGCAGGCGTTCAAGCGGATACTGACGATCCTGAAGACGATCGTCGGTCAGGTCGACGTGCTCGAGACGATGACGCCGATGTCCTTCGGCGGGTTTCGGCCCCGGCTCGAGGCGGCCAGCGGGTTCCAGTCGGCCCAGTTCCGAGAGCTGGAAGCCGTCGTCGGCCAGCGTGATCCCCGAGCCGTCGAGCAATTCGGGCCCGGGACGCCAGCCCGTCTTCGTATCGAGGCGGCCTGGAGCCGTCCCAGCCTGTGGGACTCGTTCCGGGTGTACCTCGGCTCCCAGGGCTTCGAGATCGAGCCTACGGATGCTGACGCCGACGCCGCGCTCCTGGCCGTGTATCGGGCAGGAGGCGAGGCGGCGACGGTCAGCGAGCGCATGGTGGATCTGGACGAGGGGCTCCAGGAATGGCGCTATCGCCACGTCCGCATGGTCGAGCGCACCATCGGCACCAAGGCGGGCACGGGTGGTTCCAGCGGCGCCGAGTACCTGCGCTCCACCTTGTTCCGCCCGCCCTTCCCGCACCTCTGGTCGATCAGGGCGGAGCTCTGACGACCCCGGAGAGCCCCGGACGCGCGGCTGTCAGCAGCTACCGGAATCGCGGTTCCCGGTTGGGCGCTCGAGGGGGCCGCTCGCCGGGCGGGGGATTGCCGATGTGTGTGTAGGCGAGGCCGTTCTGCAATGCCATGTGCCGGGGCATGTCGATCGACTCCCAGATGGCCCGGACCGTGCCCTGCACGGCCTCGGGGCGCCGGGCCGCGATGTCGGCTGCGATCTCGTGCGCCCGGTCCCAGAGCGCGACCCGTTCGACGACCTCGCTGACCAGACCGAGGCGCAGCGCGGTGGGGGCGGTGATGCGTTCCTCGTTGCCCATCAAGGCCCAGCGGAGCACGTCGCCGAGGGGGACGCCTCGATGGAGCATGCCGATGGGCTCCAACGCCGACACGATGCCCCCGTTGGCGTGCGGGTCGAAGAACGTGGCGTCGTCGGAGCAGATGACGATGTCGGCCTCGTTCACGAAGTACTGGGCGCCGCCCGCGCACATCCCGTGAATGGCGGCGACAACCGGCTTCCAGACCTGATGGTGCTTGGGTCCGAGCGCCGTACCCGGGTCGTTCTGGTTCCAGACGTTGAGGTGGCCCCACCACATGCCGCCCTTGATGTCGATGCCCGTGCAGAACGCCCGCTCGCCCGCAGCCCGGAGCACCACGGCGTGCACGGCGTCGGTGTCGCGCGCTATTCCCCACGCCTGGGCGATCTCGGCGGTCATCCGCTCGGTGAACGAGTTGAGCTGGTCGGGCCGATTCAGCGTGATGGTGGCCACATGGTCGTCGCCGATCTCGAAGATGATGTCCCCGAAGGTCGTTGCGCTCATTGGTCTCGTCCCAGAATTCGTGCGCACCACGCTGGTCGCGCCGCGTCGCCGCACACTACGTGGCCGTGCGTTCCTCGGCTGTGGCGCTCTCCGGTTGCGGGCCATACCTTGTCGGCCGGGGATGGCCGACCGACCACGGGGGGACGCATGCACGACCGGTACGGGCCGCTGAGGGTCTCGACCGAAGGACCTGTGGTGTTGGTGACGATCGACCACCCGCCCACGAACCTGGTCGACGGTCCGTTCATCATGGGGCTGCTGGGGCTCCTCGACGCGCTTGCCACCGAGACCGACGTGCGGGTCGTCGTGTTCGGCAGCGCCGACCCCGATTTCTTTCTCATGCACGGCGATGTCGAAGCGTTGCTCGCGATCCCCGTCCACGATCACGAGCCGGCCGCCGCGCCGAACATCGCCGCCGCGGCCTTCCAGCGGATCACCGAGGCGCCCTTCGTCAGCATCGGGATGATCGACGGTGCTGCCCGGGGTGGGGGCGCCGAGTTCCTGTCGGCGCTCGATCTGCGCTACGGCTCGCCCAAGGTTGTGATCGGCCAGCCCGAGGTGGCGATGGGCATCCTCCCGGGAGCCGGGGGCTCGACCCGCCTTCCGCGGATCATCGGCCGGGGTCCGGCACTCGAGCTGATCCTCACCGGGCGCGACGCCGATGCTGTCGAGGCTCGCACCCTGGGTTGGCTCGACGCCCTGGTGCCTTCGGAGTCACTCGTTGCCCACACGATGGCCGTGGCCCGCCGGATCGGGGCGATGCCGGCAGCGTCGATCGCCGCGGCCAAGCAGGTGGTCGACGCGTCGCTCGGTGATCCCACACCGGTGTTGACGGTGGAAACCGACCACCTCGGCCGTCTCACCGCCGGTGGTGCGCACCTGGCGTCCATGCGAGCCTTCATGGCCGCCGGGGGCCAGACCCGCGAGGGTGAGACCACCCGGATGGCCGAGATCGTCGATGTGATGCTTGCTCGCCCATCGCAGGAGTGAGCGGGCGACTGTGCTCAGCCCTACATGGGCTTCCAGACCGGATCGCGCCTCTCGCGAAATGCCGCCGCGGCTTCGGTCATGTTCCCGGTGAACGTGCCGAGCACCTGGGTCCGGTTCTCGAGCTCGATGGCGTGGCGCAAGCTGGGGGCGTCGAGGTTGGCCCACAAACCCACCTTGGTCATGGTCACGCCGAACTCGCTGTTGGCGATGATCATGTCGGCCAGCTCGAGCGCGGTCTCCACGAGCACCGGTCGCTCGACCACTCGGTTGAGCAAGCCGATCCGCTGCGCTTCCTCAGCACCGAACCGGCGGCCGGTGAGCATGAGCTCGGCCGCCATGGTGGGCCCCACCAGACGGGGCAAGAGGTAGCTCGTCCCCACGTCGCAGCTCGACAGGCCGACGCGAATGAACTGGGACGCGAAGAAGGCATCGGGACTGGCGACGCGCAGGTCGCTGGCCAACGCCAGGGCGAGGCCGCCGCCAACGGCTGCTCCTTGGACGGCGGCGATCACCGGTTTCGGCAGCTCGCGCACGGCCAGCATCAGATCGGCCAGTTGCTCCTGCATCACCTGCACCAGCCCGACGGGTCCCCGGTCGCGAGCCTCGGCCGGGAGTTCCTCGTCACCGGCCAGGTTGGCTCCGGCGCAGAACCCCCGCCCGGTGGGGCTGCCGGTGAGCACCACGGCCCGCACCGCCCGATCGGCTTTGATGTCGCGAAGCGCGTCCCGAAGCGCTAGCACCATCGCCGAGCTGAGCGCGTTGTACCGCTCGGGGTCGTTCATGGTCACCCGGGCAACATCGGGGTGGGTCCGGTCGACTTCGACCACGCTCATGTCTCGCTCCCTGATCGGTGCGGTCGGACGAGTTGGAACACGCTGACCCGAAGCTGCCAGCCGGTTGCCGCCACGCGACCCTCGAGGTCGAGGATCTCGACGGCGACCTCGGGCTCGGCGCTCGGGAGGACGGCGCGCAGGAGGCGGGTCTCTTGCAGGGGAACGAGCTGATCGCCGAGAACCGCGTCACCGGCGCTCACCCGGACCCGGATGGGCCGCCCGTCTCCGAGGACGGCGTAGTAGCGGAACAACAGCACGACATCGGAGGCGCGAAGCCCGAGCACGACCCGGCTCCGGGCGTTGAGGTTGACGAGCGAGATGGCACCGTTGGCCTCGTCGTTGACGAGCCAGTCGTCGATGGGGAACCACGTGGCCAGACGATCACGGTTCTCGGCCCGGAACACGTCGGGCAGCAACGTCGACGTGAGTCGGCTCGCCACCGCGGGGGAGCCCTCGGCTTCGATCCAGAGACCGTCGGCGCGCTCGGTCATGGGGCGGCGAAAGCGCTCAGGGGGCGACGGGCTGGGCGACGGGCTGGGCGACGGCGTGCGCCGGGGCCACCACCAGCGTCGACCGTGGTCGTGCGATTCGCTCAGGACCGGGGCTGGGGTCTGCGGGGCCGCAGCAGCGGTCGCGGGAGCGCGACGAACGATGGCGGTGAGGCTGGCGCCGAAGAGATCGGCCAGAACTCGATCGCGGTCTGCGTCGGTATCGGCGTTGCGGAGTGAGGCCAGGGTGGACGACACCGCTCGGGCGACGGCATGGATCTCGCCCACGGTCGGCATCTGGTAGCCGAGCAGGTGCTCGAGCTCGCCGAGGTGAGGGTGCGCGTCATCGATGGCGTGGACGAGCAGGTCGAAGACGGCGCCCTGGGCGGCATCCCCGGACCCGGTGAGGGCCAGGATCTCGTGCTCGAATCGACCCACCTGCTGCTCGTTGGTGAGCTGGAGTGCTTCGACGGTGCCGTGGCGCTCGAACTCGGTGAGAAACAGATCGAGCGGGATCCGATCGTTCTCGGTCATCCCGAACACCTCCTCGGGCCGTGATCCCCAGAACGGTGACGAGATCGTGGGTAGGAGACCGCGGCTGTCGAGGTGGGCCTCGAAGGCAGTGAAGGCCTCGGAGCGGTTGCTGCGAAAGGCGTAGAAGCAGCACGTTCGTCTGACGGGCTCGTCGTGGACGATCACGATCCCACCCGGGGCTGCCACGCGAAACAGCTCGCGAAGCACCCGTTCGGGATGCCAGGTGTGGTGGATCGCGGTGGCGATGAACACCACGTCGAAGTACCCGTTCGAGAACGGGAGATCGTGGAAGTCGGCGACGACGGCCGTGGCGCGCGG